>CALWJW010000040.1 GCA_944381095.1 uncultured Clostridia bacterium | reverse complement strand
GTGAAGATGCAACTACGACCGATGAAGTAAACAAACCTCTCACAAGCATGGTTACAGACCTTGTACGTATATACGGCAATGCAACGGCAGTTTTCAACAACTGTTCCGTTACAGACATAAACACAAAGGGTATTCCGGCAAAATGCCTTGTGGTGAACGGTAACGCAAACGTTGTCCTCAACGACTGTGAACTGAACGGAGGATATACAGTTTCATCCGCTACTTCCGGCACGGTTGAAGTAAACGGAAGTAATGTTACATCGTCAGAAGTCGCATACTCCGGCAAAAATATCGTCGTTACCGATTCAGTAACCGAAATCACCGGGGCGCTCAGCGATAACAATCCAACTCTGTTCATGTACGGCACAGGTAAAAATCAGATCATCACGCCGGACGGAAGTATGCCGGAAGGAAATATTTCGGTGCAGGACGGTTACCTGCTTGTACGTCAATCAGAGAGAACATACATAATTTCCGACGGAGAAGGATATTCGTCAGTGCGTATGCCTGCTATTTTCCAGAACGGCATGGTGTTCCAGAGAAACACACCGATAAATGTTTTCGGTACCTGCTCCGCAAACGGCGCTGAAATTTCTGTACAACTCGGAGAAATAACAAAACAGACTACCGTTTCAAACGGAAACTGGAGTGTTACTTTTGACCCGATGGAAGCCGCTTACGGACTTACCCTTACAGTTACACAGTCTGACGTGAGCGAATTTTCCGAACCTATCAGTATTACCGACGTCGCGATAGGTGAAGTCTGGGTTGTAAGCGGACAAAGCAATGCCGAATATGAAACGTATAAGATGGAAGACTACCAGGAATACCTTGAAAACGCCGATAACTTCAATAATATCAGGGCTTTCATTGCCGACCATAATACAGCGACGCAGAAATCATCAGGTTCCGGTGTCTGGGTGAAAGTCAACTCAGACACGCTTGATAAAAACAACAGTCTGACCAAAGGAGATATCCCGGCTATTGCTTATGTAATGGCTACCAGACTTGCAACTGAGTTCGGCAGCGACGTCCCGATCGCGATAATAAATGCTTCATATAACGGAACCAGTATAAAAACCTGGATATCTCCGGATTTCTATCCGGAAGAGCAAGACCGTTACAGTCCGGATGAACTCGATATCTACTACGGATACAAGGATTTCTATGACAAGAACGGCAGATATCCCTCATCCGTCAAGGACTCGGAATACTATACAAGCCGTTTCAAAACCATTACCTGCGGTAACTATTTCGGAATGCTGTCGTTTATGGAAGGTTACCGCGTGAAAGGTGTGCTTTGGTATCAGGGATGTGCTGACACATATTTCGGAGATACATATTACACTTATCTCGACGCACTGAAAAAAACAATGAGAACAAATTTCTGTGACGTTGAGTTACCCGTTCTTGTTTTCCAGCTTCATGTCAACTCCTGGGCAGGATGTGATATGCTGGCATCCCAAAGTAAATCATCTTCCGACGACCAAAACTGTTATCTCGTTTCGGCATTCAACGAAGGTACTCCGTTCAGACAGGCAGATTATAACGCCGACGCTAACTATGACGCGTGCGTTTTCACCCATCCTTCGAGAAAGTCCCCGATCGGTCAACGCGCCGCGGATATAGCTCTTAAAAATATCTATATGATCCCTGATTACGAGAATTCAGGAGAACCAATGGTCATGACGGTAACGTCTGACGGAAAAAATCTTGTACTTACATTCAACCAGGAGCTTTGCACCGAATACGATGTTACCCCGACCGGATTTGAAATAGCCGGAAGCGACGGAATTTTCTATAAGGCTACCGCCGTGCTGTCAGGTAATGTGGTAACACTTTCCGCCGACGAAGTGTCAGAGCCAATAACGGTAAGATACGCTTTCGGAGATGCCCAGATCGTGCTTGATGACGGCACTGTTATTCCCTATAATCAGTCAATATCACACGACAGCACATTTACGTTCTCTGATACGACAATTGTTACTCCGGACGGAACATATGTTTTTTCACCGGACAAAGAAAACGTGATCAAAACCTGTTTTTCCGGTAATCTTTACGGTGTGTCCGGTCACGCAGTAGCAATATTTAAGCTTGACGCCGGATTTGTAGCCGCATAAGTCACTGCTTACCGGAAATTTCGGAATAATACCTGGACTGACCATTGTTCATTTTTCGATCTGTACAAAGTATTTCAGGTGAACGGAGATATAATATGAAAAAATTTCTTATACTGACTTTGATTTTTATGCTTATTGTCACGGTTTCTATGGTGACAGTTTCCTGCACCAACAACCCGGATGAACCGGATATTAACAAAAATGAAGAAAATACCGATGATAACCCAGGTTCAACAGAGACTCCCGGCGGAGATAACGGAAATTCACCCTCGACAGAAACACCCGGCGGAGAAAATGACGGCACCGGAAACGATAACGGCGACGGTGCCGATACCGGAAATGATGAGAGCGGAAACGAGGAAAATCCGGGCGACGATGAGCAGAATCCCGGCGGAAACCAAGATGATGATACGCCCGGAGAAGATGACGAAAATCCTGATGACACTGAAAATCAACCGGATGCCGATGATTTTAAAAATATAAATTTCACAGGCAAAACTGTTGAATACACCGGTATGCCTCAAAGTATAGTAATAAACAACTCAAATTTGCCGAACGGCGTCACTGTTGTCTATGAAGGCAACGGAAGAACAAACGTCGGAACTTATACGGTCAAGGCAAAATTTTATTTCAACGGTGAATACATTTCGGGAGCAGACAAAACCGCGGTCTTAAAAATAAATAAAGCCACCCTTAAACTCCCGGCTGACGCTTTCACTGATAAAACCGTTGCTTTCAACGGACAGGAACAAAGCATTACAATTGACCCATCACTGATAAAGAAAGGTTTTTCAGTGAGTTATGAGGGAAACAACGCTTACAGCATAGGTAAACATACCGTAAAAGCAATCTTTTCAGTTACAGATCCGGCAAATTATCAGCTTCCCTCTCCTCTTACAGCGACATTGACAATAACTGCCGGAACATACAGTACAGACGGTATAGAATACCGTCTCAACGGAAGTTCTTATGAAGTAGTCGGATATAAGGGAAGTGGTAATACAGTCGTCATACCTTCAACTTACGACGGCAAGCCGGTTACTTCTGTCGCTTCGGAAGCGTTTATGGATAACGACGACATCATTTATGTTTACCTTCCCGCCACTGTTACCAATATCGGCAACAACGCCTTCAAAAACTGCACTTCCCTTGAAGCTTTCAACTTTGCCAGAGTTAAAGTCATCGGGCAGAGCGCATTTGAAAATACTGTTATTTCCGATATCTCTTTGCCGGATACCCTTGTTTCGGTTGGGGCTGGAGCTTTCAAAGGCGTCTCCGCAGTTAACATTACTCTGCCTTTCACAGGCGGAAGTGTAGACTCCTCGAACCGCTATTTCGGTTTTATTTTCGGCGCCCCGAGTCATATCGCAAACTCCGCATATGTACCGTCAACACTGATCAGCGTTACACTGTCAGATTCATGTGAAGAAATAGCTCCGAACGCCTTTTACGGCTGCACAGGTATCCGTGAGATCATATTGGGAAAAAACATAAGTAAAATCGGAAATGCTGCGTTTTATAAGTGTTCCGGACTTGAATTCATATATCTGCCGCATTCGGTAACTTCAATTCCCGCCAACACCGAATACCTTAATTCACCGTTTAACGGTTGTTCTGACAGCCTGTTTATAGTTCTCGAAGGAAATATTCCGGACGGGTTCAACAGCTTCTGGAATTATATTTCAGAGTCGGGAAAAGCCCTGGTAATAGAAAATGAGAGCTACACCGATTATATTGCGAACAGAGATTCTTACGGGGATGAAGATATGAGTGAAACAGGTCTTTCGGCAATTTATCTGAATGGTTCGCTTATCAGCGGCTTCAATACTTCCAAACTCAGTTATACTTCCACATTGAACATAAATACAGGCTATGGAAAAATAACCTGCAAAACCGTTTCACGTGTCGCCTCGGTTGAGATTACCGAAACGGAAAAAACGCTCTCTTCTGTAAAAATCCGCATAAGAGTGACGGGCGGAGACCGAACAAGCGTAACTGATTATTATGTAACTTTCAACCTTACGGGAGTACTGAACACTTCCGGTAACTCAATCGTCAACAAAAACGGCACCGACGCTACCGTAACATATGTCATAGATGACGGCGATCAGAAAACCGGTTCATTTGCCGCAGAAATGCTCGGAAAATACAGCTACCTCAATCTGAGTTTCGCTATTCCCACCAAGAATTTCGTTACTTTCAATACCGAAGAAGGTGAAGACGGTAAACTGCAATACGTAATGGACGGAGACAGGTACACTTACACTGTCAAAAACGATGCAGTGACCTTCTGGAAAAATATACTCGACAGCGCAGACCGCAGAGCCGAGATAGTCAATCATACAGATACGCACGCTTATTGGGGACAGAATGACGACGGAGGAACGTTTACCTATGTTGACAACAGCAATAACATAAAAACAGCAACGATGCCTGTCGGAAGCAGTACAAAGGAAATGTACGGCGCAAATCAGGTAATTGAAGACCTCTTCCCCAGTTACCTTTACCCCTCAATGAGTACCACTACATTCATTAACGCGGGAATAGGTGTACAGATGGGAACTGTCACCGTAAACGGAACAGCCTATCCATCGTATTACGCTTTTTTCAAGAGCGTAATAGATAAAGCGTATGCGGACGGTGAGATTCTCGGAATGCGCTCAACATTTACAGTACAAAATACTTCTGATTCAGCCAGTAAAGTGGTACTTCCGGAAAAATTCGTAACTGCGGATCAGCGTCTGAATATACCGGCGTTTATGGTAAAAGACGGACCGGGGGACAATTCAGGAAACGGAATTGAAAACTGGACAGCTTATATCGATCACGCCATTGATCAGAACGGTTGGGCCTGCTTCTGCATTCACAACATAAGAGACGATCAGACAACGGGTCATTACATTACAACAGCAAATGCAGATGCCCTCTTCGGCTACACGGAAGACAAAAATGTATGGGTCGCCACAATAAATGACGCTACAAAATATTACAGAGAATGGTCAACTGCAAAACTCTCTACTGTATATCAGGGAGGCACAATCAAAGTCACACTTACAGACGGTGAAGACAACGAAATATGCGATATGCCTTTGACTGTGAAACTCTACACACCGGTGACGTGGGATAAGGCTATGTATAACGACACCGTGATTGACGTACATGAGGAAGCAACCGGAAGACGTTATATCCTTGTGGATATCGTCCCGGACAGCGGTATGACTGAAATTACAGGTATTTGCGGCTAGGAGTTTAAGAAGATGATCTGATCAGGACCGATAATATCCCGATAATCAAAAATGAGCAGTAACAAATGCACACCAAGCATTTATTACTGCTCTTTATTATTCAAGCCTCTCCCGGTGAAAATACCACGGAAAAGGCTTGTATTTAAGTTTTTTAAAAGATAAATCGGTAAAAATCAAAAATAATTAATGCTTTCCAGCTTTAAATATACTATTATGAAAGAGAAAGTCAGGAACAGCGACATTAACGCAGACACAACTCCGGGAATATTTGCTTTGTGCTGTCTCACCATTCGTACGATTATATCTGCTGTGCAGATTAAAATTATCGCCAGGAGCACAGCAAATAACCCATAAAAAGTAAATACACGTCCGAAATTACCAACCCAACTGTTGAAATCAGGCATTGATTCGGCGGTTAAGAAGTACATTGGTATCTGCAACAGTATACTGAAAAACATTGCGCTGCACGTATATAATGTCTTATTTTGCGTACGGCGTCTCAGCAGAAAATATACCGGTATGCTAATGATCACAAAGTTTACAGGAAAGCCAACCAATGTCACTTCAACAATTTTTTCAAGTATATAACTTACATAAGGAATATAAGTATATCTTAAATTGAAAGAAATCAGATATGAAATTAAACAAATGTAACCGATATAGCTATAAGAAAACGCAAACAAAAAACCGTGCAATATTGACTTGTTGAACATTTTTTTCATTTTTCCCTCCGCTACGATTCAAATGATTTTATATCAAAGCGATACTTTTACTGTTATTAAGAAAAATCCAACGGATATTTAAACTTTACGATTTAGTTTCCGTGCAACCGTATTATACCACCTATTTACAATTCTGTCAATAAAAACAAATTTTTCACCACTTCTTCATCAAAATCAAGCTTAATTTTTATTCAGAACAGAAGTCTGTTATTTTAAATCTGTTTAAATTGTTTTTTTACATTTACTTTTCGGAAACTTTTTGCTACAATAGGTTTGACAATATAACGGTAAAATTAAAAAAACGGTGTTTGTGACTTTGTCCTTTATGTCTTTAATTGAGTTCTAAATAAAATTTTTGAAAAATTTTCAATAAAACCGCCAATCAAAGTCTTTTCAGAACGACTTAACAGGCAAAAGCCGTAAGGCGGAAAGGAGATATCTTTTGTCTGACCGTGATACAATTTCCGACAAACAATGCGCGGATTATCTGCAATATCTTTACGAAACAGCACTAAAAAAGTACGGTTACTCTCAGGACATAGAAGCGATAATACAGGATAGTATTGTAGCATTTATTGTCAAAATAAGAAATAAAACCGAGATCCGCAATCCGAAAGCTTATCTTTCCGCGATTCTCAATCACAAATATAACGATTGGTTAAGGAAAAAATACCGCACGGAAACGTTTAGCTCCGTACTGCCTGAAAATGATACTTTTTATGATCCGTCGGAAGAAAATTCACTTTCCGAAGAATATGAGTCAGTACGGCGTGAAATCGGAAGACTGATCAAAATTTACCGGGATGTAACCGTCATGCATTACATAAAAGGCATGAGTACCGAACAGATATCCGCCAAACTCGGAATATCGCGGGGAACTGTCCTATCAAGGCTGTCAAGCGCACGGAGTCAGATAAAAGAAAAATTACTGTCTATGGAAAAATATTCAGAAGCAAGCTATTCACCGAAAGAACTGTCATTATCTATATGGGGAGGATGCGGAAAGAGCGGTGAACCTTTTTCTCTTGCAAGCTCACCTGTTGAGCAAAACGCACTTATACTCTCTTATGACAAGCCCGTTTCTGTAAAAGAGCTTGCCGAAACAATGGGTATGCCGTGCGCTTATCTTGAACCTGCAATCGACAATCTGGTAAAAGGCGAGCTCATGGGCAGAACAAGCGGAGGTCTTGTGTATACACGCTGTTTTATGCGAAAGTATGAAGATTCGTTCGGGGATGTTAAAAGGCAGGAAGCTGTCGCGGACAAGTATGCCGATAAAATCTGGAATACAGTCTGGCAAAACATTTTACCGCTTACCGAACGCAAGGAATTCTCAGACCTGTCCGAAAAACAAAAGGCTACTTTTATACTGCTTCTGATAAGACAAGCCCTGAGTAGCTGTATTATCAGATGCAAGCCCGCTTTTGACGACAGATTGAAATGTTTGCCGAAACGCCCGAACGGGGGGCAATGGCTGGCTATCGCCACCGTTTTTGACAACACTCGGAATTTTGACAGCATCTATGATTCTTCCGGTCCTGTCGAGGTGAATTACCGTGACCGTGAAGACGGTAAAAAGATATGTCAGATGTTCGACTACCAATCTGTTTTCGGTGACACTCACTGGGCGTATTCAAACTTCAAATACAAGATTTCGCTTCTTGAAGTTCTGCAATTTTATGCGTCTTTACTGCCGTGTAACGTCAAGTTTTCACCCCACTTGACTGATGAACTGATTCCCGAATTTGAAAAACTGCATGTTGTGAAAAGAGATAAAAACGGCCGTGCCATACTTGATGTTCCCGCGTTTACTTTTGATGAAGTCAAAGTGTGGGACCCGGTTACCGTCAAAATCAATGAAGAAGTCTACGGTATGCTTAATGAAGAACTTTCAGAACTTATTTCTTCGCATAAAAACAAAGTGCCTGGTCACGTGGACTGCGCTGAATTATTTTACAGCGAATCAGCCTTGAACGCATACGTTCCGGCTCAGTTAATGGCTATCGTAAACAAAGGTCTGCTGCCATACACAGTCGAAATCGGAAAAACGCCTGTTATCTTTATTGCTTACCGGAATAATCCGGAAAACTGAACGGTAAAGCTGTAAGACTTCAAAAGCACTGAATCTTATTATATATAATTCATGCTTTTGCATCCGGCTTTGATTTTTGCATTACCGTCGTCCGGTAGGCTGTTGAAAAGATACATAGTAACCTATTATTCTGAGTTCCGGTATTTTACTTTTTGCCGAAAATAAAAATTGTTTGAACATTGTAAATTATAAATCAAGAGCGCTCCGGTTGTCTGAAATTGACCGGAGCGCCCTTGATTTATCTGCGTGCAGCAAAATGATAAGTCGGATATATATGCATAAAAACGGTCTGCTTGCCAACCGACACTGTTTATCAACTTATCGTTTTTCAGATTTTGCTTGCTATTTCGCTTTTAAGCCTGGATATTATCTTTTTTTCAAGTCTCGATATATACGACTGGGATATACCCAGCATATCCGCTACTTCCTTCTGCGTAAGCTCTTTGTTGCTGCCGTTCAGACCGAATCTCAGCATTATTATCTTGCGTTCCCTCTTGCTCAGCGATTCAAGTGCTTCCTTTATCGTTTTCTTTTCCTCATATGCTTCTATGTCTTTGTAGATCTGTTCCTCATCGCTTCCCAGTACGTCAGATAAAAGCAGCTCATTGCCGTCGAAATCGTTGCTGAGCGGCTCGTCTATTGATACTTCACACTTTTTGCCGGCGTTTTTTCTTATGTACATAAGTATCTCGTTTTCTATACACCTCGACGCATACGTCGCAAGCTTGATGTTTTTGTCGGAACGGTAGGTATTCACAGCTTTTATCAGTCCTATCGTTCCTATTGAAATCAGGTCCTCAATATCCGATTCCACATTTTCAAATTTTTTCGCTATGTATACTACAAGCCGCAGATTATGCTCTACCAGCTTTGCCCGCGCACTGTCGCTGAACCCTATCTGCTCAATTATCTCCGCTTCTTCCTCAGCACTCAGCGGCGGAGGAAGGCTTTCCGACCCGTTAATATAATTTACTTCCCCTTCTCCTACAATACCATTTCTCAGCATCCGGAAAAACTCGCTTATCTTATCCTCTTTTCTCAATTCCGCTACCTCTCCTCTTTTTTTCAGTATTTTTTCATACAAGTACAGTTGGTATTATCCCGTCAGTTCCGTCAGTGCCGAGATTTTTTCCTATCGCAATCCATGCCGCGCATTCTTTTTTGCCGACTCTTATCCTGTCAGGTCGGAAACAAATGCTCATGTCACGTCCGCTTACGGTTCTGTAAACGATTATACGGCATTTTCCTTTAAATCCTCCCTTATAGACGGCATCCTTCATTTTCATTGCGGATGTCAGTTCCGCATTGCCGAATTTTTCCACAGCGGACTCTTTAAGAAATATTACCGGTTGGTTGCTTATGGGTTCCGTAAGAAGATTCCCGCTGTCTTCTGCCAGAACAAAATCACAGGTTGTACCGCATGCGGTAATCTTTGCTTTTACTATCTGTCCCTTCGGCCTTTTGGTGTAAATCCTAATGACCGCTTTACTGATTATCAGCAGAACAGCCAGCCCGATCATAAATATCATCGGAGGCAAATTTTCCTTTAATGCGCTCACATTGCCGTAATAGAAAAATATTGTTCCTTTGTCTGCCAGTCGGTTGAAAGCTTCAAATATCACGGTCATGGCTCCTCCGAGCATCAGGTTTACCACATAAAAGACAATCAATGTCTGTATCACCGTTTTTATTCCGGAACCGAAATAAGCAATAAGGCACATTACGAGTGAAACAGCTACCGACAGAAATATATGTTCGCTTTTTGTTATTACTGATATGACTGAAAACAGCGCGCCTATTACCGCTGCCGCAATGCAACTTATCGCGCGGAAACGTACTTTTAAAAAAGTCGCCGTCAGATAAAGAGAAAGAAAGTCCATGCTGATATCTATCAGAAACAGAATATCCGCATATATTACCTGTTCCAATTTCTCACCTCTTTTCAGCTGACAGTATATCATTGCATTGATTAAAAATTTGTCGGATTCGGTAGTCCGAGTGCTTCACCGTAAAAAATATTTATCGACTTTTTTATTAAATTTATTTTTTCTGTTGCAATTCTTTTTGCGTTGTGATATAATTATAGAAAATTTTGAGGAAAATCCCGCACGGAGGCTGGTTTTGATAAACAATATTAAAGTCAACACATCGGATTTAAGGGAGGCTGCCGGAAAACTAAAAGCAGGCGACAGAGTTTTGCTTTCCGGGACGGTTTTCAGTGCCAGAGACGCCGCTCACAAAAAGATAGTGCAGCTTTTTCGCGAAGGAAAGCAGCTACCTTTTGAGATAAACGATGCCGTTATCTATTACTGCGGTCCCACTCCGGCAAAACCGGGTATGCCGATAGGATCATGCGGTCCTACCACCTCTTCAAGAATGGACATTTTTATGCCTGAACTGCTGAAACTCAGACTTGCAGCAACGATCGGTAAAGGACCGCGTTCAGACAAAGTCCGCTCGCTGTCTGCCGAAAACGGTTCTCTTTATCTATGCGCTATGGGAGGTGCCGGAGCGGTCGCCGCTCAGAGCATTACCTCCTGTGACGTCATCGCTTTTGACGAGCTCGGCTGTGAATCGGTAAAAAAAATGACTTTCAAGGATTTTCCCCTGATCGTAGGATACGATATTTTCGGAGGTTCCGTTTTCGACAAAACGTAAATCAAACGCAGATATTCCGACATTTCTGCCGATAATACTCCTTTTTCAAACAATTATATGAAAGGTTTTTTAGAATGATTACAGTTAATAACCTGAGTTTTCACTTCGGCGGTCAGACACTGTTCAAAAACGTCGATCTGAAATTCACCCCCGGAAACTGCTACGGTATAATCGGGGCAAACGGCGCCGGCAAGTCAACGTTTTTCAAGCTGATTTGCGGCGAACTCGAACCGTCGACCGGCGATATCACTATTCCGGATACAGTAAGAATGTCTGTGCTCAAACAAGACCATTTCGCATATGATAAGTTTACCGTCCTTGATACCGTTATAATGGGTAATATGCACCTGTACGAGATAATGAAAGAAAAGGAAGCTATCTACGCAAAGGAAGATTTCTCCGAAGAGGACGGACTGCGCGCTTCCGAACTTGAAGGAGAATTTGCCGAACTCGGAGGATGGGAGGCCGAAAGCGACGCCTCAAAACTTATTCAGGGACTCGGACTTCCGTCTGAAATGCTCTACTCGCAAATGGCTGACATAAAAGAAAGTGAAAAGGTAAAGGTCCTGCTCGCACAGGCACTTTTCGGAAACCCGGACATAATCCTGCTTGACGAGCCGACTAACGGTCTTGACCTGCCCGCCGTCGCATGGCTTGAAGACTTTCTTGCCGACTACTTCGGCACAGTTCTGGTAATATCGCACGACAGACATTTTCTCAACGATGTCTGCACAAACATCGTTGATATCGACTATAACGGTATCAAAATGTATGTCGGAAACTATGAGTTCTGGTATGAATCAAGTCAGCTTATACAGAGAATGATCAAACAGCAGAATAAGAAAAACGAGGAAAAAATCAAGGAACTTCAATCCTTTATCGCCCGTTTCTCTGCAAACAAGTCAAAATCAAGACAGGCAACCTCCCGCAGAAAGCTCCTTGAAAAAATCACCGTCGAAGAACTTCCCGCTTCAAGCAGGCGTTACCCGTTCATCGGCTTTGATATCGACCGCCAGTTAGGCAAGGATATTCTTACAGTTACAGATCTTACCTACGAAAAAGACGGTATGACGCTATTCAAAAACCTTTCTTTTACTGTCGGAAAAGACGACAAAATAGCTTTTGTCGGTAATGAAATGTCGGTTTCGGCACTGTTTTCCGTTCTTTGCGGTGAGATCGAGCCGACCGGCGGGAGTTATAAATGGGGGATCAGTACCTCAGTTTCTTACTTTCCTCATGACAATTCATCTTACTTTAACGGTCACACCGAATCTATCATCGACTGGATGAGAAATTATTCGTCTGACCAGACCGAAGCCTACCTCCGCTCATTCCTCGGAAGGATGCTGTTCTCGGGAGACAGCGTCTATAAGCCCGTAAACGTACTTTCCGGAGGAGAAAAGGTGCGGTGTATGTTTTCACGCATGATGCTCAAAGGTGCAAACGTCCTTATTCTCGATCAGCCGACCGACCATCTCGACCTTGAATCAATTACAGCTGTCAACAACGGTCTTTCAGATTACAAAAGCGTTATACTTTTTTCTTCGCACGATTATGAGATCGTCAGCACTGTCGCAAACCGTATCATCTGCGTTACACCGGACTGCAACAAAGACTACCTCGGAACTTACGAAGATTATCTTGAATCAATAGCGGAAAAATCCGCCAAGTAAACAGAAGGACTCGCACAATAACCATGACTTCCGACTCACATTCACTAAGTCACCATAGTTTCAGGCAATTTCTCCACAGCGCCGCCTATGGCGTTTACACGTTCATCCACAAAAACGCAGTGCTCACCATTGCGGTAGCAGTCGCGTTACTTACTTCCCTGATAGTCCCGCCGGATGCCGGCTACGCCTCCTACGTTGACTATAAGCTTATCATCTGCCTGTTTTCCACACTGGCGGTAATATGTGCCCTGAGAAATATCGGTTTCTTTTCGGCGCTTGCGTGCAAGACCGTCGCGCTTACCGGTAATCTGAGAAGCTCTGTGCTGGCACTTATCTATATCACTTTTATCGGTTCCATGATAATCGCCAACGATATGGCTCTGCTTACTTTTCTTCCGCTCGGTTACTACGTTCTGCATTACACCTCAAATGAGAAGTATATGGCAAAGCTGTTCGTGCTTCAGAATATATCAGCCAACCTCGGAGGCATGCTTACTCCTTTCGGTAACCCACAGAACATCTATCTTTATAATTACTACAACATCGGTAACCTTGAATTCATGAAGATAATGTCTGTCCCTTTCGCCGTTGCACTCCTTATGCTCACACTTTCATGTTTTCTTTTTCCGGCAACAAAGCTTTCTGTTTCCGGTTTCTCGGATTCAGTCGCCAGCAAAAAAAGAGCCGTTTTTTACTCAGCTCTGTTTGTCGCAGCCATACTGATGTTCATGAAAGTCATCCCCTATGCCATTGCATTTCCCGTTATTCTTCTTCTGATCTTCGTCACCGACAGGTCTGCGCTCAAAAAGGTAGACTACGCACTGCTTTTCACCTTTTTCTTCTTTTTCATCGCGGCAGGAAACCTTTCAAGAATACCCGCTCTTAACTCCCTGCTGTCGTCGTTGCTTCAGAAAAACACCCTTCTCTGGTCTGTCATCTCTTGCCAGTTCATTTCCAATGTACCGTCAGCTATCCTTCTTTCAAACTTCACGGATAATTACAAGGCGCTTCTTATCGGCGTCAACATCGGCGGTACAGGCACTCTTATCGCTTCACTGGCGAGCCTTATTACTTTCAGATCCTATGTCTCACTCAATAAAAACTCAGCCCTTTCGTTTTTGAAAACATTTACGCTTTTCAGCTTTTCATTTCTTATTATCCTGTATTTCGTTTCTCTGAATGTACTGAAATTTATTTAAAGATCAAAAGTGAGGATTTCATATGAATAAACTTGTCAGCGATATCAAAGACAATTCCCGGAGCTACGGAAGCCTTCCTTTCTGGAGCTGGAACGACAAACTTACTTCATCCGGACTGAAAAAGCAGATACGTAATATGAAAGATCTGAACATGAACGGATTTTTCATGCACGCCCGCTGCGGACTTGAAACCGCCTATATGTCCTCTGACTGGTTCAAAGCTGTCAAAACTTGTGTACGCGAGGCAGAAAAACTCGGTATGCAGGCGTGGGCTTACGATGAAAACGGCTGGCCAAGCGGGTTTGCAGGCGGCAAACTTCTGAAAGACAGCGACAATTTCGCGCTTTACCTGAAAGCTCAGTTTACCGCCGAATTTCCTGCGCCGGATAAAAACATTATTGCCGTATATGCGCTGAAAGGCACTGAAAGACCGCTGAAAGTCAATGAGAAAACTGCCGGCACAGAAAAATATCTTATTGTAAGATGCTTTGCAGACAGCTCTTACGTTGACACTTTGAGAGATGATATTACAGAAAAATTCATAAAAGAAACTCACGAAAAATACAAAGAAAAACTCGGAGACGACTTCGGAAAGGCAATGCCGGGCTTCTTTACCGACGAACCGCAGTATTACAGATATGCTACTCCATATTCAAAATATATGGACAAGTGGTTTAAAGAGGAGTACGGTTATTCTGTTTTTGATGCCCTGCCTGCTCTGTTTACCGATTTTGACGGTTACCGTTCTTATCTGTACGATTACAACAAAATGCTTCACCGCAAATTCATGTCGAATTTTGCAAAAAAAATTTATGATTATGCCGAGGCAAACGGAATACAGATAACCGGTCACGGAATCGAAGAGTCGTCGCTTGCAGGTCAGATGATGTGTTGCGGCTCAGTTATGCCGTTTTATATGTATCAGCATATTCCGGGCATCGATTACCTCGGCAGAGGTTTACAGACTCCTATGGCTCCCAAACAGCTCGGATCGGTCTGCGAACAGCTCGGAAAGAAAAAAGCTCTTTCCGAAATGTTTGCCTGCTGCGGTTGGGACGTTTCTCCGTCTGAACTCAAACATATTGCGGAACTCCAATATACAGGCGGAGTCAACGTCATGTGCCAGCATCTCTACCCTTATTCCGAACGCGGTCAGAGAAAACGTGACTACCCGGCGCATTACTCCAAACACTCAACCTGGCAGGACAAGCTCGGTGATTTCAACCGTTATTTCAACAATCTCGGTTATCTTCTTTCAAGAGGCTCGGAAAAAGCCGATGTGCTGATAATTCACCCGATTCACAGCGCTTGGCTCGATTACCGCCGTGATAACGAATCTAAAATAAAAAATCTTGCAAACGACTTCAATGAACTTTTCATCAGGCTTTCGCAAAATCAGATAGGTTATCATTTCGGCGAAGAATCAATTATAAACCTTTTCGGAAAAGTCGAGGGAAGAAAATTCATAATCGGAAAATGCAGTTATGACAAAGTGATTATACCGGCGCTTGATACACTTGACAATAGTACCGTTTCCCTGCTGAAAGCTTACAGCGATAACGGCGGTTTGATTTACACTTATAAAAAGCACCTTCCATCCCTTGTAGACGGAAAAACAGCCGAAAATGACGTGTTTGCTTTTCTGTCGAACAAGCCCGACATTAGCGACTCCGCCGTTTTTGATCAGCTGAAAAACTCATTGGAATACACACTTTCGGACACGCAAGGAAAAAATATACCGGAAATTTCGGCAACGGCAAGAAATTCGGAATACGGAAATATTTATTTCTTCACAAATCTCAGTAAAAAAACTTTCCGTAACTGTCTGCTGAAAATCAGAACGAGTAAAAATCTTGCGGCACTTAACTTATCCGACCTCACTCTTAAACCGCTGAAAGCAAGACAAGAGTGCGGTACGACAGAAATCTTGCTTGATTTTGACTCTTCGAGAGAGTGGGCTTTTATCGAAGCTGATATCCCTTATCTTCCTTTTATTCCGTCTGAACCTGATAAATATATCCATCTCAACCGGAAAATGAAGATAATAAATAATCCGGACAATATGCTTACTCTTGATAAGGCGGAACTTTCTTTTGACGGAAAAATCTTTACAGAACCGAGACCTGTTGAGCAGATACGTGACAATCTTCTCTATCAGAGATATTCCGGTGAATTATGGCTGAAATTCAGCTTTGAAGCTACGTTTTCTCCCGATAAACTTTTCTTTGCTTTTGAAAAACCGGGAGTTGATTCACTTACAGTCAACGGCAGCGCTGTGAAAATATCAGATCTTACCTGGTGGGACGATAATTTCAGTAAAACCGATATTGCCGGCTATGTAAAAAGAGGAAAAAATTCAGTTATTCTGAAAATGAATTACAGGCAAAATGAATATGTTTATCACGTTCTTTACGGAAACGTAATGGAGAGTCTTAGGAATTGTCTTAATTTTGACACTGAAATCGAATGTTGCTATCTGGTTGGTGATTTTTCGGTAAAGACAGACAAAAAATTGTTTGTTCCCTGCGAAAACAACGCGCTCAGATATCCTGCCCAATCAGTTTTCAGTATTGCACCGAGCAGAAAAACCGTAGATTCCGCCAATATCACCGCCGACGGTTATCCGTTCTTTGCCGGGAAGCTTTGCCTTGAAACCGAATATAACTATACTCCGGGAAAAGCTGCCTTGCTTAAACTTGACGGAAGATTTTCTGTATGCGGTATAACGGTCAACGGAAAAGCTGCGGGTACATATATGTTTTATGACACTGTTGACTTGTCAGGGCATTTGAAAAAGGGTCTGAACAAACTTGTACTCACCCTTTATTCAAGCAACCGCAATCTTCTCGGACCGCACCACTGCAAAACTGCCGAACCGACATCGGTAAGTCCCGGGACTTTTTCGTTTGAGGGCGCCTGGAACGGAGGCAAGTGCGATCAGT
>CALWJW010000039.1 GCA_944381095.1 uncultured Clostridia bacterium | reverse complement strand
CACATGGCGGGAAAAGTGCCTAAATCTAAGGATTTCTACAAGGTTTCTCTTTGTAGCAACACTATTGTCTCGACGTGACCGGTTCTCGGAAACATATTGAACGCTTTCACTCTTTCTATATTATATCCAAAGGAAATGAATCTGACGCAGTCCCTTGCAAGGGTATCGGGAGAACACGAAATATATACAATACGCTCAGGTCTTGCAGCTGATATTGCGGTTACCGTTTTTTCACTCAGTCCTTTTCTCGGCGGATCACAGATTATCACGTCGTATCCCTGCGGTACCGAATCCGCTGCGTCACAGCAGATGAATTCCGCGTTGCTTACCCCGTTGATTTGCGCGTTTGTCTTTGCGTCATCAACAGCCTGACTTACTATTTCAGTTCCGGTAAGTTCTGCAACTGGCGTCATTGAATTTATACACAGACCTATTGTTCCTGTACCGCAGTACATGTCAAGCAGTTTATCGGTCGGTTTCAGACAGGCAAACTCCGCCGCACAAGCATACAGTTTTTCGGTCACTTCATGGTTTACCTGATAAAACGATAGCGGACTTATCCTGAATCTGTTACCGCAAAGAATGTCTTCAATGTAACCCCTGCCGTGCAAAACTACTGTTTTATCTCCCAGTATCACGTTTCCGTCGCTTCCGTTCACGTTAAGCATTACAGACGTTACCTGCGGCAATTTGTCTTTGATCATGGCAGTGATCCCCGAAAAATCTGACGGATTTTCACTCCGGCTTACAAAGCAAACCATCACTTCACCGGTCCCAACTGCGCATCTGAAATACAGGTGACGAAGCCCGCGGACAGGATTTTTCTTAATAAAGGCGAAAACCAGACTGCTTACCGGTTCGAGAAGCCGGTGTTGTAAAATGCATTTCTCAATCGGGACTATTTCATGAGTCATCCTTGCATAAAAGCCAACCTCACCGTCTCCGGAAACCGGACATTGGAGCTTGTTCCTGTATCCGCGCATTTCACCGGAAACAATTTCTTCCACATTTATCCCCGTTATCCCGAAACGCTTGAATTCGTTTTCAACTCTGATCTTTTTCAGTTTGTTTTCATATTCAGGGGTAATGTGCTGATATACGCAGCCTCCGCATCTTTTGAAATACGGGCATACCGGTTCCGCTCTGTACTTCGAACCCTCGATCAGCTCCTCTATCCTTGCCACACAGTAATTTTTCGCGCTTTTGATGATCTTGACCAGCGCCTTATCTCCGGTTACTCCTGCCTGAACGAATATGACCACGCCCTCGGCTTTCGCTATCCCGAGCCCTTCGTGATTTAAATCAGTCACTTCAACCTGTAATATATCGTTCTTTTTCAACATTTGTTTTCCTGCCACCGTTCCGTTTTTCTGAATTGACTGTTTCGCCGGAATCAAAAAAACAAAGGGCAACCGCACAACGCGACTGCCCCCGTCTTTTACCAGAATTTTTTACCGCCGAATCCTCAGTCACACAAATTATTTGTATTTGCGTTTTCTTGCAGCTTCCGACTTTTTCTTGCGCTTTACGCTCGGTTTCTCATAATGCTCTCTTTTGCGCATTTCGCTGAGAATGCCCGCTTTGGTAACCTGTCTCTTGAATCTGCGAAGCGCGCTGTCAAGAGTTTCGTTATCCTTTAATCTTACTTCTGCCACTTTATATCCCTCCCTTCGCTGCACGCAAAGGTACTTATTATTTCCCGTACATTTTAGTCCTTTTATCCGGATTTGTCAATAGGTTCTTACATTTGTTTACATTTATTTCAAAATATCATTCCCGTCTCCGTCAGAAAGCCCCAGTTTCCCGGAAATCTCAGGCGGAAGCGCGTGTAAAATCAGTATCGCCACCAGCGGTGAAAAGAAAAGTCCCGTAAGTCCGAAAAGCCTGTACCCTACATACATCGCCACAAGTGTTGCTATCGGGGAAAGACCGATCCTCTGACCGATTATCTTCGGCTCAATAAATCTTCTTACCACTGTCACCACGGCAAATATTATTATCATACCCACGGCCGTATAAGTGTCTCCGTTTATTTTACACCAGACAGCGTACGGAACAAGAACGGTTCCGACTCCGAATATCGGAAGCATGTCGACAAGCGCCACAATCAGCGAAAAGATGAAAGGATATTTTACCCCGAGCATAAGAAATCCGGTCAGCACCTCAAAATATGTTATTACCAGCATAACAAGGCAAGCTTTGAGGTAAGCTATTCCGGTATCGGCAAGACGCGCCTTGAATCTGCTGAGTCCTTTCCTGACCTTTTCCGGAAGCAAGCTTGTCATTTTAACCGCTATTTCATCAAAATCCGCGCTGAAATAATAAATCGACAGAATTATCACGACGGTAAAAATCAGAATATGTGGAAGCATGGAAATGATATCGGTTACAAGTCCCGGAAGACGTGAAGTAAGTTCAGTCACGGTATTTTTTATCACTTCCGAAACAGTTTCTGATAAATCTGCCCCTATCGCTTCGATAAACGGTAGCTTTTCCGCAAGCGAATCAATGTATGAAAATATCCTGTTTACATATTCGTCGGAATTTTCACTTACAGAAATAAGGAGACCTTGGATTTCGATAAGCAGTCTGTTGACTGACAAAAACGTGACGAATGAAAAAAAAGCCAGGATGACTGCCAGAAAAACCGCGCTTAATATTTTTTTGCTTATTTTCAACCTGGAACTCAGCAGATTGATAGGATGCTTCAAAATAAAAGCAATGATAATGGCAATAATAAACGGCAGAAACAACGAAACCAGATATTTAAGTATCAACCAGATAGCAAGCGCCGCTAACAACGCCGACAACAGCTTTTTCAGCAATGTATTCTTTTCCATACCGTTATTCCTCTTATTCCAGTTTCGTTATATTATATCTTTCATCCCTTGCGTTTATACTGTCTGTCCGTAGTGAAAAGTAAATTATATGAAAAAAATAAATGTTATCTGTTGACATTCCTTCTCTTATGTTATAGAATACTTGTAGCAGTGAAAAATTTTGCGGGAGGCGGATCTATGAAGATTAACTGGAATAAAAAATACACTACCTACGCAATTTATGCCGCCGGTATTTCCGCCGTCGTTATTTTCTTCGCCTTTGTCGGGGTTTATATACGTTCGGTATGGGGCGGCGTCCTCTGGTTGATCGATGTCATTTCCCCGCTTCTCTATGGTTGCGTCATTGCTTACATTCTCTCACCTGTCCTGAATTTCTTTGAAAAAAAGATTTTCAGAAAAATCCGTCACGGAGTTGTAAGACGGGGTATTTCAGTCTTTTCCACTTATTTTATTTTCCTGACCGTTTTCGGACTTCTTATATATATGGTCGTCCCTCAGCTCGCTCACAGTTTCACCGATTTACAGTCAAATCTCGCGCTGTATACCAGATCTTTGAAAGATTGGCTGGAAAGTGTCTCACAGCGCTCGGAGTTTTTTGCCTCGATAGTCCGGAAGATTATGGAAACCGTCGACCTTTCCACCTTTGAATCGCCTTTAACCGGGCTTATTGAAGCTCTTTATGACCTTGTACAGAATTCGGCTCCGATAATCATGGGATTCTTCGCTTCACTTGCCGTACAACTGAAAAACATAGTAGTAGGACTCGTGTTTTCAGGATACATTCTCTGCTCGAAAGAACTTCTTTTCGCACAGACAAATAAGCTTCTTAACGTTTTTCTTAACAAAAAGCAGATTGCACGTCTGAAAAGCGCTGTTGCATATACCGATAAAACGTTCGGAAAATACATCATAGGAACACTCACCGACGCGCTGATCGTCGGCGTGCTCACCGCCATTGCTCTCCTGATTTTCAGGATGCCCTATGTTTCGCTTATCAGTGTGCTGGTCGCCTGCACAAACATTATTCCGATTTTCGGTCCGTTTATCGGCGGTATCCCGAGTTTTATATTTATTTTCATCGCAGACCCTATCAAAGCAATCTGGTTTGTTCTCATTATACTTGCAATACAGCAGATCGACGGAAACTTCATTGCCCCGCGTATCCTCGGAAACTCCACGGGTCTTCCCGCAATGTTCGTCATAATAGCCATTACCGTAATGGGCGGACTTTTCGGGGTTGTCGGAATGGTGATAGCTGTACCGGTTTTTGCCATAGCAGGAAAAATAATTACTGTTGCAACCGAAAAAAAGGAAAAATCAAAGCAGGCGCGTAACTCCGGAGCCGAAGACACACAGTCGGATGAATACGACGAAGAAAAAACGGATATTAGTGAAAGCAATCATGCGTCAGAAGATGTCGGAGAGAACATTACATTTTCAGACAAAAAACTTCCGGACGAGGATGATGACTTTGCCGGCTCCGATATTTGTGACCCTTTTAACAGACCGGACACCACCTTAACCGTATCAGTTGAGGATGTCAGTGCTGAGGCAGTAGTTTGTGCTTTTTCTGACGAAAATGCTCAGGAATCCGATTCGGGCTCTGAAATCATGACCGGAAAATCTATGCCGTCGCCAAAGCAGGAAGTTTTACCCGACAGTGTTTCTGGTGAAAAAGTAATACGGCATCCGGACAGCATCGCAGAACCGGAAAACAAAGGCAAGTTGAAAAAACACCTCAAACTGAAAAAAGAAAAGAGAGAAAAATCCAAAGACAAACCAGACTCGAATTTTCTCGGGACCGGAA
Source organism: uncultured Clostridia bacterium (assembly GCA_944381095.1). Classification (GTDB taxonomy): domain Bacteria; phylum Bacillota; class Clostridia; order Oscillospirales; family CAG-272; genus SIG673. The sequence continues at coordinate 12,409 of CALWJW010000039.1, read as the reverse complement.
ACGACACAGATAATCCAAAACCTGATTCTGAAATCAAAAACGAAGACAGCAGTCGGGAGGTGGGAAAAAATTGAAATTTTTCGAACCTAACGAAAAACGTAATACAGTTGCGGCGTATATCCTTATTGTTGCTCTTTTTTGTGTGCTCTGCGTTATTATCGGAGTGAATATCGGTTATATTCCCGTCCTTTTTTCGTATGTTTTTGAAGTGATCAAACCAATTCTTTACGGTTTTGCAATTACATTTCTTCTCCATCCTCTCGTAAAATTTACCGAAAACAGAATCCTGCGGAACAAAAAAGAAAAAAAAGCCGGACTTAGACATTTACTCAGCGTGATAATCGTATATGTAACAGTCATCGCCGTTGTTTCTCTTTTTGCGGTCGCGGTTATACCTGAAATTATTGATAATTATGACACCTTCCGCAAGAGCCTTACGGAATATATAAACGCTTTTCAGAACAAAACTGCTGAGTTTATCGGTGAGTCAAGCGGAGAATACGTATACGTCTATTACGATATAATTCCCGATCTCAGAAAAAATGTCACCGACAACGTTTTTGCCTTCACCCTCCGTGATAACCAGGGATTTATGCTGTCTGCCAATTCAAGCTCCGTCAAACAGGACGTACGTGAGCTTTTCGACAGTATTCTGTCAGCTGTCGGTAAAGCACTTACCGATTCACTTCCAGGTTTATTTTCATCGGCTATGACGGTACTGACCGAAGCAAAAAACTTCATTATCGGTCTTTTTCTCTCCCTTTACTTTCTTCTCGGTGAAGAAAAACACGTTTCAAGACTCAGGCATATTCTCAAAACCTGGCTTCCGGACAAGATTTACTCACGAGTCGTGTGGCTCACGAACAAGGCCAAGAATATTTTCAGGGACTATATTGTTGTGAGATTAATTGACGGAATAATCATGGGGATTCTGGTCTTTATTTGCCTGCTTATCTTCCAGACCCCGCTTTCGGTATTGCTTGCTCTCCTTATGGGATTTTCCTCTTTATTTCCATTTATAGGTCCTATTTTCGGGATTTCAATCGGCTTTCTTGTAATGCTGCTGATCGACGTGAGATATGCCTTCGTTTTCCTGACTGTCACACTTCTTCTCAACATTATAGATTCAAACTACATTGAACCGCTTCTGAATGCCGGAAGAAACCGCGATCGGCTCGCCGCTGTCTGGGTCTTCTTTGCGATAGTTGTTATGGGTGGACTTTTCGGACTATTCGGCATCCTTCTCGGAATCCCGATTTTTGCATTCATATACGCAGTTTTCAGGGAATTCTGCGAAAAACGTTTGCGTGAAAAAGCTCTCCCCGTACGCACGGAAGACTACTTCACAGTCAAGTCTGCTCCTGCAACTGAAAAAACCGCTGACAGTAGCGAAGCCTCAGTGCCGGAGATCACCGACATGACTCAGTACTTCACCGAAAAGAAGGACGAAACCGAAGTTTATAACGAAATGCGTAAAAAGATTTCGGTAGGTTCGGACAAACTCAGAAAATTTTTCGGTAAAATAAAGACATTTTTCTCTTCAATCAAAAACAGGATCGCAGGTATTTTCAAACGTAAAAAATAATCGGTTTCAAATTAAAAACCGCGGTTCGATATGTCTCTTTTTACCGGACACCGGCAGGCATATACAAGTTCTTTTGCTTTTACGAAAGAAATTTTTTACTTTAATAAATTCACGTAACAAAAAACGGCACCCTTCTCGGAGGGTGCCGTTTTTTACATAGTAATCAAACGAGTTTCAGTGTGACTATTTCAAAACCTTTCAGATTCAATTTTACTTTTTGTCCGTCAAACGGAAGCTCTTTCAACTCATTTTCCATCATGTCGCAAAGATAACACTTTTCAGCCTTTACAGACGCAGTGACCTCTGTTTCTCCGCAGATATTTCTGTACTCATACAGTCGAATGACCGTTCCGGTTCCATCCTCCGCCTCCTTTACCGTTTCACAAATGACATTATCCCTGTCGATACTGACGGCTGAGTATATTTCAGGTATCACGGAAACATCTCCGGAAGCCTTGACAGCTGTCATCGGATAATTCAGATAGTACGCATACTTTGCGGTGTCGCTTTCTGCCAAGGTTCCGCTGTGAGGACAAAGTGAATAGACAAAAGCGTTATGTCCCTGGTCGGCATCCGGATTCGGATCTGTCGGCGAACGGAGCAGAGATATCTGCATCACTCCGCCATGAATATCATGACCGTACTTGCAATCGTTTATTATACTTACCCCGTAGCCGCCGTCCGAAAGATCGGCGTATTTCTGTGCGCATACCTCAAATTTTGCTCTGTCCCAAGATGTATTGCGGTGTGTTGGCCTTTCAATGGTTCCGTACTGTATCTCATACGTCGCTTTGTCAGAATGTATGTCGAGTTCAAAAGCACTTTTGAGCATTACATGCTTTTCATGCCACTCAACCACCGTGTCAAAATCTATCTTCTTCTCCTCGTCACTGAGCCAGATTATCTGATTTATCTCAGATTTATTATACTTTCTGACTATTCTGATACCCTTTCTGGCTCCGTCGTCTATAACCTCGCATTTCTCAAAACCTGTAACAGTTATATATTCTTCACCGGAGTATTCCTGCCATTCCCATGCATCATATGTGTCAGGATAATCAGCATATATCCGCAGCTGATTTCCGGTCGTTCCGGATACCAGCAGTTCTCTTGAACATTCCTTATCAATAACAGAGACGATCTGCATATCATCATCGAAAGTGATCCTGAAAAAGGTATTTTCCGCCACTCCGTTTTCAAAACTGACTGCGTTATCGGTCTTGAAGTTTTTACGGCATGCATATCCCTTTGAAGGTATACCGGTTACGTACGCGCTCTTTCCGTCTATTTTCACCATGCCGTCCCCGCTGAATGAATGCGGATTGAACACTACATATCCTGTATCTTCCGCAAGTGACGAAGCTAAATATTCTTTCGCCTCCATTGCCACTTTATTTCCTATACGGAAAATCTCAGCATAATCCAAGTCGCTTTGATCATAAACTTCCTTTATCGACGATCCGGGTATAATATCGTGGAACTGGTTTACAAGTATCATTTCCCAGCCTTTATGAAGCTGTTTTTTCGGGAATTCTTTCCCGGAAAAATTTTTTTGTATCGTCGCCAGCAATTCGGCATCCTGATAAAGAAATTCGCTTTTACGGTTGTTTTTCTTGTTTTTTGCCATCGTTGTGTAGGTTCCGCGATGGAATTCAAGATAAAGCTCACCTCTCCATTCCGGAAGATTTTTGTTTCCGTCTATCCGGTTTTCAAGGCGTTTCAGAAAATCATATGCAAAACCCATTCTGGCATTTGGCGCTCCGGGTATTCCTTTTGCAGTTCTTCTCGCCATTTCGAGATGTTCAGCAGTCGGTCCTCCCCCTCCGTCACCGTATCCGAATGTCAGAAGTGCTTCCCTGCTGAGTTCTTTCTGCTTATATCTGTTGTATGTGCCGGCTATCATTTTCGACCCGGTATGTCCGACGTAGGTGGCAAACCTTGACGGCTCTCCCCTGCCTCTGTCCTGGCAAGTTATAAAGTAAGTGTTGATGGCAGTTCCGTCAGTACCGTACCACTTAAAAGTATCGTAAGGCATTGTATTGGTATCGTTCCAGCTTATCTTAGAGGTAACGAACCACTCTACTCCGCACTTTCTCAGAATCTGCGGAAGTGCCGCCGAATAACCGAAAACATCCGGTAACCACAGAACTTTGCTGTCTACCCCGAACTCATTTTTGAAAAAACGTTTTCCGTACATAACCTGACGCACAAGGCTTTCCCCGGATGAAAGATTGCAGTCCGCCTCGACCCACATGGCGCCTTCGCATTCCCATCTTCCCGCTTTTATCATTTCCTTTACCTGAGCGTAAACCTCAGGCGCTTCTTCCTTTAAGTTTTTGTAAAGAAATGCCTGTGAAGACATGAATTTATATTCAGGGTAACGTCTCATGAGTTCAATCACCGTGGAAAAAGAACGCTGAACCTTTTCTCTTGTCTGTTTCAGAGTCCATTTCCATGCGCAGTCTATGTGCGTATGTCCTATACATACTGTGGTTGACGGCTGCTCCGAACAGTAGTCGGTGTAAAAAGCTTTGTCCATGTAGTCGCTTGCTCTTTTCACCGAAAGCAGGAATTCCTCTCCCGGGACATTGTAAAGAGAAAGCATAGAAAGGGCTCTGTCAAGATGATCTAGTATTTCAGCATATTCACGCGAATATGTTTGGAGATAGTCGAGCATTTCAAAGGGTACTCTTACGTCGTAATATAGTTTTTCAACTGTCTCATTGACATTTGTCACTTCGGCAAAAAGCTTTGTTTTCTGTATGCGGGGTCCTGTATATCCGTAAAGGTATACCTCGGATTCAAATTCAGCCGGATCAATAAAAACGTGCATATGATTTGTGTCAAGTCCCTGACGCATTTTGCCGTTTATGTAGCATATGAACTGAGGGTTATCCGCGTCCCATCCCCTTCTGTCTGTGTTAATTTTAAGCCTTACCGGTCGGTCTTTCATTTCATCCGGAACATTCAGTCTGAAATGGAACCACGCGTGACTGTCCCATCCGTCGCCCCAGTCACTTCCCGGCTGATAAGGTCTGAACTCCGAAAGCTCCGGCGGCGTATTGTCTGATTTGTAGCCCGAGGGACAAAAAGTGATATTCTCAATTTTTCTTTTCCCGCAGTAAATATTTTCCGCAAGTATCTGTAAATACCGTTTTACCTTTCTGTAACTGTTTTCCATTTCTTTACCTCCGCTTTCTTCCTCGTTTTTTCTGTTGGTATCGAGAAACCCGTTTGACTGCCGGGTTTTAAATTCGGATCATCAGTTTCGGGTTCTCAGTGCTGCGCATTGCATTAAAAGAAACCCGGCGATTTGATTACGCTATGTTTGCAGTCCTAACCGCTTGAATTACAAAAACCGTATCGGTCCGTCCAAAATCATTCAAGAACGGTTCGGTAAAGGTGAATAAACGGTGACACTCCCGCTCTTTACAACCATTTTGTTTCTTCGGAAGAACTGTGCGATCTCAGTAAATGATATTGTTGTCCGCAAAAACGACCGCCGGTGCAGTTGCCCACGGATGGAAAAGACTGCAATTCCATTTCTGATCCTTTCCCCATGCCTCAAACGTTGCGGTAGCGCCTTGCTTTAACATCAACCGCCAGCAATTATCGTCGGCTGCCAATTGCTCTGCAACGTCCCGCCGTCCGGCTTTTATCAACGCCGCCAAAGCGAAATACGCCATGTAAACTCCCATTGAAGACAGTTTTTTCGCGGAAATGAGCTTTACGATCTTCTCGACTGCTTCCGGCTTTCCGTCTGTCAATCCGAAAAGAAGCGGTAAAACATTTGAATGAACTGAATAATGCCGTTTATCAACGTCATTTTTTACGCAATCACAGAAGAGATTTTCCTTTTCGCAGAAAAAGCTTTCAAAAAACGAGTCCCTCACTTTTTCCGCCATTCCTGTCTCTTCCTTACCGAGGACACGGTAAATTTCATCCGTATCCCTCAGAAATCCGTACCAGAAAGCATTTATCACGTTATGTTTACCCGGTCCGACAGGCTTTGTAAGCGGAAAACTGTACCCGTCACGCAAATTTTCCGGCCAATCCACCAGATTCCATTTTTCATTGACACCGCTCAGAAGTCCGCTATTATCGGCATATTTCAGAAAATAGCGGTAAACTCCGGTTACAAACGGTTCTGTTGCTCGCAAAAACTCCATATCCGGCTCGCTTTTGTAAACCCAAATCACCTGTCCCGCAAATTGAAGTGAATAGTCGGCAATTTCCTGCATAAGTGAACATGACGAGCAGCTCATCAGTCCGGAACATATTTCCGATGACATGCAGAAGTCCGTTATCGCTTTTTTTATCAGAGAAAAGTCCCCGGTCACAGTTGCCTGCGCGCGACCCGCAATCGAAATATCTCCGAGATAAGAGCCTTTTTCTCTTGTCGGACAATCGACAAATCCTTCCTGAGTTCCGTACTTTACGGTGTCGACGCAAAGCTTTATTACATCCGAAAGCCTACCGGCTACTCCGTTGTAAGTCGCTTTCATTCTGAAAGGGTAATGCCGTACCTTCATTGTTACCGAAAGCAATTCCGCTTTTTCCGGCAGCGCTATTTCTGCGTATCTGAACGCCTTGTAGTCGTACTGCATAAGCTCGTCTGTTCCGCCCGAAAGCACCCATTCTTCATTGTAATTGCAGTTACACCTCATTTCGCTGCGCACAGTTCCGTCATCTTTAAGCTCTTCACCGAACCGGAGATAAACGACAGAATCTCTCTCCCCCCGTACCGACGCGCAGAGGTATCCGACCGCTTCTCTTCCGAAATCGACGTAAACGGTTCTACCTTTATGAACGGTTACTTCCGGGTTTATTTCATAAATATCAAGCAGGGCGGTTTGCTGTTTCACAAAACGGTAATCAGTATACCGACGCACAGCTGCGTCTGACCATCCGCTGTCGTCAAAATCCGGAAGATAAAAATAAGTTTCCGGTGCGCGGCTGTCATAACACTCGGCATAAGCCGTGTCATAACCGAATTTTCCGCATTCTGTATATCCTCTGTGAACAGTACACCTGAAACTCTCATCGCTCTCAAAAACTGTCCTGCCGTTCATCATGAGAGACATGCACATCCCACATCTGAGGTCGCCCGAAACCCATACTCTGTTTATCAGTCCTTGGTAATAAGTGTGGACCGCAAAAGTGTTTTCTCCGTCATGCAAGTAACCCGTAACATCGATTTCGTTGTAATAGTAGTGCCACGGATAGCCCGGAGCCGGTCCCTGAGCAACAAACCGTCCGTTTATGTACAGTTTATAATAATCATCAGCCGTTATCGAAAACATAGCTTTACCAATCACATCAAAAGTGGCTTTCTGTCTGAACAGAATGGGCTGATTCCTTAGTTCTTCCGGATGTTGATAAACCTTTGATTTATCGTTTTCCTTATGAAAAACGTTTAACGGTCTTAACCCGGAAAAAACCGGATGACATATGAATTTCCCTTTCATCAGGTCTCCCTACGTTACTTTACGATTTTTCTCGCTTCTGTATAATACCTTTTGTCCCTCGCCGACCCCATGGAAAATGTCTTCCTCGGAAGCACTCCGTCCTTTTCTATCGCCGAAAACAGTTGGTTCTTACCGATTCCCAAATACAGAAATCCGCACTTACGCTCTCCCGACGCTATTCTCCGTACCTCGTCTTCACCGTGTATATAGTCAATTTTCATTTCTTTATGGCTTTCCCTGTAACTGTCCAGAAACATCTGGACGGTACCGACCTCCAAAGAATGAGGAGGACAGTCAATGTAAAAATCTTTTGATACCTCTCCGATTACCATCGTTATTTTCTGATATCCCGGTGTCTTCGCAACACTGTTCACTTTACTGCCTTTTTCTTCAAGAAAGACTTTGAACTGCTCTTTCAGGTCATCCGTATCGGCATTTTCCACCGTTCGGTAAATCGGTTCGAATTCCAGTGCCTCGCTGTGTAAATTCACGATTTCACAGAGCGAATACCTTTTTTCCGGTATCGGATCAAGCTCGTAACACTCCTTGGCGCTGGCAAACGAATGATTGCCGTCACCCACCGCCAGTGTCATACCTCCGTGCTTTTCTCCGAGCTTTTCTATACTACGGCAGATATCTTCATTCATCTCACCCGGAATCAGATATCCGGTGAGATGTCCTCCGCCAAGCATCAGTTCAAAATCGTAAAGCACCTGCATTTCTCCGTTTTCGGCCTTTTTCGCCAACGGTTCTATTATACTTTTCTTGTCATCATCTATCAGCATCAGGGTATGCGGCAACTCAGTTGACGCCTTTTTTCTTATTTTCACCCTGACCGGCAACCTTTCAACCACGGTTTTTTCGGTTGCTCTTATCCCGGACTGTGAATTTTCCGAATAATCATATCTCGACAGATCCGCACATCCTACCAGTCCGTACCTTATTTTTCCGTTGCCGAGCCTGCGCTTTACAAGAATAAATGCATCACTGTAACTATTGTAAATCCCGCTGACAAGATACCTGTCCATCTCTTCGTTTATCATTCTGACTGTTTGACCGAAATCATTTCTGCCCAGATAAACCTCAGGTAATATAAGCCTCAGAGTCGACGGGCTTGATCCCACTATTTCAGACACCCTTTCCCAGTATTCCGGGCTGGATGTATACTGATCGCAGGCTATTACCGACCACTTCTCGAAATTGCTTTTCGGCAGGAGTATATCCGCCGGCTTGAATATATAATCGTCCATCTGTTCCTCACACAACGTCTTCTTTCAGCAAACATTATACATTACATTTTATGAAAAAGCAAGGGAATTGCAAAAATTTTTCGACACGACTTTTTATGACATTTTTTACCGTATTATTCTGTGTATAATTCGGTTAGTGTCTGTTTAAAAAGAAAGGAAATACCGCTTATGCAAGTTTTGACAGCAAAATATGAGTATTCCGACGATATTCTGAAAATTACTCTTCACGGTGAAATAGACCATCATTCCGCAAAAGCCGCAAGAGAAGAAATCGACCTTAAAATTCTGGAATACAGGGCTAAAACCGTTCTTATTGACCTGCAAGGCGTAGGCTTTATGGACAGTTCCGGCCTGGGACTGATACTCGGACGTTACACTCACGCAAAAGAAGCCGGAAGCGTTTTGAAAGTAATCAACCCGTCTCCCGGCGCTGAAAAAGTACTGCGTATGGCAGGTACCGATAAAATCATTCCAATCATCCATCGGAAAAATAACTGACTCATTTACGAAAGGAAATTCAATTTATGAAAAAAGCCGTTAACGAAACCGAGCTTGTATTTTCCGCCGTTTCTGAAAACGAAAGTTTTGCCAGATGCGCCATTGCTTCCTTCTGTGCGCAACTTGATCCGACTCTTGAAGAGCTTTCGGATATCAGAACAGCCGTGTCGGAAGCAGTGACGAATGCAATAGTTCACGGATACAGAGACTCAGGCTGCGGAAAGGTCTACATATCCTGCAAAATTTACCCCGAAAGAACACTGGTAATAAAAGTGAGGGACAAAGGGTGCGGAATAGAAGACATTGCTTTGGCAATGACTCCGCTTTACTCGGGTGATCCGAGCGGCGAAAGGGGTGGAATGGGTTTTTCCATTATGGAAAGCTTTACCGACGATCTGAAAGTAGTTTCGGGAGTGGGAAAAGGCACCACCGTAATTATGACTAAAAAATTTTCTCCGTTTACTTTCCCGTCTGCTTCGTCAGAAAACGGTTAACGGAGGAAATTGTGAGTACAGATTGTCAAACTGAAAACCCGGAACTGCTGTCTGCAATCAAAAACGGTGACAACCGTGCACTCGATATCCTAGTCGAACAGAATATCCCTCTCGTAAAGAAAATAGCCTCACGCTTTGTAGGCAGAGGCACTGATTTTGAAGACTTGGTACAGATCGGTGTCATAGGGATGATAAAAGCGGCAAGAAGTTTCGATTTCGGCTACGGTACTGTTTTTTCAACGTATGCCGTTCCGCTTATTATGGGAGAAATCCGGCGATTTTTACGAGACGACGGTCCGGTAAAAGTAAGCAGAAGTGTCAAGAAAAACGGAATCGCTCTTATGCAGGCAAAAGAGGATTTTCTCAAACTGAACGGAAGAGAGCCGCGTCTGACTGAGCTCTCGGAAATAACCGGTATCCCGGCAGAAGAAATTCCTCTGTCGCTGGACGCACTTTCAGGAGTTGTCTCGATAAATCAACCCACCGGAGATGATGACGCTTCTCTGACCGTTGAAAACACACTTTCGGACGAAGGTATCACTCTTGACAGCATCACGGATAAGCTTGCCCTTTATCAGGCAATTAAGTCATTACCGGGACTTTGGCGTAAAATAATACTTTTGAGATACTTCAAAGATTTGTCTCAGAGCGAAACCGGAAAAATGCTCGGTATAACCCAGGTCAAGGTTTCGCGGGAGGAACAGAAAATTTTAACACATTTAAAAAAAATCCTTGCCTAGGCAGCCGACATTGCGGGTAGATTTAACCCGTAAAGCCGGCTTCTTTGTTTAATGACCTCTTTTTATGTTAATATCTTCACCTCTCTGAATAGACCGTTCTTCATTTCGGATACCGACATAATCTTTTTATCGGGCATAAATATGAAAAATCCCCACATGATGTTTTTATCGGGCGTAAAATTGAAAAATCCCGGTAAAAAATCTTTGTTTCCGTATAATCACATATACAGCAATTCATGCTATATCCGGAGTGTAAATTCAGAAGTAAAGAGGATGGGAGAAGCGTAGCAGTATGGGAGTCATTGAAGTTTACCTTGCACTTATTATTTTTTCATATATTGCGCTTGGTATAAAAACCGTACAGGGCAAACGTAAATACGTTATTTTTTCTCTTTCTGTCCTGCTGATAATTGTTTGCCTCAGAGATTTTTCCGTGGGTGCCGATATTCCGGGGTATTTATCGGCTTTTGAAAAAATGAGAGATTACGGGTTAAAAGAAATGCTTGCAAACGCATTTTCAAAAAAAGACCCTGTCTATTACATTTCGGGATGGTTGTTTTCAAAATTATTTTACAGCTTCCGTCTCTGGATTACTTTTATCGCCGCACTGTATTTCTTTGCGGTCGGGAAACTTATCATTTCAGAATCCGAAATACCTTTGATCAGCATTATCGCTTTTATCTGCCTCGGAGATTTTGCTTTTTCTCTCAGCGCTTTGAGACAGGTTATAGCGCTTTCATTCGTTATTCTCTCTTATCCGTTTCTTAAAAGCAAAAAATATCTGATATTTATTTTACTTGTTATCATCGCAAGCCTGTTCCACCAGACCGCCATTGTATTTCTTATAGCCATTCCTTTTTCTAAGATGAAACCCGGAATTATACATTTCGCGATTATTACGGTTTCAGTTGTTACGGTCCTGTTTTTCAAAACACAGTTTCTGAATCTGCTTTCAGCTTTGATCGATGTGAGCCGATACCAAAACTATCTGTCAAATAACGCATCAGTTCTCAGCATTTCCGGGTTTGTTATAAAGTCAGTTGTCTTTATTTACGCTCTGACTTATTCCAGACAGTTGTGTGCAAAAAAACCTACTGATTTGATATTTTTCAATCTTTATTTTTTAGGTGTCGTATTGCAGCTTTTTTCTGTAATAATAGCCGAAATGTTCCGTGTAAGCATGTATTTCTCAGTATTCGGGTTAATACTTCTCGCTGACGCCTCAGTATGCGAAAAAAAATCCAACGTACGTATACTTTTACAAATTTTACTTGTGACGTTCTTACTCATATATTTTTTCAAAGACGGTATTTTCCCGTACAGATTTTTCTTTACCGAGACAAAATGATGTAACCCGCAATCGGTTTTTTACAAAATTGCATATAGCTTTTTTTGCTGTTTTCAGCATTTGAATATCTGTAACGAAGACTTTTCCCGGGAATATTTTTGGATTTATCACTCAAAGCAAGACTGATCATTTTCTGTTATTCAAATAAAGAAACAGCGCCCGGAAATATTATCCCGAGCGCTGTTTCTTTCGACGGGGCTGAAACTGATCTTAGGTCTGATTTTTCCGGACACCATGGCGTAGTATTCCGCAGAGCGTTGCATTACCTCCGGTTTTTCTGCACGTCATCGCAATCAAATGCGGTTTAGTCATTTTACAACGTTATAGCCCTGCTTTTCAACCGCCTCAGCAATTTCATCTCCGTGCCCGTCCTCAGTCACGGTTATTTCGGCAAGTCCCTTTTTGTGGTTAACCTCTGCTTTTTCGACAAACGGCAGCTCCTCTATTGCCTTTTTCACTCTCGCCTCGCAGTGCGCACACATCATACCGTCAATTTTCATTTCGATTTTCATTATGCTGTTTTCTCCTTTTGTTTCTTTTTTAAGATTATTTTCAGTATTTTTATCACTGATACCGTTCGGGATTTTCATAAGGTTGAGCCGGAGCGAATTCATAACTACACAAAATCCTGACAAACTCATCGCCGCGGCGCCTATCATAGGACTGAGACTTATACCGAGAGTAAAGTAAAATGCCCCTGCCGCTACCGGTATGCCTATTACGTTGTATATAAACGCCCAGAAAAGATTCTGATGAATATTTCTCAGCGTTTTTTTGCTTACGGTTATCGCTTCGTTGACTCCCGTCAGTCCTTCCTTCATTAAAACGACATCCGCTGAATCTATCGCTATATCTGTTGCCGCTCCTATTGCAATGCCGACCGTTGCAGAAGTCAGCGCCGGCGCGTCGTTTATTCCGTCTCCGACCATTATAACTGATTTACCTTCATTTTTGAGTTTATCGACAACGTCTTTTTTCCCGCCCGGCAGTACACCTGCCACAACTTCTTCAATTCCTGCTTTTTTC
>CALWJW010000038.1 GCA_944381095.1 uncultured Clostridia bacterium | reverse complement strand
AGACAGATACTGATGATGAAGGAACTCGGAGCAACAATGCTTTGCTGTACGCCATCGTACGCTACATATCTCGGCGAAACAATAAGAGAGATGGGACTTGATCCGAAAAAGGATATCAGACTCAAATCGGGAGTGTTCGGGGCGGAACCCTGGACGGAGGCAATGAGAAAGAGACTTGAAGAGCTCCTTGACATAGATGCCTGCGATATATACGGTCTTACCGAAATAGCCGGACCCGGTGTGGCATTCGAGTGTCTTGAAAAACACGGAATGCACGTAAATGAGGATCATGTGATAGCTGAAATAATCGATCCTGTTACAGAAGAGCAGCTGCCGTACGGCACATCCGGAGAACTGGTATTCACAACGATCACCAAGGAAGGAATGCCGATGCTACGTTACCGCACTCACGACATATGCAAGCTTGATGCGACACCGTGTGCCTGTGGAAGAACGACGGTCAGAATGGGAAGGATAACCGGCAGAACTGACGATATGCTTGTGATCAGGGGAGTGAATGTTTTCCCCAGCCAGATAGAATCGGTACTTGTTTCGGTAAAAGGCGTAGCTCCGTTCTATCAGCTGATAGTCGATCGCGTTCATTCAACTGACAGTATCGAAGTTCAGGTGGAAGTTGATGAAAAGATGTTCGCGGATACAGTGGGAGATTATGAGAAAATAAGAAATGAAATAGGCGAAAAGATAAAATCCGTCGTCGGTATTTCGGCAAAGGTTACGCTTGTCGGAGCAAAGACGCTCCCCCGTTCGGAAGGAAAAGCAAAACGGGTTATAGACAACCGTAAGCTCTGATCAGACAAAAAATGAAATTCAGGAAGGTGATCTTCAAATGAAAAAACTGTTAATCGGAAACGAGGCCGTGTCAAGAGGACTCTACGAAGGGGGAATAGAGGTAGTTTCGAGTTACCCCGGAACACCGTCTACTGAAATCACGGAGTTTCTGTCAAAATATGACGATATACATTCGGAGTGGGCGCCGAATGAAAAGGTAGCACTTGAAGTTGCGTTCGGAGCGTCCGTCGCGGGAGTAAGGAGCGCCTGCGCAATGAAGCATGTCGGACTGAACGTTGCGGCTGACCCGCTGTTCACACTTTCTTATACAGGTGTAACAGGCGGACTTGTCATATGTGTTGCCGATGATCCTGCTATGCATTCATCACAAAATGAGCAGGATTCAAGGCATTACGCAATTGCGGCAAAGGTGCCGATGCTCGAACCGGCGGATTCACAGGAATGTTACAGCTTTGCCATGAAAGCTTTTGAGCTTTCAGAACAGTTCGATACGCCGGTAATTCTCAGACTTACAACAAGAATCGCGCATTCTCAGAGTATCACCGATATCGGCGAAAGGGTAAAGAAGGAAAGAACACCGTACGAAAAGAAACCCGCAAAATACATAATGATGCCGGCTTATGCAAAGGCAAAGCATCCGTTTGTGGAAGAGCGAACGAAAAAACTCGCGGCATTTTCTGAAACCTGCGAATTCAACAGAACGGAAATGGGCGGAACTGAGCTCGGAATAATCACTGCCGGAGACTGTTATCAGTACGTAAAAGAAGCGCTCGGAGACAGGGTAAGCGTTCTCAAACTCGGAATGCTCAATCCTCTTCCGGAAAAGCTTATACGCGATTTTGCTTCCAAGGTGAAGAGACTGGTGGTAGTTGAAGAGCTTGACGGAATAATCGAGGAGCATGTACGCGGTCTGGGAATTGAGGTCGAAGGAAAGAACCTTTTCACTCCGATAGGAGAGTATAACCAGGATACGGTCAGAAAGGTATTCGGAGTAGCTTTGAACGAAAAGCCCGGATGTCAGGTAAATGTACCCGTACGTCCTCCGATGATGTGCGCCGGATGCCCTCACCGTGGAATGTTCTATGCGCTTTCAAAAAACAAGATAACCGTAATGGGCGATATAGGTTGCTATACCCTCGGGGCACAGGCTCCGCTTACAGCGCTGGATTCAACGCTGTGTATGGGAGCTTCGGTTTCCGGACTGCACGGTTTCAATCTTGCGGATAAGGGAAGCAGGAGGACAGCATGTGTTATCGGTGACTCAACCTTCATACATTCGGGAATAACGGGACTTATCAATGTTGCTTATAACTCAACTTCGTCAACGATAATTATACTTGACAACTCGATAACCGGAATGACGGGACATCAGCAGAACCCGACGACGGGTTACAACATTAAAGGCGATCCGGCATCAAAGGTGGATCTTGAAGCATTGTGCAGGGCGGTCGGAATAAACCGTGTAAGAGTAGTAGATCCGTATGACATAGCCGAATGTGAAAAAGCGGTGCTTGAAGAAACCGCAAGCGACGAGGCGTCTGTGATTATTTCAAGACGTCCGTGTGTGCTGCTGAAAAACGTCAAGACAAGGACGCCGGTAAAGGTAGATCCCGACAAATGCAAGGGATGCAGAAAATGCATGACGCTCGGTTGCCCTGCAATCTCGATAAAGAACAAAAAAGCGGTGATAGACCATACGCTCTGCGTCGGATGCGACGTATGCAAACAGCTCTGTGCCTTCGGGGCAATTGAAAGTGAGGACAGATAACATGAAAACAACCAATCTGATGATAGTCGGTGTCGGAGGTCAGGGAACGCTGCTTGCAAGTAAGCTTCTCGGGAGGCTTCTGGTATCCGAGGGATATGACGTAAAGGTATCCGAGGTGCACGGAATGAGCCAGAGAGGAGGCTCGGTAGTCACATACGTAAAATTCGGTGAAAAGGTTTATTCACCGGTTATAACCGAAGGAGAAGCAGACTACATTGTTTCGTTTGAAAAAATAGAGGCGGTAAGGTATTTAAGCTGTCTTTCGTCAAATGGAAAAATAATAGTGAATAATCAGGAAATAGACCCTATGCCGGTGATTACCGGTGCTGCGGTATACCCGAGCGAAGCGCTGAAAGAAATCAAGGACGCGAAAATAACCGTTGACGAAATGGACGCGCTCAGACTTGCCGAAAGCGCAGGAAGCGCAAAGGCGGTAAACATTGTTCTGATGGGAAGACTTGCTAAATATCTCGGTATATCCAAAGAAAAATGGGAAAAAGCGATAGAGGAAACGGTCCCGGCAAAGACAAGGGAAATGAATCTGAAAGCTTTTAATCTGGGATACGATTATAAATAAAGAGGAGGTTGCGTGATGACAATAAAACAGATAGCCGTATTTATGGAAAACAAACCCGGTACAATGTCAAAAGTCACCGAAGCACTCGGAAATTCCGGTATAGACGTAAGGGCGGCATCTCTTGCGGATACTCAGGATTTCGGTATACTGCGTATGATAGTGACTGATACCGAAAAAGCTGTAAAATCACTTTCTGACGCTGGATATGTTGCGTCAGTCTGCGATGTATTTGCAGCGGAGGTACCTGATCTCCCCGGTGCGATGACCGAACTGATGAAGAAAGTGGCGTCGACCGGACTCAACGTTGAGTATATGTATGCTTTTGTATCACCCGAAACCAAAAAAGCTTATATAGTGCTGAGGATCAAAGATACGGAAAATGCCGAGAAAGCACTCATTGACAAAGGCATAAAGCTTATCGGAGAGACAAAATAATCTGACGTGAATTCAGGAATAACAACTATCCGGGCAAGAAATACCGTTATGTAGACCGCATGCGACGAAAGGAAGGGAAATATGCCAAAAAGAAAAGCAGCAATAAGAGTGGCATTGGTTTTTGCCGTTTTGCTTGCCGTTATTTTGATGACGTTGAGCGCAACGTTTTTTCCTGCGACAAATAAATTCGATCAAAAGACGCAGGACATCGATTTCAGCGGGATAGATCTGTCAGCTGTCGGCAATGCGACTATCAGCGACGAGGGTGTGTTCAGAAAAATTGAGTTGAAACAAGAAAAAGTTTCGGTATTGCTGATAACGGGAGAGGTCGATACCGAAGCTTTCAGGAATGTTATAGCGGGTGACATCAGCGTAAGGATAGGGGAGGACAAGATTTTCTCCGACATAAAGAATATTGAAGTCGCCGGAGACGGAACATTCAGTTTTGAATTCAGACTGAATTCTTTGTTTTGCAGCCAGTACGGCAATGTCGTGCCGGTGGTGTTCGGATATACTGAAAAGGACGAGTCCGGAATACTGTGTATACGGGAGTACAAAACAACAATCGGAGTTATTACCTATGACTTTGAAACGGGAATTCTGTTCGCTCCCGACGGAACTGTCTATAAGGACAGTTCCGGAAATGAAAAACTTCTCGGAAAAAACAGCATCCCGGATGACTGTTTCAGAGACAGTGAAGGAAACGTGACGCTTAAATACGGCGGCAATTTGCTGACATTCAGACCAAACGGGCAAGAAATCGGCGAAACACCTGATCTCGGAAGCGGACACGGAATACTTGCGCAGACCTCTGACAGTATAACGATCAATGCGTCTGTCGGTCTTGAATATGGTGTAATCGGACTTACGGGTTCGATAGACGAGAGTTATGGCAACAATATAGACTGGAAAATAGCCGATGAGATCAATTTTGTCATCGGTGATCTAAGAGACGATATACAGTACACTCTGTGGGTGAGAACGCCCGGAAATGGCGAAACGCCAGCCGGAGCGCCCATATATATGGGCACTGTAACACCCGCAAAAGAACCTGAGACCGAACAGGAGAGGCAGCTTGCCGCGGTAAAAGAAGAGACAGTCGAAAAAATAAAGGAAATGACTGACGGAGTGCTGTTTGACGCAGAGACAGCAAACGATTACATAGTCAGAGTCAACAAGGTGAAATTTGAGCCGGATGAAACTGTATCCGACCTCAATGAATATACCGAAAGTCTGATAAAGCAGGTTGAACTGATATATCGAGCCGCGGAATGCGAAAGAAATTTCAATGAGGTTAAGACTGAAAACAAAGAAAAAATAGAAGCACTTAAAGCGGGTAACTCAATACCGGCAGATTCTGCGGAAGCATATCTCAGTAGTATTGAAGAGGTAACTTTCAATTACGATGAGATAACCGGAAGTCCCGACGATTACACCGCAAAACTGAATGAAGCGATCAAGAGAGTAGTTGCGGAAGCGGAGTCAGAAAGAGATTTTGAGATAAGAAAAGCTGAAAAGTCTGAGGAACTCAAAAACGCAGTCAGTGAAAAGACTGAAACCGGAAAGTATACTGCTTCTCAGATCGGGGAAATGGACAGTCTGCTTTCTGAGACACTGAACCTGATTTCGGAATTGAGATTCAGCGACCCCGACAAAGACTCGAAACTTAATGAAGCCGTTACTTCTGCGCTTAATGAACTTGATGCTATTAAGATTTACAGCATTTCAAACGGAGAATTGCCGCATATAGGAAATTTCGGTGACTATGACTATCCGGCGTCGTTCAATTCGAGTGCCGGACTGTGGGGAAACGTCCGGAGTGAAACCGGAATGTCGTCGACTCTTTCGCTGACAATAACCTTTAAACTGAGAGACGGTGAGACTGACGCTGGAATCGAAAAGATACCGGCAGGAGGTTTGAGCGCAGAGGAGCTTGCAGGAACGGTCGAAGATAAGTTGTTTGTATTCGGTTTTACTGTTGGTCTGGCTGACGAAAACGGTACGGCATATACCGTCGAAAACGGACAGAAATTTACCGTGCGGATTCTGATACCGGAGGAGTATCGGACGCTGAGCGGAGTACAGATAATATCCGAAAGCGAGGGTGCTGTCAGCGTGTATAAGACTGAAAAGGACGGAAATTACCTTGTGTTCGATACAGACAGGCTCGGAGAATTCTCGGTGATATCCGATAAAACCGTCAACCTGACATGGGCACTTATAGTTCTCGGAGTGCTTCTTATTATTGAGGTAGTGGTCATAGTGAGATTTTCTTTGAAGCTGAAAAAAAACAAAACTCTTTGTTCATTTTTCCCGTTTTTAGCGGTAGTGTTCACTCCTCAGGGAGTTATACCGGCGATTGTTGTGTTCGGCGGGCTTGCGGTCGCAGGCGGGGTGGCGTCCACAGTGCTCGCAGTCAAATCCAAAAAGGCAAGCAGTTCTGAAAATGCAGAAAATGATATATCAGATGAAACCACATCAGCAGATCAAGAAAAACAGCAAGAACCATTTGCTCAAAAAGCTGGAGAAATGCCGCAAGAGTATTCTGAATCTGAGGAACTGACAGCTGAAACGGTCGAGGAAGAACCGGAAGAAACAGCCGAGTCAGAAGAGGTTGAAGCCGCAACAGTCGAAGAAAATCCGGACAGCGAAGTTAAATCAGAAGAAGCAGCTGAAACGGTCGAGGAAGAACCGGAAGAAACAGCCGAGTCAGAAGAGGTTGAAGCCGTAACAGCCGAAGAAAATCCGGACAGCGAAGTTAAATCAGAAGAAGCAGCCGAAACCGCCGATGAAGAACCGGAAGAAACAGCCGAGTCAGAAGAGGTTGAAGCCGTAACAGTCGAAGAAAATCCGGACAGCGAAGTTAAATCAGAAGAAGTAGCTGAAACCGCCGAGGAAGAACCGGAAAAAGAGGTTGAAACCGAAGAAGTGCAAACGGATGATTCGGATATTAAGGCGGAGGATTCTTTGACGCAAGATGATTATCAGCATTTTTCGGTTGCGGATGATGATCAAAAAGCTGAGGAGAATGCCGAAACTGTCGAACTTGAACAGGTTGAGGCGGTCGCTTACTCAGAAGCCGTGAAAAATGCGGAAATTGAAGATGTCGAGGAGTCAGACAGTAAATCGGAAGATGATGATATAGAACCGTCTGAGTGGGATGATGAGGAAGGTTTTTCTGCGTATGACCGGGAAGAATTGGCGGAAAAACCCGATATAAGACCGGTAGCCGTTATAGCGACTGCCGCTGTTGCGGAAGAAACAGCGGCCGGCGAGGATGAAAGAGACGATTCTGACGAGGATACGGAAGAAGATAAGAAGGTGTTTTCGCTCGGAAACGGAAACCGTGTTTATGTGACGTACGATTACAGCTTTGAATCAAAACTTATAATGTCCGGTGAGGATGTACAGCGCAGACATGCGCTTATATCCGATGTACTCATGTCATATGGTCTTAAAAAACGTGAGAGCTGGAAAAAAGAGAGGTATTATCTCAGAGGAACCAGTTACGCGCAAATGATATTCAGGGGAAAGACCCTGTGCGTTTGTCTTGCAATTGCGCCGGAATCACTTGAAGGAAGCAAATATTATTTTGACGATGTCAGCAAAGTGAAAAAATATGAAAATGTTCCGGTGCTTTTGAGGGTGCGTTCAGCAAGGGGATGTAAATATGCTGTTGAACTTATAGACATGATGATGGAAAGCGCGGGAATTGACAAAAAACGGGAAGTTTCGGATAAATTTGTACTGAGACCGGTCGAAGATAAGATGCAACTCATAGAGCGTGGACTGATCAAAGTAATGATGACCGATGGAGAAGGCGAGGTCGTAGCGGCGGATTTTGAAGCCATGAAGGCTCAGAAATTTAACCTTGCGGCGGGATTACCGTTGCTTAAAAAGGTGAGCGCAGAGCAGGTTACCGAGGTTTCAGATTCTGAAGTAGCCGGCTTCATAGAATCGGAAGATGAGACGGAGAACGTTCTCGGAAGAAGAAAAGGCATCATAAACATAGATACTATATCCGAGGCTTACAGCGAAGGTGAAACTGTAACCCTAAGGAGTCTGATTGCCAAACAGCTTGTTCCGAAGAATGTAAATTTTATAAAAGTACTGGCAAGGGGAGTGCTTGACAAGCCGCTGACAGTAAAAGCGCATGATTTCAGCCTCGACGCAGTAAAAATGATAGTCATGGTCGGAGGAAGTGCCGTCAAGCTTAAATCAAAGCAGTAACAAATCATGAATCTCCGCAACTATGTTGCAAAGATTCTATTTTCAGTCGATAAAAGATCCGGAGCGCTTTCGCTCCGGATCTTTTAATAACTATTTCTTTTAAAATATAAAGTCTTATTCGTAAGTAAAAAATTTATTGAATTTACAGAATTTTACACTCCAAATGCGACGGTTACTTGATTTTCCGACTGTAAGGAATAAGACAAAGGGGAGGGAGTCAGAGTTTTTCTGCGACGCGCAGTTTCGCGCTTTTTGATCTCGGGTTTGCGACAATTTCATCAGCAGACGGAGTAATCGGTTTTGTTGCCGAAATTACCGGATGTTTCCCGCAAACGCAAACAGGAAGTTTCGGAGGACAGGTACATCCCTTGGCAAGTTTGGCAAAAGTTTGTTTAACGATTCTGTCTTCCAAAGAGTGAAAGGTGATAACGGCAAGCTTACCGCCCGGCACCAGCATGGAAACGAGACTTTCAAGGGTAGGAGCGATAACGGAAAGTTCTCCGTTTACTTCAATTCTTATCGCCTGAAAGGTTCTTTTTGCGGGATGACCGGCTTCTCTCGGGTAGGCGGGGCCTACCGTATCGATTATCAACTTTGAAAGCTGCCCGGTTGTTCTGATCGGTGACAAAAGGCGGTTTCTGACGATCTGCGAAGCTATTTTTACGGCAAATTTTTCTTCACCGTATTCTCTTAAAATGCGTATCAGCTCCTCGACCGGATATTCATTGACGACATCGTAAGCAGAAAGCTGATCGTTTTGCGACATGCGCATATCAAGCGGAGCATCGTTCATGTAAGAAAAACCTCTTGACGGGTTGTCAAGCTGATATGACGAAACACCGAGGTCGATCAGAGCGCCGTCTATTTTAACGCCGTGCAGTTCAGATCCGACATTGCAAAAATTTGAGCAAATGAAAGATACTTTTTCTCCGAACTGAGATAAACGATTTTGGGAAGCAACGATCGCTTCCGGATCTCTGTCAAAGCAGAAAAGCCGACCCTTCGGGCTGAGCCGAGAGGCAATGAGGTAACTGTGTCCGCCGCCTCCTGCTGTACAGTCGACATAAACGCCGTCGGGTTTTATGCAAAGTGCTGATATAACCTCATCGGCAAGCACGGGAATATGGTGAAAAGAAACAGGAGAATCGCAGTCCATCTTTAAACCTCTGTTCAAATTATTTTTCATGCAGCTTATTTAGTTCTTTCATTACAATTTCCGGTACAAATCCGGAAACGTCGCCTCCGTTTTCGAAAACGGTTTTGACCATAGAAGAACTGATAATATCAAACTTGCCGTAAGACGGAAGAAAAACTGTTTCGACCGAAGGAGCCAGAATTTTGTTGGTTTTTGCCATTATCATTTCGTAGTCAAAATCAACGGCGTTGCGAAGTCCCTTGACGATAACGCCGAAACCGTTTCGAGCGGCATAATCGGCGACAAGTCCGTTGCAAATTTCAGCATTTACGTTTTTAAATATATCTATTGAGTTTTTCAGCATAAAAAGGCGTTGTTCTTTTGAAAACCAATATTTTTTACTGTCATTTGAAAAAATACCGACAGTAACATTTTCAAATAAACCAGCTGTCCTGCTGATAAGGTCGATGTGACCGAGAGTAACGGGATCGAAGCTTCCGCATATCAAAGCGTTCATTACATGTACCTCGCTTAAATTCCGGGTTCGGATATTTTTTTGTAGACGGAAATAAAAGTTTTTCCGTAACGGTAACTTCTGTAAAGTGAAACTGTTTCGTTTTCATAATTTTTATCTTCATCGCTTTCTGCGATAATAACTGCGCTTTCCGACAGCAATCCGGCTTCGCAGACTCTTCTGACAGCATCACCGGCGAGCTTAGCGGCGTAAGGGGGATCAATAAATACAATGTCAAACTTGTTTTTTCCGGAAAGCTGTTTTACAGCGGTTTTGTAATCGGCGGTAATAATTTTCAGATCGTCGCTTAAATGTGTTTTTTCGGCATTTTTCTTTATGACAGAAACGGCGTCGCGCGATGAATCCACCGCAACTGCGTTCAGCGCGCCTCTGCTGAGGGCTTCAAGAGCCAGCTGACCGCTCCCGGAAAAAAGGTCTAGGATCCTGCGTCCTTCAATGTCAAACTGAATTACGCTGAAAACCGCTTCCTTGACTTTCTCTGATGTTGGACGTGTTGCATCTCCCGGCAAAGTAAAAAGTCTGGTTCCTCTTGCCTTGCCCGTAATAATTCTCATCATGATAATCTCCGTTTGAAATGAGTATTTGTAATATGCGGTATCAGATATTTTCACCTGTATCACCGGTGTGAAAATAGCTGTAAATATTTGAAGCGTCTTTACGGTTGAGTCCTTTGACGGCGAGCAATTCGTCAAAGCTTGCATTTCTGATACCGTTTAATCCTTTGAAGTGAGTGATCAGTATCTTGGTTTTTTTACTTCCGATACCGGGAATATCCGAAACCACAGATTTTTTTACTGTCTTTCGTTTGGCAGCGTGCATTTTTGAAACGGTGAATCTGTGTATTTCTTCCTGAATACCGTAAATAAAATTGAATAAAGCTGTGTCCTTTGCAATGCTGATTTCGGAGTCTTCGGTGGTAAGTGCGCGGGTTTTATGAAATTCATCCTTAACCATTCCTATGACAGGAATAGCTATACCTTCTTTTTCAATGGCGTTTTTTACTACCGAAACGTGATTTTTGCCGCCGTCGAGCAGCAGCAGGTCCGGAAAAGTATCCTCAGGGTGTTTGAGCCTTCTCAGAACGGCTTCCTTCATGGAAGCGTAATCGTCCTGGATCTCAGTCGATCTGATTTTATAAATTCTGTAATCCTTCTTACTGAACTTACCGTTGACAACGGCAATTTTACCTGCTGTAATATTATCACTTCCGAAGTTTGATATATCAAAAGCTTCAATTTTCTGAGGGACGACTTCAAGACCGAGCAGAGAGGCAAGTTTCACCGAGATGCGGTCGGTCTTATCCGCAAAGCTGCGCTCCTTTTCGGCAAACTCTTTTGCATTTTGTCTGGCAATGGCGCAAAGCTTTTTTGATTCCCCGATCTGAGGAAAAATGATTTTTGTTTTTGCGTGGCATTGAACTGAAATGAATTCTGACAGGTCATCGCACTGTTCTTCATCCAGATGAAAATCGAGAAGAATTTTATCCGGAATAAACTCACGTTTAAGGTAAAAATCACAAAGATAAGCAACAACAGCATTTTGTTCGGTAAGCTGTGAGGGAGGAAAATACTCGGTGATCTTGTCCGAAATATAACCGTCACGGATGAAAAAGACTGAAATAGCTGAACCGAAGTCATCTGAATAAAGCGCAACAACATCTTTTTCATCGCCTTCTGCACCTACTGCGGTTTGTTTTTCATGACAGGCGTCGAGCGCCTGAATTCTGTCCCGGATGACGGCAGCAGTCTCAAAATTCAGCTGTTCGGCTGCGTTTTCCATCATAGCGGTAAGCTCCCGTCTGACGGCAGCAGAGTCTCCTCTCAGAAATGCAGCGGCTTTTTTATTCAGATTCCTGTACTCTTCGGAAGAAACGCTTCCGTCGCATGGGGCAACGCACTGTCCGAGCTGTTTGTAAAGGCAAGGACGTTCCTTTCCGATGTCGCGCGGGAAGACACGCGAGCATGAATGAAGCCCGAAAGTTTTTTTGGCGGTTTTCATGATTGACAGGGCAGTTGCGGAAGTGCTGTAAGGTCCGAAATATCTTGCGCCGTCACTGGTTCTTTTCCTTGTAAAAGAAAGCACCGGGTATTCTTTTGAAAGAGTAAGTTTCAGGTACGGATAGTTTCTGCCATCTTTGAGTTTTATGTTGAATTTAGGACTGTGAAGCTTTATCAGTTTGTTTTCAAGTGCCAGTGCTTCAATGTTTGTGTCGGTGAGTATATAATCAAAATCCTGAACAAAGGAAAGCATGGCGAGAGTTTTTGCCGAGTGATTTTTCAGGTCAATAAAATAAGACGATACCCGGTTTCTCATAGCTTTGGATTTTCCGACATAAATAATATTACCGGTTTTGTCTTTCATAAGATAAACGCCCGGAGTCAGAGGCAGACCGGCGGCTTTTTCTCTCAAACGGGCAATAATTTGTTTTTTTTCCTGATCCAAAATAACAGAAGACCTCCGTGGAAAAGCGGGCGAGTTTTATAAGGCGGTACGGAAAAGATGTAAAGCAGATAAGGAACGCTCTTCTGTTTTTCAGAAGAGATTTAAGGTCGGAAAACGTTCATACAACAGCTGAATTCAATAAAAAACAAAAGCAGATACGCCGTTAAAGGCGATCTGCTTTTCCGTTAATATCCGACGGGTGCGCAGAAACGGCTCAAAAACAGGCTCCTGTGCGCACGATTAAATCAGTCAGCAAAGCCTTTCTCTATGAGTTCAGCCAGCTTGTTTACAGCCTCTTCGGCATCGGAACCTTCGGCAGTAAGGATTATATTCATATCTTTTTTAGCTCCGAGAGAAATAACACCGAGAAGACTCTTCGCGTTAGCTTTGCGGTCTTCGGTTTCAATCCAAATGGAACTTTTAAAAGAGTTTGCGATTTGCACAAGCTGAGGAGCATTGGATGCGTTAAGTCCCAGAGTATTGGTTATTGTAATTTCGCGTGTCATAGTATACCTCCGTACGCCAACAAGGCAATATAGTACTATTCTTCGTAACTATTATAACAAACAGTAAGATAAAAATCAAGTAATTTACCGAAAAAATAAAAAATTGTATTAAATGTATAAAACACAGCGTGACTGTTGCGATTATTTATAAGTAATGTGAAATGAAAGAAAAAAAGGTTGGATTATAGTAATAAAAGGCTTCTTGTTTGAAAAACTGAACTTCAAATAACAATGCTCTTGACAAAATATCACGTTTGTAGTATAATAACGGCAGTGGCTTTGAAGCGGAAGAGTAAGTCGGTTTAAACGTTGCAGAGAGCGGGGAAAGGTGAAAGCCCGTACGTTTGGTTGTCTGAATGTCGCCGCCGAGCCGGTACCCGGGAGGGCGCCCGTCTGTCCGCGTTAAGGATATTGAGTGCATCGGCGGAAGCCGGTGAATTCGGGTGGTAACACGGCTGAATGTCGTCCCGTATATGGGGCGGCTTTATTTTTTTGCCGTAAGCGGAGAGCTACCCGGAAAAAATCCGTAAATATCGAAAAGCGGGTGCATAAGAATATTAAAATTGACGACGAAAAATCGTAAGCAGAGCGGTAAATGAAAGGAAAAAGAGATGAGAAAAGAACTACCGAAAACCTATTCGCCGGCGGAAACAGAAGACAGGCTGTATTCACTTTGGTGTGAAAAAGGTTATTTTACGCCGGATACCAAAAACGATATAAAGAAAGGCAAAAAACCGTTTACCATAGTCATTCCTCCGCCGAACGTTACCGGACAGCTCCATATGGGACACGCACTTGACGAAACTCTTCAGGACATCCTGATAAGATATAAAAGAATGCAGGGATATTCTGCGCTCTGGGTTCCGGGAACAGATCACGCAGGTATAGCTACACAGATAAAGGTCGAGGAAAATTTAAGGGTAAACGAAGGGCTGACAAGATACGATCTCGGCAGGGAAAAGTTCACCGAAAGAGTCTGGGAGTGGAAAAACAAATACGGCGCCAGAATTATCAGTCAGCTGAAAAAACTCGGCGCATCCTGCGACTGGACAAGAGAACGGTTCACCATGGACGAAGGATGTTCCAAAGCTGTTCGTGAGGTGTTTGTAAACCTGTACGAAAAAGGTCTTATTTACAGAGGAAACAGGATAATCAACTGGTGTCCGCACTGTATAACCGCTCTTTCGGATACAGAAGTAATTTATGAAGAGCAGGACGGATATTTCTGGCACATCAGATATCAGGTAAAAGACAGTGACCGCTATATCGTGGTGGCAACAACCCGTCCGGAAACCATGCTCGGCGACACTGCGGTTGCGGTTCATCCGGAGGACGAAAGATACAGAGAGCTTGTAGGCAAAACCCTGATACTCCCGCTTGTAAACAGGGAAATACCGGTTATTGCGGATGAATATGTTGACAGAGAATTCGGTACCGGGTGCGTAAAGATAACTCCGGCGCACGACCCCAACGACTTTGAAGTGGGAAAACGTCACGGTCTTGCTCAGATAAAAGTGCTGACTGATGACGCAAAAATAAGCTACGAGTGCAAATATAAAGGTCTTGACAGATACGAGGCAAGAAAAGCCATGGTAAAAGACCTTGAAGAAGGCGGTTATCTTGTAAAAACCGAGCCGCATAAGCATAATGTCGGAACCTGCTACCGCTGCAAGACAACAGTGGAACCGATCACATCCGACCAGTGGTTTGTAAAGATGAAGCCTCTTGCCGAACCTGCTCTTGAAGTTGTTAAAAACAGAACGGTCAGATTTGAGCCGGACAGATTTTCAAAGATTTACACAAACTGGATGGAAAACGTTCTTGACTGGTGTATTTCAAGACAGCTGTGGTGGGGACACAGAATACCGGCGTTTTACTGCGAAAAATGCGGAGAAATGACGGTTTCAAAAGAGGATATAACTGTATGCCCGAAATGCGGCGGCAAGGTAAGACAGGACAGCGACGTCCTTGATACTTGGTTTTCGTCGGCGCTTTGGCCGTTTTCAACGCTCGGCTGGCCGGAAAAAACCGAAGATCTCGGATATTATTACCCCACAAGCGTGCTTGTAACCGGATACGATATAATCTTTTTCTGGGTTGCCCGTATGATATTTTCCGGAATGGAGCACATGAAAAAGGAACCGTTCAAAACAGTGTTTATACATGGACTGGTAAGGGATGCTCAGGGCAGAAAAATGTCTAAATCTCTCGGCAACGGAATCGATCCACTTGAAATAATCGGTAAATACGGGGCAGACGCACTGCGTTTTGCACTTGCGACCGGAAATTCACCCGGAAACGACATGAGATTTTCCGATGAAAAAATAGAGTCGGCACGAAACTTCAACAACAAAATTTGGAATGCCGCAAGATTTGTAATGATGAAGCTTGACGACGATATTGAATACGGTCTGCCGGACGAAATGCTTTTCAGACTTGAAGACAAGTGGATAATATCAAAGTTCAACAGACTTACAAAAGAAGTAAGCGAAAATCTGGACAAATTTGAACTGGGCGTGGCACTCGCGAAGCTTTATGACTTTATATGGGATGTTTTCTGCGACTGGTATATAGAACTTGTAAAACAGCGTCTCGGAAACGGCGACAGAACTGCAATGCAGGTCATATCTTATGTATTCAGCTGTACTATGCAGCTTCTTCATCCGTTTATGCCGTTCATTACCGAGGAGATCTGGCTGACACTGCCTCATAACGGCGAAAGCATAGTGATAAGCAGTTATCCGACGTACGATGACAGGTTGAACTATGAAGCTGAGGAAGCAAAGCTTGAAAAGGTGATTTCAGCTATAAAAGCAGTCAGAAACAGAAGAGCTGAAATGAACGTTCCGCCGTCGCAAAAAGCCAAAATGCTGATAGTAACGGCTGAGAAGGATGTTTTCGGAGAAAACAGCAAAGACTTTTTTGTACGTCTGGCTTCGGCGAGCGACGTAGAGACGGCAGAAAGCGGCGAGCTTCCGAATTCTGTACGGATAGTAACCGACGGAGCGGTGATATTCATACCGCTTTCAGATATAGTAGATACTGAAAAGGAAAAGGTGAGACTTACAGCCGAGCTTAAAAAACTTGACGGAGAGATAGCAAGACTGAGCGGCAAGCTTGCAAACGAAGGATTTATTTCCAAGGCTCCCGCGGCAGTTGTAGAAGCTGAAAAAGACAAACTGAAAAAGTATACCGAAATGAAGGAAAAAACCGAAACAGCTCTTAAAGCGCTGTGATGTAATTTCAGATCTGCAATAAACCAAAACAAATGAAAAACCAAGATCAAATGCAAAATTGACCTTGGTTTTTTCATTTTGAAAGCGCTTTCAGCAGGTATCCGGTTAATTATCAAAACAAACTTTTTCACTGATGAAAAGATTAACAAAGCCTGTTAGTTGTTGTTCAGGAATTCCGTTAGGTCATGACAAATGACTTCTGGAAAAATCAAGCTGACCTTTTCGAGTCTGAATCATAAAAAGCTGACGTTACGAATAGAATATTTCAGATAAAAGAAGGTAGGTGCATATTTTGCAGGCAGACGCTAAAATAAATGAATTCAGGCTGAGAAAGCGTTACCTGACTTTGCTTGTTTTTTTCGGACTTTGTTTTGCGGTACTTGTAGGACGACTTTTTGTGCTGCAAGTAATCAAGCATTCTGAATATACTGAAAAAGCGAAAAACAACATAGAGTCCAAAACCACGTTAAAAGCCGGAAGAGGAATAATATATGACCGCAACATGGTGCCGTTGACGACCAATATCACAACTTACAGAATATTTGTTTCCCCAAGGGACGTGCAGAGTGAAGAAGAGGCTGAGACAATAGCGAGAGGATTGTCTGAGATACTCGATGTCAATTACGAAACTGCTCTCAGCGGTATAAAAAACAACAAAACGAGAGACAGGACAATAAAGAAAAGCGCAAGCGAGGAACAACAAAAAGAGGTGCTTGATTTTGTTCTTGAAAACGGGCTTTCGCACTGTGTTCACAGTGAAGCTGTCACGTCGAGATACTATCCGTTCGGTGACCTTGCAGCCCATGTAATAGGTTTTGTCGGTACAGACGGGGGACTGCTCGGAGTTGAATCCTATTATGACAGTTATCTGAGAGGCGAGGACGGGGTTTACATAACGCAGAAAAATGCCTCAGGAGAACGACTTCCCGATTCAAAAGACACATACATAAAAGCGGTGGACGGAGCAGACGTTGTTCTGACGATCGACATAACAGTCCAGGCGCTTCTTGAAGCGAGACTGAAAGAAGCCTATCATGATTCGGACGCACGTAACAGGGTGACAGGTGTAGTCACCGATCCGCAGACAGGCGAGATACTTGCAATGGCTACGTATCCGTCGTTTGACCTCAATAATC
This sequence comes from uncultured Clostridia bacterium, assembly GCA_944381095.1. Taxonomy (GTDB): domain Bacteria; phylum Bacillota; class Clostridia; order Oscillospirales; family CAG-272; genus SIG673. The sequence goes on along the minus strand of CALWJW010000038.1, from coordinate 595 downwards.
CCTATCAGCTCAACGAGTTTTATACATTAAAGCTAACGGAAAGCGGTTTAACGCCGGGTACCGAGGAATATACGTCAAAAAGAAATGAACTACTCTATGAAATGTGGAACAATAAGGCGGTTTCGACGTTGTACGAGCCGGGTTCAACCTTCAAAATTTTAACGACAAGTATAGCATTGCAGGAGCAGGTAACAACTGTAAACGAAGGTTTTTTTTGCAGCGGTTCATTGAAGGTCGACGGCTACGGAACGCCTATAAGATGTCATAAGCGCGAGGGACACGGCAGTCTTACCTTTGCCGAAGCGCTTCAGAAATCCTGTAATCCGACAATGATACGACTTGCGCAAAGAGTGGGCAACACAAAATTCATGGAGTATTTCAAGGCACTCGGCTATACGGGAAAGACCGGAATAGATCTGCCCGGGGAAGCGCTCGGAATATACCATTCCGAAGAAGGTTTCAACAATGTGGAGCTTTCGGTATATTCGTTCGGGCAGACATTCAAGACAACGCCTCTGCAACAGATCACGGCTGTTTCGGCGGTTGCAAACGGCGGCAACGTTATGAGGCCGTACGTGGTCAGTGAAATCCGGGA
>CALWJW010000037.1 GCA_944381095.1 uncultured Clostridia bacterium | reverse complement strand
GTAGTCAAGATCTGACGCAGCGAGTTGCGCCGTAGTTACAGGCGCGTAGCGCGACAGCGGAACGTCAAGCTCAGTGTGTGCGCAAAGGACGGAATAATGTGTTTTCTTGCCGCTCAAATCTGCTGATTCCAGCGGCATATCGTAGTATGCCGGAGAAGTAAACGCGTATCCGTATATAGTCAGGTCAAGCTCCGGAAACACAAACGACGACACTTTTTTGTCATTGAAGATAAACACGTTATCAGGAAAATCAGCTGCGCGGTAAGGAGAATCGGAGCTGTACGGATCATGATTTCCGGGTGAGATGACAAATTTGATTTCCGGGTGCCGGGAAAAACATTCTGAAAGAAACAACAGTGTATTTTCGGTGCAGAGTTCACTGTCGAAAAGATCGCCGCAAATCAGCACAACGTCACAGTTTGCGTTTTCGGCAAAGCTGAGCGCCCTTGAAAACACCTGCCTTTGTAAATTTCTGCGGTCGGAAGATTGTGACGGAGAGAAATTCACAAACCGGCTGTCGAGATGAAGATCGGCAATATGCAACAGTTTTGGCATTTTTTAACCTCCTTGAATATCGGCAATGTTACTGTGAGATCCGCTGTCATGTGGTGTGGATTGGCACTGACGGCAAATCTGAAACATTTGTTGTCCGATTTGCTGTCGGAAAGTTGGTGCTCACCCGAATGATCAGCGTACGATATAGTGAATAAAGTATTTCGGCTGATAACTGCGATTAAAGTACAGTAGCTGCCGATGATACACCGGCAAATGCTGCATACGGATATTTTCCGGATATTATCCATGGGGTTACTTGTATGCAAAAACGTTACCGGTATATCGCTTCACCGCGTAAGGAAACAGAAATGTGTATGAAAAGCTGTTTTTGCCGTAGAAAACCTGCGTGTCGTTGAATTACCAAATATGGTTATTCCGTTTGGTGTCAGAACAGCAAAATAAGATTGAAATACCTGATCAGGAAAAACCGATCCGATCAACATCATTTTAAACCATAAATCCGACAATTTCAAGTGTTTTTTTTAAACCTTCCGGAATTTTCGGAAACGGAGCGACAGGAAAAAGAGTTTTAAAAAAATTTGCAAAATGGATTCAATATTCTATATTTATTTTTCTTATGTAGGAGTAAAATCGTAAAAGAGGCACAGTTGGCCGGAAAATACAATCGGAGGTTGAACCTATGAAAGTCATATTGACAGAAGACGTAAAAGCACAGGGGAAAAAAGGACAGCTTGTGGATGTTTCGGACGGATACGCGAGAAACTTTCTCATTCCGAAAAAGCTGGCGGTAGAGGCGACCGCGGCAAACCTTGCTGAACTGAAAAATGCGGAAGCCAAGAAAAAACTGCTGGCTGAGAAAGAGCTGGCGGCGGCAAGGGAAGCAGCGGAAAGGTTGCAGGGATGCCTTGTGGTGATAAAGAGATCCGGAGGAGCGGACGATAAGCTATACGGTTCGGTCGGAACGAAAGATATAGCGGACGCCGTAAATGAACAGTTCGGAATTGAAATAGACAAGAGGAAAATAATACTCGCGGAGCCGATAAAGAATTACGGAAGCTATTCGGTGGATGTAAAACTGCACGCTCAGGTAACCGGAAAAATAAATTTTACGGTAACGGCTTCCAAATAAAGCCGTCGCCGCGGAAGGTGACAAATGGATATTCAGAAATTCAGTTTACCGGTTTCTTACGAGGCTGAGCAGAGCGTGCTCGGAGCAGTACTGATGAAGCCGGACTGCTTCGGAGAAATCCTCGGAAAGCTGAAAGCGGAGGATTTTTACATCGAAGAGCATAGGGATATATATCTGACGATGTACTCTCTGTATGCTCAGAACAAAAACATAGATCATGTAACGGTCACCGAAGGGCTTGTAAACAGCGGGACGATGGACGCTGAAAGGGCAAAGCAGGCACTGCTCAGGATAGTGACAGCTGTCCCTTCTGCGGCAAATGCAGGTGACTACGCGGAAATAGTGAAGGACAGAGCGGTAAGACGTACGCTGATAAACCTTTGCCGGGAGGTTGAGGAGAGCGCGGCGTCCGAGGCTGATTCGGCGGAACATCTGCTTGAAATAGCGGAGAAAAAGCTTTATGATCTGTCGGACAGAAACGTAACCGGAAACTTCCGACACATAAAAGACGTGATAAAAAGCAATTACCACAGACTTCAGGAGATTTCGCAAAATCCTGAGGAAAGTGCCGGGCTTCCGACAGGATTTGCGGATGTAGACAGGCTCCTTGTCGGAATGGGACGAGGAGATATGGTATTGGTAGGAGCAAGACCCGGCGTCGGAAAAACTTCATTTGTGATGAATATTGCCACGAGGGTTTCGAAAAACCATAATAAAACAGTATGTGTGTTTTCGCTTGAAATGTCCGCGGAGCAGCTTGTGCTCCGCATGATTTCAAACGAGGCTAAAATAGACAGTACCATTCTCAGAGCCGGAAAACTGATGCCGGAACACTGGAATTCGCTTGCAGTTGCGGCGAACACGCTTTCGCAGTGCAACATACTCATAGACGATACTCCGGGAATTTCGGCAACCATGATGAAGAGCAGACTTCGCAGAATCAAGAATCTTGGTCTCGTGGTAATAGACTATCTGCAATTGATGCAAAGCGAGACAAGGAACGACAACAGAGCGCAGGAGGTCGGAGAAATATCACGCGGAATAAAGCTTATGGCAAAGGAATTCGGAGTTCCGATACTGTGCTGCGCTCAGCTCAACAGATCGGTCGAATCGAGAAAAAAGGAAGGCGGCGTACCTCAGCTTTCAGACCTGAGGGATTCGGGTTCAATTGAACAGGACGCCGACAGTGTTATGTTTCTGCATCGCAACGGTGATGATGAACAGAGGGTTTTCGTGGTAATTGCCAAAAACAGACACGGCGCCACGGGGACGGTGGAACTCGGCTGGACAGCGCAGTTTACCGAGTTTTACTCGATAGATACGGTGCACGGCGACGGTGAGTAGAATGACATTTTCGGATGAAATATACGAAAAAGTATGCAGGTTTTCGGAAAGCGAACATCTGATAGAAAAAGGCGACAGGGTGCTTTGTGCGTTATCGGGAGGAGCCGACTCGGTGGCGTTGCTGAAAATTCTCGGAAAGATGCGTGAAAAATACGACATAGCTTTATATGCCGCACATCTGAATCACGGGATAAGGGGAGCAGAGGCCGACAGAGACGAGGAATTCTGTGTAAGGCTATGCCGGTCCGAGGGAATAGAGATTGACTGTGCAAAAGCCGACATACCGGCGGAAGCACGCAAAAGCGGAACGGGAACAGAGGAATGCGCAAGAAACGTGAGATATCGGTTTCTTGAAGAAATTGCGGAAAAGCGCGGGTGTAATAAAATAGCGACCGCGCACCACGCCGACGACAATATAGAGACCGTACTTCTGCATATGATAAGAGGCAGCGGGCTTAGCGGGCTTACGGGAATAAAGCCGAAAAGAGGCAAGATAATACGTCCGCTTCTGGTATGCCGAAAATCCGAGCTTGAAAAAATGCTGGCGCAGGAAGGATCGGAGTACGTCACAGACAGCACAAATTCAGAAGTTGACGCTTCACGCAACTATATAAGACACATGGTTCTTCCCCATATTTATCATTTGAACGGAAGTGCAGATAAGGCTATCGGAAGAATGTGCAGATCGCTTTCAGAGGACAGCGAATATATGTACCGGGAAGCGGGAAAAATATCAGGCAAGGCAGATCTGACAACGCTGTCGGCTCTTCCGGATCCGATACTGTCCAGGTATCTGATCCTGAAATACCGTAAATGCAAAGGAAAAACCGAAGTATCTCCCGACAGCTCGGCGGTTGCCGAAACTGTCAGAGCGGTACGGCAGGGCAAAACCGTCAGGTTTGACATTTGCGGAGACGTGACGGTGAGCGTAAGCCGGTTCGGAGTCGACATGGAAAACAGGACGGAAAACGGTGAAAAAGAGTTTGAAATCCGGCTTTCCGAAGGGGAAAATTTTATTTCATCGATTGGTTACAGAATTTTAATCACAGCGGATAAAAAGGTCGCAGATGATTGGCAGAATATTTACAAATTATCAACATGCAAGTCGGTTAATTTTGATAAACTAACTGTTGACGGAAAGCTATGTTTATCGGCAAGAAACCTGAGAGCCGAAGACAGATACATGTTTTCGGGATATGACAGATCGGTGAGAAAGCAACTGAAAAAACAGGGTGTCCCTTTGAACAGGAGAAACTGTACACCGTGTATATGTACAGCGCGGGGAGAGATAATTCTGGTCCCGGGATTGGATGTAGCCGACGGTTTCCGAACGCAACCCGGGAGCAAAACCGGCTATATAATTTATGACAGCGATTTATGAAGCGTTTACAGATTCACACCGGTGAGACGTGTAATTGTTGTTGTTTAAATATGCCGAGAGGATCGGGTCTGCCGTGTAAATCTGTCAGGACAGACTTTTTTATCCGGAAAGTTGAAAAGGTGAGCGTATCGTGTATCCTTGAACAGTTGTTTGACAGAACGGCGGCGGTATGTGATACGGAAATTTGACGATGGCTTTGCGCACATGTAACAGACTGAAAGGTTTGCGGACAACAGTCGCGCATACGCAAAACGCCGCGAACGCTCTTACAGAAGAAAAAAGACGAAAAAATTTTCAGTGAGGAATATCCGAAATGACAGATTGGAATGAACACGTAGAAAGAGTATTGCTCAGCGAGTCTGAAATAAAAAAGACAGTGCAAGCTTTGGCGAGAAGAATTGAAGAGGATTACCGGGAAAAAGAAAATATAGTCCTGGTGGGAATACTTAAAGGCTCGGTGACCTTTCTTTCGGATCTGATGAGAGAGCTGAAGCTTCCGGCACAGATAGATTTCATGAGGGTGTCGTCGTACGGAGACGCCACTACGTCGTCAGGCAACGTCAACATAATACTTGATATAAACCGAAAGAACCTGCCTGCGGAAAATCTGCTTATAGTAGAGGATATCGTGGACAGCGGAAGAACGCTGAAATATCTTGTTACATACCTGCTCAACAAGGGGGCAAAAAGTGTAAAGACAGTTACCCTTCTTGACAAGCCGGAAAGACGAGAGGTGAATTTTACGCCGGAATACGTCGGTAAGCGGATAGAAAATCATTTTGTGATAGGGTATGGACTAGACTACGGCGAGAAATACAGAAATCTACCGTATGTCGGAGTTATAAAACCGGAATTCATTTAACCCAATATATAAAGAAGGACAGTTCGGAGAAGAAGATGAACAGAAGAAACAGCAAACGAATGATATTTTATGTTGTGATCACGGTGCTGATACTGGTCATGGCAGTGGCAGTGCTCAATCCGTTTTCAGGACAGGAATATTCAAATTTCGGCGAATTGATAAACGATATCAAAGCCGGCAACATAACAGAGCTTGTGATCAATGACAGCGGAAAATGTACGGTAAAAAATACCGCCGGCGAGACTAAGATTTATAAGTTCACAAACATAGGATATAACTTTTTTCAGAATCACTACGGAGAACTGTTGCAGGAGCAGTATGACAACGGCATAATAAAGGTACTCGATTTCACGCCGCCGTCAAGTGCGACAATGTGGATCCAGTATATTCCTTATATACTGTTGCTCGGAGTGATCGTATTCACGATAGTACTGTTCATGAGAACGTCCGGAAAGGGCGGAGCGCTCAATAACTTCGGAAAAGCGCGGACAAAGATGGTAGCGGACGAAAAAAGAAAAGTTTTGTTCAGGGATGTTGCCGGAGCAGATGAGGAAAAAGAGGAACTCAAAGAGGTAGTTGATTTTCTGCGTGAGCCTCAGAAGTACACCAGACTCGGAGCCAAGATACCTCACGGAGTACTGCTTGTCGGACCTCCCGGAACCGGAAAGACTTTGCTTGCCAAGGCGGTTGCGGGAGAGGCAGGAGTTCCGTTTTTCTCGATTTCGGGTTCAGACTTTGTTGAAATGTATGTCGGAGTCGGTGCTTCAAGAGTCCGCGACCTTTTCGATAACGCGAAAAAATACCCGGCGTCCATAGTCTTCATAGACGAGATAGACGCGGTAGGTCGTCACAGGGGAGCCGGACTCGGAGGAGGACATGACGAAAGGGAGCAGACGCTCAATCAGCTACTTGTCGAGATGGACGGATTCGGCTCCGGAAATGCGGTCATTGTAATCGCCGCGACAAACAGACCGGATATTCTTGACCCGGCACTTCTGAGACCGGGAAGATTTGACAGACAGATTGTAGTCGGCTATCCTGACATAAAGGGCAGACTCGAAATTTTGAAGATACACGCTCAGGGAAAGCCGTTTGAAGATGAGGTCTCGCTTGAAAAGGTTGCAAAGACGACGGTAGGATTTACCGGAGCGGACTTGGCGAATTTGCTTAACGAAGCGGCTATACTTGCGGCGAGACGCGGTAAAAAGCTGATAGGAGAGCAGGAGCTCGAGGATGCGTCGATTAAAGTTATAGTAGGTACGGAAAAGAAATCAAGAGTCGTCAAGGAAAAGGACAAAAAGCTGACGGCTTATCACGAGGCAGGACACGCGATACTGACAAAGATTTTGCAGCCGGACAATCAGGTTCACCAGATTTCGGTGATACCGACAGGCGCGGCGGGCGGATATACCATCCACAGACCGAATGAGGATAAAACGTACGGATCAAAAGCTGAGATGGAAAGCGAAATAGTGGTTCTTCTCGGCGGAAGAATGGCTGAAAAACTGGTACTGAGCGATATTTCAACAGGAGCATCAAACGACATCCAGAGAGCAACCTCGATAGCGAGAAGCATGGTGATGAGATATGGTTTCAGCGATCTTCTCGGTCCCGTTGTATACGGTTCGGAGCACAGTGACGATGAGATTTTCCTGGGACGTGATTTTGCGTCGCAGAAAAATTATTCTGAAAGTACAGCTGCCGTGATCGACGCTGAGATCAAACGGATAGTATGCACGGCATATGATAAGGCAGAGCAGCTTTTAAACGAGAATATGGGCAAACTTCACTTTATTGCCGAGTATCTGTTCAAAAATGAGGTGATGGATGAGTATCAGTTCGAGTCGGTAATGAACGGAGAGGCAACGACTGTCGAACAGCTTGAAGAGATGGCCGAGAGCAGAAAGCAGCGCAGTAAGGAAGAAAACGAAGCCAAAGCCAAGCGCGATGAAGAAGAAAGGCGTAAGCGCGAGGAAGAGGAGAAAAAATTCAGGGCTATGACAGGGGAAAGCCATCCTTTGTACCGTACTCCCGATGACGATAAACGCGACCGCGGAGAGTAAACAGAAGAAAATAAAAACAGCCGGATTTATCAAGCCGGCTGTTTTTGTTTAAGTAAAGATCACGCGATTTTTGCGCCGAACGGTACAAGTGTCAGTTTGGCTATTTTGAAAAGCTGAATACCAAAAGGTATACCTACAATAGTAAGACAGAAAAGAAGTCCGACAATAAGCTGAAAAAATGCAATTTCCCAACCTATAAAGACTAACCAAAGAGTGTTGGCAATCGGATGCGAGAAAAAATCGCTGTCCACCTTTTTTCCGAACGGTGTGACGACAAGACGTGCAAGCTTGAAGCATTGCAGACCGAACGGTATCAGTATTACGGTACAGCACAGCAGTACTCCGACGGCAAGGCAAACGACCGAAGATAAAAGACCGACAAAAATAAACCAGACGATATTACCCAGTAAACGCATATCACTGACCTCCTTGATTCTACTTTTACGGTAAAAGTATAACATAATTATTTTGTGCTGTCAAGGGAAAATACCAAATATGCAAATCAGACGGTATGGGGTGGTATATGAGACAAAAACTGATGCAGCAGAACCGGCAATTTAGTAGAAAAAGATTAAAACAAAAAGCACAATAGTGCTAAAAAAAGCACTTTTTGCTATTGAAATTTGTTGGTAAATATGTATAATGAAGGTGAGCCTGAAACATTTCAAAACTGTAAGGAGGAAGAATAAAATGAGTATAACCGAAGAAATTTCCGAAAAATTGCAGAAAGGCAGAGCAAAAGAAGTTGCGGCGCTTGTGGAACAGGCGATGCAGGAGGGGACCGCGGCAAGCGTGATACTCAATGAAGGTCTGATAGCGGGAATGAACGCAGTCGGAGAAAAATTCAAGAAAAATGAAGTGTTTGTTCCGGAAGTGCTTGTGGCGGCAAGGGCGATGAACGCAGGGCTGAAAATCCTGAAACCGGCAATGCAGAACGAGGGGATAAAACCGCTTGGAAAAGCAGTCATATGCACGGTTAAGGGCGACATGCACGACATAGGTAAAAACCTGGTAAAAATGATGATAGAAGGACAGGGAATAGAGTGCGTTGATCTCGGAGTTGACGTGGACCCTCAGAGAATAGTGGAAGCGGTGAAGGAAAGCGGAGCCAAAGTAGTATGTCTTTCGGCGCTTCTGACAACCACGATGATGGAGCAGAAAAATGTAATTGAGGCATTGAAAGCGGCAGGTATAAGAGATCAGGTAAAGGTAATGGTGGGCGGCGCTCCTGTGACACAGCAGTTTGCGGATGAGATAGGAGCCGACTGCTATACGCTTGACGCGGCGTCGGCTGCGGAAGCGGCGAAGGCTTACTTTACAGAATGAGCCGGCTGGGCGAGCTGCTGGACTCGGGAGAATTAAGCGATATATTCAAGGATTTTGTTCAGATGACCGGACTTGGGGTTTCTCTCAGGGATACTCACGGTAACAATCTGCTGTCGTACTACCGCGAAGACAGACCGTGCGCCTGCAAAATATTTGAAAATGAAGAAATGTGCAGAAAAAGCATAAGGTTCAGCGGCAACAAATCCGGAGAGCTCGGAGAGCCGTACATATATATCTGCGGTTGCGGTCTTGTCATGAGCGCGTCTGCGATAATGCCGGAGGGAAAGGTAATAGGAAGCGTCCTTTGCGGTCCGGCACTGCTGTGGGAGGCAGATGAATACGCTTACGATGAAATCCGGGAAAAAACCTCACAGGTCAGAGAGCTGACCGAAGAAGAGAGAGAAAAAATAGTTGCCGGAACTCCTGAATATTCCTGTGAAGAAATGACCGGAACATCGAGAATACTGTTCAAGCTTGTGAATTATATGTGCCGGACAAACGGTGACATAATAAGGCAAAGGCGAGAGATAACCGAACAGCAGGCGATGATCTCCGATCTTGTGGCAGCCGGCAAAAAAAGTGCGTTTTTCGGAATAAACAGAAGAAAAGGTTTTTATTCCGCAGAAAATGAAAAAAAGCTGCTTGTTTCGGTAAGACTCGGCGATATAGCCGGGGCGAGAAAGCAGCTCAATGCGGTACTGGCAGAAATATTTCTCAATTCCGGGGGAAGTATTGAAAGAATGAAGGCGAGGATATTCGAACTCACCGGGTTCCTGATGAGGGCCTGCTCCGAATGCGGAGTGAGCGGCGATATACTTCTTGCGGCGTCTGAAAACATGAACCGCATTTTCGGACGGGAAAGCGGCTTTGAGGACCTGTGCTACTACACAGTAGAAATGCTTGAAAAGGTTATGGACGGAATATACAAAAGTCACGGGAATCTTACAGGAGGAAGATATCTCAGCGGAGCCTGTGAGTTTGTGAACAGCCATTACAGCGAATGTATATCCATCAGAGAAACGGCAGAAAGTGTAAGGATAAGTCCTTCGTACCTGTCACATTTATATAAGGATGGACTTGGTATTACTTTTACAGAGTATCTGTCGGGTGTAAGGATAGATGCGGCGAAGGAAATGCTCAGATCCGCAGAAAAGTCGGTATCGGAAGTTGCGGCGGCAGTCGGATTTGACGATACCAGTTACTTTACGAGAATATTCAAGCGTTATGTAGGAGTAAGTCCGAAACAGTATCAGAAATACTGAGAGCATAAAATCTACACATTATTTCGCGGGTGGTAAATTTATGGACATGAAGAAATGGACTGAAAAGCTGATGTCGGAAAAAAAGCCGATGCCGATACTGTCTTTTCCGTCGGCAAAAATGATGGGAGTAAGCGTATACAGGCTTACGAGGGACGCTGAGCTTCAGGCGAAAGGAATGAAACTGCTTGCTGACAGGTACAGTTCGGCGGCAGCAGTCAGTATGATGGATCTTTCGGTGGAGGCGGAAGCGTTCGGAAGCACGATAAAAAGCGAAGAAAACGAGGTGCCGACTGTAATCGGAGCGATAGTAAGCGACGAGGATGACGCAAAGGCACTGAGGATACCGGGTGTCGGTGAAGCAAGGACCGGAATTTACATTGACGCAATAAGACAGGCGGCGGAAATTATTAACGACAGGCCGGTTTTTGCGGGAATGATAGGACCTTTTTCTCTTGCCGGACGGCTGATGGATGTGTCGGAAGCGCTTGTAAACTGTATAGCCGAACCGGATCTTGTGCATATAACTCTTGAAAAAACGACTGAGTTTCTGACAGCGTATGCCAAGGCGTACAAAGAAGCCGGAGCCGACGGTATTGTGATAGCAGAACCTTTGTCAGGACTTTTGTCGCCGGAGCTGGAAAGCGAGTTTTCAGGACGGTATGTAAAGAAGATAATCGACGCGGTACAGGACGGTGAATTTATCGCAGTATATCATAACTGCGGACCTAACGTTCCGCTTATGACAAAATCCCTGATTTCAAACGGTGCCGCGGCGTATCACTTCGGAGACGCCGTTGACCTTAAAGAAATGCTTGATAAAATGCCGTCAGACATTCCGGTGTGCGGGAATATATCCCCGAGCGACTGCTTTGTCAACGGTACGCCGGAAAGCATGACAAGGGCGGTAAAAGAACTGAAAGAAAAGTGCTCGGAGTACGGTAATTTTGTACTGTCCTCGGGCTGTGATATCCCGCCGTCCGCCAAGATTGATAATACGGATGCATTTTTCAAAGCCGCTGTCGAATACTGACGACACATTTCCGTATGTCGGTCATGATTTTTTATCGGCAGTATGTATAGAAGGACGAATACGGAAATTTAAACGTTTGACGGCGGAAAACAATTTTGTCTTTAAAACAATAAAAAAGCACTGAAAGGATAAACCCTATGACCAACAGAGAAAGAGCAATGAATATTCTCCATTTCAGGCAGGCCGACAGATTGCCTGCGGTACACTTCGGATACTGGAAAGAACTGCTCTTTGAATGGGCGCAACAGGGAAAAATCCCGGCTGAGATAGCGGAAAAGCAAGGTGACGGGAATGAATATGACAGAAAACTTGACGGTATTCTCGGCTTTGATTTCAACTGGTGCCGCACCTACGGAGCCGATATGGGGCTTCGCCCGCCTTTTGAAACCAAGGTGCTTGAAGAACTGCCGGACGGAAGCCGTAGAGTCCGGAATTCCTTCGGAATAGTTGAAAAAATTCATCCGGGGGTGGTTTCGATACCTGCTGAGGACGACTATCTGCTGAAAGACCGGAAGGCGTTTGAACAGCTTTACCGGGAAAAAATGCAGTATACCGAGGAAAGGATAAATAAAGCCTTCTTTGAGAAATTCAATGAAAGCGTGTATGAAAAAACGGATATTCCTATCGGAATCAACCTCGGTTCGCTTATGGGCGATATCAGAAACATGGTGTCGGTCGTCGGGATGAGCTACCTTATTTACGACGAGGACGAAGAGCTTTTTGCGGATATAGTGAATACATACGCAGAAATGCAGTACAGGTGCGTCGACAGGATACTCAGTATGGGTGTAAAATTTGATTTCGGACATTACTGGGAGGATATCTGCTTCAACAACGGTCCGCTTCTTTCGCCTGAGCTTTTCAGGGAACTGTGTTTCCGTCATTACGAACGCCGCAACGGGCTTTGTCACAAACACGGGATAGATATAATAAGTCTCGACTGCGACGGTGTGACTGATAAGCTTCTGCCGACGTGGGTAGAGAGCGGTGTCAACGTAATGTTCCCGATAGAGATAGGTACATGGGGAGATCAGTTTGAGCCTGCGAGAAAGAAATTCGGGCAAAAGGTACTCGGAGTAGGAGGTATGGACAAGACGGCTCTCAGAAAGGACAAAAAAGCTGTTGACGCTGAAATAGAGCGTATCCGGCGGCTTGTATCTCTCGGAGGATTTATACCGTGCCCCGATCACAGACTGATGCCGGGAACAAAATTTGAGCTTGTACAGTATTACGCTGAACAGATAAAAAATATAAGAATATGATATTGAGTGTCAAAGTCGGCTGAAAAGAGGTTATATGTCGGTAAGAGTAAAAGTTCCGTCCGGTGCAAACGGCATGATTTTATCGGAATGGCTTGTTTCGTCCGGATATCAGTTGTCAGCTCATTGCGGCGGCAGAGGCGTGTGCGGCAAATGCAGAGTAAAAGTGATTACGGGTGCGTTCGGCGACAAAAACAGTCCGGGGGATCTGTTGCAACCTGACAGGGAAGGATATCTGTTATCATGCCGTGCGGTTTGTCTGTGCAGCGAGGCGGAAATAATTTTGCCTGATACAGGCGGCACCGGTCTAACAGAATTTGAAAAAAAGAGTTTCGGTGGCGGCGGAAAAGGCTATGGAATAGCGGTGGATATAGGAACTACGACGGTAGCCGCGGTCCTTGTCGACCGAAGTACCGGACGGATAATCGGAACACAGTCTTCTCTTAATCCGCAGAGAAGCTTCGGGGCTGACGTAATAAGTCGTATATCTGCCGCCTCGGCAGGAAAACTTGAAAGTCTGAGAACACTGATAGTCGGTGAAATAAACCGGATGATCTCGGAGTTCCGAAAGTCCTACCCCGACAAAAATGCGGACGACGCCGTTGTATCCGGAAACACAACAATGCTTCATCTTTTTTGCGGAGTTTCGCCTGAAAGTATGGGAGTGTACCCGTTTACTCCTGTTTTTACCGAAATGCGTCAGGAAAGCGGAGCGAACTTCGGAGTTGAAATAAAAAAAGTTACCGTGCTCCCGAGTGCTTCCGCTTTTATAGGAAGCGATATTACGGCAGGTATCGCTTACTGCGGGTTAAGTGAACTTGAATCGCCTTCATTGCTTGTGGATATCGGCACCAACGGAGAAATGGTAATATGTAAAGGTAAAAGCTCTGACGGAAAGTATTACTGCGCGTCAGCGGCGGCAGGTCCGGCACTGGAAGGCGCGAACATATCCTGCGGCGTCGGCGGGATAAACGGCGCAGTTTGCAGGGTTACAAAAGAAAACGGCAGAATAAAATACCGTACGATAGGAGATAAACCGGTTTGCGGAGTTTGCGGTTCGGGACTTATAGATATTATCGCATTGATGCTCGACGACGAAGTAATTGACGAAACAGGTTATCTGGAAGAGGAATACCGGCTGAACGGAGAGCATATAACGGCAGACGGTAAACCGATAGACGGCGAAGTTGAAAGTGAAATAGTGATAACCCAGAAAGATGTGAGGGAGTTCCAGCTTGCCAAAAGCGCTATATCAGCCGGTATAGACGCACTTTCCGATTACGCTGAGCTGAAACCGGAAGAGATAGAAAACGTCTTTATAGCAGGCGGGCTCGGTTTTTACATGAGCGTGGAAAATGCGAAAAGGACAGGACTGATACCGTCGGCGCTCAAAGGCAAGATAACAGCAGTCGGAAATACCTCGCTTGCGGGTGCGATAAGCTGTCTTTCCGACAAAGAAAATCTTAATTCAGTGGCGAGGGCGGCAAGGAACTGTGTTTCATATGAACTGAATGAATCACCGGTATTCAGCAAAGAATTTATAGAAAACATGGTGTTTCCGGATTGAGACAAATCAAATAATGCTTTCTGTGTAAAGCAGGTTCGGAAGAGTTGTCCTGAAAGAGGTATCTGACAAGTAACCTAACTGTAAAATTACGGAGGAAATATGTCTGTTTTTGAAGTGCTTGAAAAATTTCTTGACGAAAAGGAAAAGCAGCCGTACCCGGTTCACCAGTACGCGTTTGTATCGCCGAAAGATATTACTTTCAGTGAACACGTAAGAGCGGCTTGCGAAAGTAATATGTGCGGGAGATACGGAAAAAGCTGGACTTGTCCGCCCGGAGCAGGAGACTGGCGGGATCTGGCTGAGCATTACAGGGGGTACGGAAACGCACTGGTATTTACGACAAAGCACGATATAGAGGATTCCTTTGACGTAGAGGGAATGGCTGCTGCCGCAAAGGAACACGCTAAGGTCGACGAGGCCGTTCTGAAATTACTTGAAAAGCTGGATGAACCGTACGAGCTTTCGGGTGCCGGAAGCTGTTCTGTGTGTACAGAATGTACGTATCCTGACGCACCGTGCAGATTTCCGAAAAAAGCGAGAAGGTCTATGGAAGCGTGCGGGATAGATGTAGTGGCATTGTCGAGACACTGTCAGATAAATTATACAAACGGAACCAATACGGTGACATATTTTTCGATTATTTACTACTGAATCCTGTCTGCCGTGAAAACCGTAGCGACCGGCATGTTTGACAGGCGTATATTACCGTTAAAAATTTCAGCTTAAAATTTTCAGGAAGTTGTCCGGAAAAGGTATGACCGCAAAAAATCTTCCGGCGGTTACTGTTTTCGCGAACAGTTGATTATCATAAGATCGGGACTGTTTTCATTCAGTTTGAAATAAAAAAACGGCGTTACCGACGCCGTTTTTTTTATTAACTTTTGTTATTTTATCAGTACTCCTGAAATGAATAACAGTGCGTTCAGGCAGGTTCCAGCTTACTTGCCGAGCGCTTCGGTGACAGGTACGACCACTTCGCAGTCATAACAGGCAAATATCCGGTCAGTCATGTCCTTGTCGCATTTCGGTGTGAATATACTGACCAATGGAACGAGGATCAGTCCTCCGACCATTGCGAAAACCCCGGAATACAGAGAGTTGGTAAACACAAAGGCAAGAAACGGATTGCTGAAAGTTATAACGTTCCACATCTGAAAGAGCTGGATAATTTCAATTCCGCAACCGAAAATGAAGCTGACCCAACAAGACGCGACTGTGATTTTCCGGCTGTACAGACCGTAAAGGAACGGTGCGATGAAAGCGCCTGCAAGAGCCCCCCAGGAAATTCCCATCATCTGAGCGATAAAAGTAAATTCCGGGTAAGAGTCTTTTATGATCGCAATGGCGGCTGAGATAGCTACAAAGAAAATGACAAAAGCCCTGAGAATAACGAGCTGCTTTTTCTGGGAGACCTGGCGATTTTTGCGGGATAAAGCGGGCAGAACGACGTCAAGGGTAAGAGTTGACGCAGATGTAAGGACAAGCGAAGAAAGCGTGGACATCGATGCGGCAAGGACCAGGATTATGACGACGGCGACTATGATGTCAGGGAGAGTTGCGAGCATGGTCGGGACGATTGCGTCGAAGTTTCTGAAAGCTTCGGTATTTCCGTCAGGAACAAGCTTGTCAGTAAAAAGTCTGCCGAAACCGCCGATGAAATAACATCCTCCGGCAACGATTATTGCGAAAACAGTTGAAATGACAGTGCCCTTTTTAATTGCGTCTTCGTTCTTTACGGAATAAAATTTGCCGACCATCTGAGGAAGTCCCCAGGTTCCGAGAGAGGTAAGCAGAATGACAAATACCAGATAAACCGGCTGAGCTCCGAAAAAGGAAGTAAAAGCACCTTGGGTCTGGGAAGTTTCAGGGTACGAAGATGGAATCTGCGAAAGTTTTTCCAAAGCGGCGGTCAGCCCTCCCTGAGAAGAAAGTAAAGCTATTATTACCGCAATAATACCACCGAGCATGATAATACCCTGAATGAAATCGTTGACGGCAGTAGCCATGTAACCGCCAAACAGCACATAAACGCAGGTAAGAGCCGCCATAACGACAATGACAACCCAGTAAGGAACGGAAAAAGCAATGTTGAAAAGGCTTGAAAGACCGTTGTAAAGAGAAGCCGTATAAGGAATGAGAAAAACAAAAACGATTATGGAAGCGGCGATTTTGAGTTTATCGGAGCCGAAGCGCTTAGAAAAGAAATCCGGCATTGTTTTGCTTCCGATGTGGTTTGTCATAAGACGGGTGCGTCTGCCGAGTACACTCCACGCGAGGAGTGAACCGATAAAGGCGTTACCGAGACCTATCCAGGTCGAGGCAAGTCCGAAATTCCAGCCGAACTGACCTGCATAGCCGACAAATATAACGGCTGAAAAGTAAGAAGTACCGAACGCAAAGGCGGTAAGCCAAGGTCCGACATTTCTCCCGCCGAGAACGAAACCGTTTACGTCGGTTGCGTGTTTACGGCAGTAAAAACCGACGGCGATCATAGTTCCGAAAAAACATATAAGCAAAGCGGCAGTTAAAATAGTGGTAGCCATAGAGAGGGTTCCTTTCAAACAAAATAAAAATATATGATAAACGGCATAAAAAAAGCCCTCTGAAATCAGAGGGCGAAAAACCGCTGTACCACCTCAGTTCACCGTATCCTTACGGACTACGGCATCAATAAGCAACATAACCGGCTACGCGGAAATAATGCTCTCCGATATAACGGTCGGAACCGTGCCGACCTACTTAATTCAGTCAGCATGCTCGCAGAATGTATTCATGCACAAGGCTGCTTACCGTCTTTCACCGACCGACGGCTCTCTGAAAGCTACCGGTGTGCACTACTTGTTTCCGGTCAACGCATCCAAAATAAGTATAACACTTTGAATCGGACTTGTCAAGATATTTTTTGTCAAATTCAAAAAAATTATGTAGGATTACAATAGATGTGTTACATCACGAAAAAAAGAATAGCAATTGAGAGCCAAAAGTGTTACAGTTAAGCTACCACACCAAAAGCAACAGGAGGCTCCCAATTGCCATGAACAGTATAACACAGGATATGAGGTATCGTCAATCCCTTTTGAAATATTCCGAAAAATACGGAGTAACAAAAGCGGCGATCAAGTACAAAACCAATCGACAATATATCTACCGTTGGCGGAGAAGATACGACGGGACGCTCGAATCCCTGCGAGATATGTCCAGGCGACCGCATGGCCATCCAAACCAACACAGCGAAGAAGAGATGAAGCTGATCCGCGATATGCGTCGACGCAACCCCGACTCCGGTCTGGTCGTATTCTGGGTCAAGCTGAGGCAGCGAGGCTACACGCGAAGCGTTACAGGGCTATACAGGGTGTTGAGAAGGCTGGGCGAAATGGCCGTCAAGCCAAAGAATCCGAAGTATATTGCCAAGCCATACGAGCAGATGTCATACCCCGGTGAGCGCGTTCAGATAGACGTGAAATTCGTCCCGGCGTCTTGCCTTGTGGGGGAAGCCACCGGGCAAAGGTTTTATCAATATACAGCTATTGATGAATTTTCGCGTTACCGTTATCTTGAAGCCTTTGAAGAAAACAGTACCTACTCATCAACGCAGTTCCTGATTCATATGCTGGACCACTTCAAAAAGCTCGGCTTTTCTGTGGATTGTGTGCAAACCGACAACGGATTTGAATTCACCAAGCGCTTTGGCGGCTCCGCGCCGGGTAATCTTTCTCTCTTTGAGCGCGCGCTCAAAGAGAGAAAGATTACCCATAAGCTGATTCGTCCCTTTACACCTCGACACAACGGAAAAGTGGAACGTTCGCACCGCAAAGATAACGAATA
>CALWJW010000036.1 GCA_944381095.1 uncultured Clostridia bacterium | reverse complement strand
GGCGGGAAAAAAGTAAGTTAATGTTTACAGATACCGAAGCGGAGAACGCCGTAAATAACGGCGCAGACAAAAATAACATAACCGATAATTTCACCGGTCAAAGAAGAGTTGATAATGATCGAAGCGGCGGCAAGAACCACCGAAAAGAGGTGCATAAGAACGACGGCTATAACGCTTCCGTATCTTTTACTTAGCCTGTGGTGAACGTGTTTTTTATCGCCGCAGAAAACGCCGCTTCCGCTTGCCAAACGACGGATAATAGCAAAAGAGGTATCAAAAACGGGGATACCGAACAACAAAAGCGGTGTAAGAGCGCCGAGCGTCCGTGCGGAATCCGAATAGAAAACCATACAGGAGAGCGAGGCGAGCATATAACCGCACAGCATTGCGCCGGTGTCTCCGAGGAATATTTTCGCGGGACAAGCGTTATGCGGCAGAAAACCGAGAACAGCGGCAGCAAATACTGCCGTCACGGTTACTGTTGACATGTCTCCGCCGGCAATCACGACATTGAACACAATACCGATAGCCGCAATCAGTGTAATACCGCTGCAAAGACCGTCAAGACCGTCTATCAGATTAAAAATATTTGTAACAGCGACGACCCAGATTACGGTTAAGATGTAACCCGCAATTTCGCCGACGTCCAGAGTCTTTCCGAAAAAAGAAAAATATCTGGCGCTTATTCCGAAAACGCACAGCACCGCTCCGGAAATTATCTGACCGAGTATTTTTACCCACGGTTTTACACCGTGTTTATCGTCAAGCACTCCTATCACAACCAGAACAAGTCCGCCGACCGCAAACGGCAATACTTTCAGAAAATCACCGAAAGCGCCCATGATTATAACAAAAGACAGATAAATAGCTATCCCGCCCATTCTCGGTATCGGCTCGCTGTGCATTCTTCTGCCGTCTTTCGGTATATCCATAAGTCCGAGCACCGGCGCAGTTTTCCGGCAGACAAACGTAAGTATGTATGCTACGACCGCGGCACATAGACATTGCAAAAGCAATTCTTCCATCTGATAATCCTTTTCCTTTCCCTTTTCATAAGTCCGTCTGAAAATTCCCGGTTCCGGGTCAAGCGATTCCGTTTTGTCTGACTTCACGACTTTATCGTTTGCAGAATATCGCTTTCCGCGGGACGTTTTTCCCGGGACGGTTTTTTCCGGCTTATTCAGAATCAGAGGCTCACGTATCCGATTTTTCTGTGCACCTTTGTTATCGTTTTTCGCGCTATTGCAGCAGCTTTTTCTGCTCCCGACCTCATTATTTCATCCAGATACTGTTTGTCGCCGATCAGCTTGGAGTATTCTTCTCTAAGTGATGACAATCCGTCAGCCACAGTCTCTCCGACTGCCGCTTTGAACTCGCCGTAGCCCTTTCCCTCGAATTCCTTTTCCGTTTCTTCTCTGGTTTTTCCGGTGAAACAGCAGTAGATATTGATAAGGTTGTTTATTCCGTCCTTGCCTTCTCCGTACCTTACTTCTGAACCTGAATCGGTAACGGCGCGGCGCATTTTTGAAATGATCACATCTCTTGAATCAAGTATTCCGACCGAAGCATTCGGGTTACTGTCAGACTTACTCATCTTTTTTGTCGGGTCGGCAAGCGACATGATCTTCATTCCCGTCTCCGGTATATAACCTTCCGGCACCGTGAAGGTAGGACTGTACAGGTTATTGAATCTAATGGCTATATCTCTTGCCAGTTCAAGATGCTGTCTCTGATCTATACCCACAGGTACAAGATCGGTCTGATAAAGCAGGATATCCGCCGCCATCAGTACCGGATATGTGAATAATCCGGCGTTTATGTTGTCGGCGTTTTTGCGGCTTTTGTCCTTGAACTGCGTCATTCTTCCGAGCTCACCGTACATTGTAAAACATCCGAGATCCCAGCTCAGCACGGCGTGGGCAGGGACGTGACTCTGTACGAAAAGTATATTGCTTTTCGGGTCAAGTCCGGCGGCAATATACAGCGCAAGGGTCTCATATGTTCTTCTGCGGAGATCTGCCGGGACCTGCCTTACCGTTATGGCATGCATATCCACCACGCAGTATATACAATTATACTCATCTTGCAGCACAGTCCAATTTTTTATTGCTCCGAGATAATTTCCGATAGTCAGGTTTCCGCTCGGCTGAACTCCGGAAAATATTGTTTTCTTTGCAGGCTTGTTATTTTCAGGGCTGTTTGTTTCTGTTATCATCTGTTTTCTTCCTTTTTTCTGTTTTTTGCCTTTACGGGTTACATCGTCGGGCTGTTTTCTCCGGAAATTCCCGGAATTTTTCTTGCTTATCCGGTGCATTTTTCTGTCTTCCGTATACTTTTCCGGTTCCGGACTTTTTCTGTCTTCCGGTTCATCTGTTTGCAGGATCGCGTTACCGAGCGGACAGCCTGATGCCGGCAAGTCACATTGATCCGGAAACCCCGGTGCTCCGTTCAGAAATCATACGGTCTGACAGGACTCCGGAAATTTCACAGGGTATATCTTAATACTTTCGGGACGCAAAGTCAAGTGCTTTCTTTCAATTTACTTCTTTTTTGATTTCAGATCGGTCAGCTGCGCCACAAGGTCGCTGTCTATCGCTTCCTTTATCGTTACATCCACCATATCTCCCGGAGCCAGCGAGTTTTTCGGAACTCCGGTCAGGTAGATTTTGCCGTCAATTTCCGGCGCTTCCGCGTCACTGCGGCAGCAGTAGCTTTCCGAAAGCGGGTCATAGTCCTCCACTACCGCTATTTCACGTTTACCTATTCTTCCGCTGTTAATCTTCTCGGCTATTTCGCTCTGAACGGTCATAATTTCGTCGTAACGTCTTTGTTTGACTTCTTCTGGTATCTGATCAGGCATCTCGCTTGCCGGTGTGCCCTCCTCTGCCGAGTAGGTAAAAGCTCCGAGTCTCTCTGCTTTTATTTGGCGAACGAACTGTTTCAGCTCCTCAAAATCCTCTTCCGTCTCACCCGGGAAGCCGACAATCACAGTCGTGCGTATGATTATACCGGGGCAGGCGGCTCTCAGTCTTGCAAAAGCGTCCTTTATAACTTCGCTTCCGCCGTGACGGTTCATTTTTTTCAGTATGCCGTCAGAAATGTGCTGTATCGGCATATCTACGTACTTGATAAGTCGGTCATTAACGGCAAATTCACGGCAAAGCTCATCGGTTATTTTATCGGGGTAGCAGTACAGTACCCTGAGTCTGACCGAAAGGGTGTTTTCGGTTATCTTACGGATAAGCTCCGCAAGACTGTATTTACCGTAAACATCAAGCCCGTATCCGGTGGTATCCTGAGCTACCAGTACAATTTCACCCGCACCGAGATTTTCAAGCTCCTTTGCCTCCGACACTATGTCGTCTATTTCCCTTGACCGGAATTTTCCCCTTATTCCCGGTATAGCGCAATAGCTGCAACGGTTGTCACAGCCTTCGGCGATTTTAAGATATGCGTACTGCGTCGTGGTCACTATCCTGTCGCCGCCCAAAGCGAGCTCCTCCGGCTTTTTCAGATTTATGTACCTTTTGCCGTCAAGAACGCTTTTTACAGCTTCGACTATGTCACCGAAAGCTCCGACGCTCAGTATGCCGTCGACTTCCGGAAACTGCTCTGCAACCTCTCTTCCGTAACGCTGAACAAGGCACCCGCAAACTATTATTTTTTTCAGTCTTGCGTTTTTTTTCAGCCAGGCTATGTCAAGAATATTATCTATCGCTTCTGTTTTTGCGGACTCAATGAATCCGCAGGTGTTGATTATTATCACGTCGGCTTCCGTTTCCTCGGGGGTTATGGTGTAGCCGGCCTCTGTCAGACGGCGGAGCATAACCTCGGTATCGGTCAGATTTTTGGGGCACCCCAGTGAAACGAACCCTATCTTTTCTTTTTCCATTTTCAAGTCCTTTGTGATTTTGTTTTAATTGCAAAAGCCGCTGAACGGCATCGATGTTGATTCAAAGCAATAAAAAATGCGGTTGTTGTTTCAAAATCCGTCAGTCAGTATCGCTGCCGACTGAAAAGCAGTCAAAAACTTCGTCTTGTTTCAAAGCTATAGGTCGGCATCCTCGCCGATTGAAAAGCAGTCAAAAACTTCGTCTTGTTTCAAAGCTATCGGTCGGCATCCTCGCCGATCGAAAAGCAGTCAGACGGCACAGAAACAAAACTGTAAAAAGCTTTGCGACTTCATTCGCCGTCATCTTCACTTTTCATGTTTTCAAGCGCATAAATTATCTCGGAAGTGGCAAATCCGTAATTTTTCAGAGTCCTTATCAACTTTTCGCGGCTCTTTCCGCGGTTTTTTTCTGCCGCTTTCAACGCGCTTTCGTTGAAATCCATTTCGGAAAAGTCAACTCCGTCCATTACATCATGCGATATTCCCTTGGAGACAAGATACATCATTATCCGCATTTTTCCGTAACCGCGGCGGTACAGCGACATCGCCGCATACCGGGCGTACTTTTCATCGCTGACATATCCGAAGCTCTTCACATACTCTATTGCGTCGGCTATCTGTTCCTCTGTGTAAGTTTGCTTGCTTTCAAGCTTGTCACGCAGTCCCTTTTCGGTGTACGACCTTGCGGCTACCAGCGCCATTGCGTATTTTCTTACCGCTTTGAACTCTCCTCCGCCTGCCGTTGAACCGACTTCGCCGGCTGAAACCTGTCTGACTTTCATTTTGGAACTTCCGGCAGAATTTATTTTTGATTTTTCAATGTTTCCGTCCGGCTCGCGCGTCACTTTTACTCCTGCTTCGGAAAGCTTTATCGCTTTTTTCCTCTCAGGCTTTTCCGTTAACTGCGGCTTTTCTTTTATCGGACTCATTCGGTGTCACCGTCTATTTTGACGTCGAACAAATCGTCATCGTCATCTTCGACCCTCTCATTCTCGGGCATATCGAGATCGAGCAGATTTCCGTTTGACTTGACTTTCTTCTCTATTTCCGCAAAAAGCTCTTTGTCGTTTTCAAGGACTGCCCTTATGTTGTCCTTACCCTGTCCCAGACGCTTGCCGTCGTACGAGAACCACGAGCCGCTCTTCTCTATTATATCAAGCTGTATCGCAAGGTCAAGCAGCTCTCCCGACCTTGAAATTCCCTTGCCGTACAGTATGTCAAACTCCGCTGTTTTGAACGGCGGCGCGACTTTGTTTTTCACTACCTTGCACTTTACACGGTTTCCGTATGTCTCCGCTCCGTTCTTTAACGACTCGCCTTTTCTTACTTCAATTCTTACCGATGAGTAAAATTTCAGCGCGCGTCCTCCGGGCGTTACCTCCGGATTTCCGTAAAGCACTCCGACCTTCTCACGAAGCTGGTTTATAAATATGCAGACGCAGTTTGACTTTGCTATCGCTCCGGAAAGCTTCCTCATTGCCTGACTCATCAGTCTTGCCTGTGCGCCGACGTGTGAGCTTCCCATGTCTCCGTCAATCTCCTGCTGCGGTACAAGCGCGGCAACTGAGTCGACAACTATTGCGTCTATCGCTCCCGAACGAACAAGCGCTTCCGTGATTTCAAGTGCCTGTTCTCCGCTGTCCGGCTGAGATATCAGCAGTTCGTCTATGTTGACTCCCAGATTTTTAGCATATACCGGGTCGAGTGCGTGCTCAGCGTCGATAAAAGCAGCCGTTCCGCCCTCTTTCTGAACCTCCGCTACCACGTGCAACGCAACCGTTGTCTTTCCCGATGACTCAGGACCGAATATCTCTATTATCCTGCCCTTCGGAACTCCTCCGATCCCCAGCGCCTGGTCAAGCATTATCGAACCTGTCGATACTGCGCTCACCTGCATTTTTGCGTTTTCGCCCAGCCTCATTATTGTTCCCTGTCCGTATGCCTTCGTTAAGTGTGATATCGCAGTTTCAAGAGCTTTCTTTCTGTCACTCGCTTCGTTTACCGCTTCGTTCTCTTTTTTATTTCCCTTTGCCATATTCCTTTCCTTTCCCCTACTTTTTTTGAAAAAAAGTAGGCAAAAAAACTTCCCCCCACTTTTTGAAAAAAGTGGGTCAAAAACTTCTCTACATTGGTTTTGTTGGAATCTTTACCGTTTCATAAGATTTTATTGTTCATTCTCTCCTCGGAACATATAAATTTAAGCAAGACCTGACTGCCGGAAAAGTTTTTCCATACTTTTTTTGTAAAAAAAGTAGGCAAAAAAACTTCTTTACATTTGGGTTTGGTGGAATCTTTACCGTTTCATCAAATTCTCTTGTTCATTCTCTCCCCGGAACATATAAATTTAAGCAAGACCTGACTGCCAGAAAAGTTTTTTGCGTACTTTTTTTCAAAAAAGTACGAGCTTTTTTCAAAAAGCGGATTAAATCAATAAGTGGGGTCATCGAAGCGCCAGCCGTTTTCGGTTTTGTAAAGAGTCAACGATTTAAGATTGTCCTGTCTGACGCCGTTCAGCTCGTAAGGGGTACTTACCTCGGCGGCACCCATGGTCATTTTTTCCACTTTTGCTTCTGAAATCAGTCTTTTCACAGCAAAAGTTCTGGCTTCCTGACAAAGATTTATCATCAGCTTTCCGTCTTCTTCCTTGTACCTCGGATAGGGTGAATCCTTGTTTTCGCCGTAACCCACAAACAGCGTAGTTTCAAGTACACTGTTGTAATAGTCCTCGGTGTAGACAGAAAGCACGGCATTTTCCAGTTCCTCAACAGTCTTATACGGTGAATCATCAGAGACCGGCACGTAGTACGAGCCTGACTCGGGGATATCGGTATATTCACCGTCAACAGGAAGACCCTTGCCGAAAATTATTTCGTTTATTTCCACCGATTTTTCATACAGCGCGGTAAATTCCGCAAGCAACGCGTTCTTTTCTTCCTCACCTGCGCAACCCGACGGCACTATTATGAGCACCGCCGCAAGAAACGCTACCGCAAATATCCGGATTTTCTTACCGATTTGTTTCATTATGGTTTTCCCCTTACTTTGATCTCTCCGGTTAAGGCACCACCGCGCAATTCACGGCTCGCGCCTTGACCGCACAACTTTTTGCATCTTTTTCGCCAAACTGCACAAATCTCCTTGTCAATAGATCCACTATTGCCTGCGTCAATTTGGTTTGTTTGACGAAAAATCTGACGGCAGATTTGCGCAGTCAGAATTGTGCGGTGTTGCCTTAATTCATTCAGTCGCCTTACCTGCTGTCGTTTTCCACGGCTTTACGCAGAACGTCGCGACATTAACTGTTTAAGCTCCCGCGTTTATTCATGTTTTGCCGTATTTACTTATTTTTTTTGCAGTTAGTCTGTGCATCATTCATTGTCCGTAAAAAGGCATTCCGGTCTCAGTTTTCGGTTTCGCTGCTGACGTCAGACTCCGTTACAGCTGTGTTTTCCGCAGTGTCATCAGTTCCGCTGTCGGATGCAACTTCCGCGAATCCGTCACCGTCTGATTCATTTAGGTCGTTTGATTCAACTCCGTCCGCTCCGTCCGTATCCTCTTCTTCCTTACCGACATTGGCTACCGATGTAACCTTTCCGCCTTCGCTCAGTCTCATTATAATGACTCCTCCGGCGCTTCTCGAATAGACCGAAATATCCTTACAGTGAGTCCTTATTGTTATACCCTCGCTTGAAACGGCTACTATATCGTCGTCATCCGATACCGAGCAGATAGCGGCAAGCTTACCGGTCTTTTCGCTCAGACCGTGTACAATAACACCCTTTCCGCCTCTGTTGCGGGTGCGGAACTCGTCAAACTCACTGCGTTTTCCGTATCCGTTTTCAGTTACCGTAAGCAGCTTTTTGTCATCTTCGACAAGCACGGCTCCCACAACTCTGTCACCCTCGGCAAGACGTATACCGCGTACTCCTCTTGCGCCTCTTCCCATTATTCTTGCGTCGTTTTCGTCAAAGCAAACGGCGTTACCTTCTCTTGTCGCGATAAGTATCTTATCGTTTCCGTCGGTGTGGCG
Source organism: uncultured Clostridia bacterium (assembly GCA_944381095.1). Taxonomy (GTDB): domain Bacteria; phylum Bacillota; class Clostridia; order Oscillospirales; family CAG-272; genus SIG673. Next base: position 9,763 of record CALWJW010000036.1, on the reverse strand, counting down.
TACGTACACCAGCTCGTCGTTTTCGTCAAGGTTTATCGCTATTTTTCCGCCTTTTCTCTGATATTCATACTCGGAAAGTCTTGTCCTCTTGACTGTACCGTTCTTTGTCACCATCAGAAGGTACTCGTCATCCGGATAGCTGCCGACCGATATCATTGAAGTTATCTTTTCGCCCTCGGCAAGCTCTATAAGGTTTACTATATTGGTTCCTTTTGCCGTACGGGACGCCTCCGGTATCCGGTACGCTCTCTGGGTGAACACCTTTCCGAAACTTGTGAACATCATCAGATCTGAATGGCTGTCGGCGGCAAGTATTGTTTCTACGAAATCCTCGTCCTTTGTCGTTATTCCTTTTATGCCTTTTCCGCCTCTCGCCTGAGCGCTGTACGCGTCGCTTGACATTCTCTTTATATAACCGCTGTGCGTCATGGTTATGACGCAGGTGTGTCTGTCTATCAGGTCTTCATCCTCAATATCCGACATATCCGTGCTTATCTCGGTCTTTCTTTCGTCCCCGAATTTATTCCTGATTTCGGTCAGGTCATTTTTTATCAGCTCTTTTATCTTTTCTTCCGATCCGAGAGTTTCGTTTATCTCTTTTATCAGCGCATACAGCTTTGCAAGTCTGTCCTCTATTTTTGAACGTTCAAGACCTGTAAGCTTTCCGAGAGTCATATCTACTATCGCCTGTGCCTGTGCGTCGGAAAGGCTGTACCTTTCGGAAAGATTGATCTTCGCCTGAGCGACGTTTTCGGAATTTTTGATTATCTCGACGACTTCGTCGATATTGTCGCACGCTATCTTGTAGCCTTCAAAGATATGGGCTTCCTTTCTTGCTCTTTCAAGATCGTAGTTCAGGCGTCTGACCGTTACGTTTTCCTGATGCTCGATATAGTATTTCAGTATATCCCTGAGACTGAGTATCTTCGGCACGTTGTCGACCAGCGCCAGCATATTTGCCGAAAACGTATCTTCAAGCTGTGTATACTTGTAAAGCTGATTGAGCAGTACCTGTCCGCTTACGTCGCGCCTGTACTCTATTACTATCCTCAGACCGTCTTTGCCCGATTCGTCGCGGACGTCGGTTATACCGTCGACCTTCTTGTCCTTATGGCAGTTGACTATTCCCTCGACAAGCGTTACCTTGTTAAGCTGATACGGTATTTCGGTGACTATAATTCTTCTGTGATTTTCATCCACCTCGGCTCTTGCTCTTACCCTTATCCGTCCCTTTCCTGTCCTGTACGCCTCTGCTATGCCGGAGGTTCCGCATATTATGGCCCCGGTAGGGAAATCCGGTCCTTTTATAAAACGCATGAGGTCTTTCAGCTCGGCGTCGGGGTTGTCCATTACGTATATAACGCAGTCGATCACCTCGCGCAGATTGTGAGTCGGGATATTTGTCGCCATTCCGACGGCTATTCCTATCGAGCCGTTTACCAGCAGGTTCGGGAATCTTGACGGCAGCACAAGAGGTTCCTTTCTCTTGTTGTCGAAGTTAGGTCCGAAATCGACGACGTCCTTTTCTATATCTGTCATCATGTAATCGGCAAGACGGCTCATTCTCGCTTCCGTGTACCTGTACGCCGCTGCCCCGTCTCCGTCTATGTTTCCGAAGTTTCCTCTTCCTTCTATCAGCGGATAGCGGAGAGAAAAGCTCTGCGCCATTCTTACCATTGTGTCGTAAACGGCGCTGTCACCGTGAGGATGGTAACGTCCGAGAACGTTTCCTACCGTTGTCGCGGATTTGCAGAACGGACGGTCGTGCGTCAGGTGATCTTCGTACATTGCGTAAAGTATACGGCGGTGTACCGGTTTGAGTCCGTCGCGCACATCCGGCAGAGCTCTCGACATTATTACGCTCATTGCGTAGTTTATAAATGAATTTTTTACTTCCTTTCCCATTTGTATCGGGACTATTTTCTGCTCTTTGAATTCAAGGTCGTCCTGTTTTTTATCCATTTTATGGCTGTTCCTTTCTTGCGTCACGAAAGTGATCTGTATTCTGAGTCCTGCCCCGCTCGGAGCTTCGGCAGGATATCACGGCGGTATCTGAAAATCAGTTTATTTTCTGTGACCGTTACGGGCGGTTTACATTCTGCACCGGAATGTGGAAACAGTTTTCCACATATTAACATGCCGTTTTACCGTAAGTCAGGCTTTTCCACAATTTTTCAAACGGTGTGGCTGTGTTTTCATTTACCTGTGGAAAACTTTTACACATCCGCTTGAACACTGGGTTTTTCAGTTATTTATATTACTCTCCGAAAAGTGTTTTTATCTGTTAACAGCAATTTTTGAGAAGTTTTCCACACACATATGCACACCCTGTGGAAAACTTTTTGACATATTGAAAAATATTAAATAGCCTTGTGAAAACCTGTAACATTCCGAAACTGTGCGTTCCACCCGATAATTTTTGAAGAGGGGTGGTACAGGCTTTTTTCACGCGTCGAACCTGCTTGCTTTTACGTCTGGTTTTATTTTTGATTTTTCGTCCGATTTTGTGTCTTGTTTTACGTCTTAATTCTCTGCCTGAACCCACATTAAATTCTTGCTTGTTGTTGTGATTATTAAATGTCAAGATTTGACACGAACTTGGCGTTTGCTTCGATAAATTCACGTCTCGGCTCAACCTCATCACCCATAAGAAGCGAAAATACCTCGTCGCACACCATTGCGTCTTCTATCGTTACCAGTTTGAGCGTTCTCAGCGTCGGATCCATTGTTGTTTCCCACAGCTGTTCCGGATTCATTTCTCCGAGACCTTTGTAACGCTCCGCCTCGACCTTGTCCCCGCCGAGCTCTGCTATTATCGCGTCTCTTTCCTCGTCGCTGTAAGCGTATCTTTCGGTTTTTCCTTTGAATACCTTATAAAGCGGGGGCATTGCGAGATATATATGTCCTTCTTCTATCAGCTTTTTCATGTGGCGGTAGAAGAACGTCAGCAGAAGTATCTGGATGTGGGAACCGTCGACGTCGGCATCCGCCATTATTATTATCTTTCCGTACCGCAGTTTTGTTATGTCGAAATCCTCTCCGATTCCGCAACCTATCGCCTGGATTATCGGTATCAGCTGCTGGTTTGAATAAACTTTTTCCAGCCGGCTCTTTTCTACGTTAAGCACCTTTCCTCTCAGCGGAAGTATCGCCTGGTACCTTGAATCCCGTCCGTCCTTTGCAGAGCCTCCCGCAGAGTTACCCTCGACAAGGTAAAGCTCAGTTACCTCTACCCTTTTTTCCTGACAGTCCCACAGCTTTCCCGGAAGCGACGCTCCGTCCAGCGCTCCTTTACGCCTTGTCATCTCTCTCGCTTTTCTTGCCGCTTCTCTCGCCCTCGACGCCGCCAGCGTCTTGTCAAGTATCAGCTTCGCTACCGACGGGTTTTCTTCAAGGTATTCTTCAAGTTTGGTACTCACAAGGTTATCGACCATAGTTCTCATTTCGGAATTTCCGAGCTTTGATTTGGTCTGTCCCTCGAACTGTGCGTCCTGTAACTTTACCGAAACCACGGCGCACAGTCCTTCTCTTGTGTCCTCGCCGGTAAGCGGCTTGTCGCTTTCTTTGAGTATGTTGTACTTTTTGCCGTATGCGTTTATTACTCTCGTCAGCGCGGTTTTGAAGCCGGTCTCATGAGTTCCGCCCTCTATTGTATTTATGTTGTTGGCAAAGGTCATTATTGTTTCGTTATATGTGTCGTTGTACTGCATGGCTACCTCAGCCGAGCATACCCCGTTCTGGGCCTTCATGTATATGACGTCGGGGTGGACCAGCTGACAGTGTTTTATGGCGTTCAGGTGACTGACAAAGCTGACTATTCCGCCTTCGTAGTGGAGCGTATTGGTTACCGGCTCTTCTCCTCTGTCGTCGGTGAATATTATCTTTACCCCCGCGTTGAGAAATGCCTGCTCTCTCAACCTGTTCAGCAGGACTTCATAATCAAAGTTAAGCTCCTCAAATATCATTGAATCCGGCAGAAAGCGCACAAAAAGCCCGCTGCTGTCCGTTTCTCCCACTACGTGGTATTCTTCCGTTACCTTACCTCTTTCGAAGCGCTGAGAGTAAATTTTGCCGTCTCTGCTGTCTTCGTAATAAAGCCATTCGGAAAGAGCGTTTACTACCGACGCTCCCACTCCGTGCAGTCCTCCTGAAATAACGTAACCGCTTCCGCCGAATTTTCCTCCTGCGTGAAGTACCGTGAACACTACCTCCGGTGCCGGTTTGCCGGTCTTGTGCATATGCGCCGGTATTCCTCTTCCGTTGTCTCTTACGCTGCAACTTCCGTCCTTATGAAGCGTCACGTCTATTTCAGTGCAGTAACCTGCTACCGCTTCATCGATCGAGTTATCCACTATCTCATATACGAGATGGTGCAGTCCCCTGATCGAAGTCGAACCTATATACATTCCCGGTCTTTTTCTTACCGCTTCAAGTCCTTCAAGCACCTGTATCTGACTTTCGTCGTAGTTTTGTTTTTCTTCCATTTTTTTCCTCTTTTCCTTGCTTACTCTTTTTTGCCGTTTTTTCTATATAAAAGCAGATTATCTCGCTGTTTTTTTCTTTGGTTGTTATCAGATTTCCGGATGTTTGTTCGCCGGCTTTCCTTCTGCTTCACGGATTTTTAAGCATATTCTTTACCCCGCGGAACAGACTTTCTGCTCTTGCTGTCAGTATCTTCTGCGCGTACTGCGAAAGATAAATATCACCGTTTTTCATTACTATCATCGTTTTCGGAAGCTCGCTTCCCAGCATTGTTACCTTTCCGTTTTTCTGAGCTATTCTGAAAAATTCCTTCGCGGCGGATGTCTGAGAAGCATTATCTAAGTCGAACATCCCCAGAATATCTTCATCCTTTACTATTTTTTCCGTCCCTATTTCCACAAACATTTTTCTGGCGCGCTTTAACCTCTCTTTAAATTTTTTTGTTTTCTTCCCGTCCCGTTATTTGTCAGACTCCTGTATTTTGTTATGGCACGCTTTAACCTTCCCTTAAATCCCTTGCTTTTTTCCCGTCCCGTTATTTGTCAGACTCCTGTATTTTGTTATGGCACGCTTTAACCTCTCTGTAAGTCCTTTGTTTTTTTCCCGTCCGGTTATTTGTCAGACACCTGTATTTTGTTATGGCACGCTTTAACCTCTCTGTAAGTCCTTTGTTTTTTTCCCGTCCGGTTATTTTTTGGATGCCTGTATTTTTTCTCGCACTCTTTACCTTCCTGTAAACCTTGCTGAATACCCGTTCTTTACATTACCCTGGACTCACACCGCTTTCAGACCTGTTCTTACTCATTCTTACTCGGAATAAAATAATGTTTATCGGTCTTTTTACACAAGCTGTTGATATTTGTTTTGATTTTTTCTTTTCATTTGCTGAGTTCACAGGTTTGTATCCGGGGGTATGGTAGTTACGGAAAAATCTTTTATGTTTTCCGTTTACGGATTTCAAAATAAATTTAAATTTAAATTTATCAGTAGTAGTAGTAGGGGCTGTTGAATTGTGGAAAAGCCTGCACACCTTTTTGTCGACTGCTGTTAAGGAAAATTTTCCCTGTTGAATGTTTTCGGGTTTTCCCGAAAGGTGAAAGAAAGGTTTTTGTAAAGACGTCTTACCTTCTCTTTTCTGTTTAAAGTTTCTGATTATTCACAGTTGAAAAGTTGAAAATCACGGAAACACTGTAAGAAAGCGGAGAAACGGTAAAGAAACCTGTTGATAATTTTGTTTTTACTGTTGAATACTCTGTTTTGATATCTTCCCGCCGCTGATTCCGTATATGTTTCCCTTTATTATTTTTTCACAGCAAGTTATTATAACCTGTCTGTTTCCGAGACCTGACAGAATGTAATCTTTCCTTATGTCGTCAAGCTCCGAGAAAATGTCGTCAAGCAAGAAAACCGGATATTCTCCGCATATTTTTTTTGATATCTCTCCCTCCGCCAGCTTCATGGAAAGCGCTATGCTTCTCTGCTGTCCCTGTGAAGCGTATATTCTGCTGTCGTATCCGCTCAGTTTTATTTCAAGGTCGTCTTTGTGGACTCCGTAAAGCGTTGTTTTAAGAATTTTTTCTTTCTCTGTATTTTCGGTAAGCAGTTTCAGATATTCTTCCCTGCTTTTTCCCGTTCTGTATTTCATGCTGACGCTTTCTTTTCCGAGACTTATTTCTTTAATCAGTGCGTTTGTCTCTGACGCCAGCATTGACGTGTATTCGTCACGGTAACGGGCTATTCTTTCCGCCTCTTCCGCCATCTGGCAGGATAATACGTACAGAAGCTCGTCGCAGTTCCGGTTTTCGCTGTCTTTGAGCACCGCATTTCTGTTTTGTAGCAGCTTTCTGTAATTTATGAGTGATGCCATGTATGCCGGATAGATCTGCGAAATTGCAACGTCAAGAAAGCTCCGTCTTTCTGCCGGTCCGTCCTTTACACAGCTGAGCACTTCCGGACTGAAAAGTACTGCTCTGAATATTCCTATGAATTCGCTCAGCTTTGAAACCTTTATACCCTCTTTACGGCACATTTTTTTCTCTTTTACCGAAAGATTTACGCTGTGATGCCTCTCTCTCGTCATATCCGTAAAGTCAAGACTTATCTCGGCATTGTCCCTGCCGTGAAATATCAGCTCTCTGTCCGACGCTCCCCTGAAACTCTTGCCCAGCGCAAAGTAGTATATTCCTTCGAGTATATTTGTTTTTCCCTGAGCGTTGAAGCCGCAGAGAACGTTTACTCCGTCACCGAATGTGACTTTTTCGTCCTCTATGTTTCTGAAATTTTTTAGAATTATTTCGCGGCAGATCATCGTGGAAAAACCTTTCATATTTTGAAAATCGCCGGGCTGCCGGGTTTAAGTACAGGGAAATACTTTAATGCCGTTTCGGGATTTTCGTTATTTTCGTTACAAAACGTTGTTTTCTTCACTTACCTTCGCGTACCGTGCCTGCCGTCAGTCTTTCATCCGTATCGGCAGCACCAGATACAAAAAGTCCTCTTCTTCATTTGCAACTGACGGCTTTATCACCATACAGGACAGCGGGGTGTTCATTTCGCACTTTACCTTTTCACTGCCGCAGGCTTTGAGCGCTTCAAGCAGAAAACGGCAGTTGAAACCTATTTCAAGAGTTTGTCCCGACTCGTTTTCGATGTATATCTCGTCGCTTACTCTTCCGTTGGCTGATACAGACGAAAGTTTCAGGCTGTCCTCGCAGAATTTACACCTGACGTAACTCTTTGTCTGACCGACCGTCTTGTCCTCGGAAACAAGAAATGCTCTTTCAAGGCTTTCAATGAACGTTTCTGTTTCTATTACACAGCTTATCTTTGAGCTTGACGGAATGAATTTTCCGTAGTCGAGGTATTCGCCGTCGATAAGTCTTGAAAAGAACAAAAGTCCCTCTGACTCAAATACGGCGTTTCGCCTGGTCACAGTTATCTTGATCTCTTCGTCTTCGCTTTTCAGCATTTTCAGGAGCTCGCTGAGCGTCTTGCCCGGAAGTATTATCGATATGTCCGGCTCTTTTTCTCCGTGTTTTGTCACCTTGCATTTCTGAGTCCTTATCGCGAGGCGGTTTCCGTCACATCCCACTATGCTTATCTTCTCAGAACTGAATGAGAAAAACGCTCCGTTCAGAGCCGCACGGCTTTCATTCTGTGCGACGGCAAAAGAGGTTCTGACTATCATTGAACGCAGAACTCCCTGATTTACCGAAAATACCGTTTCGCTCCTGAATTCCGGCAGTGTCGGGAAGTCCGCGCCGTCCATTGCCGAAAGCTCAAATTCCGATCTTCCTCCCGATATTTTCGCGCGCAGTCTCTGGTCGACGCTCACGGTTATTTCTCCCTCCGGCATCGCTCTTATTATCTGGCTGAATCTCTGTCCGCCGATTATAAAGCTCCCGCTTTCAAGTACTTTTACCGGGATTTTCGTTCGGTAACCCTTTTCAAGGTCAAAAGATGTAAGGGTGCAGTAATCGTCACCGTTCGTCGTCAGAAGTATTCCTTCGACTGCGGCAAGTGTGTTCTTGTTTGAAACCGCGCCCAGCAGCGGCGTAACTGCGTTTGTAAGTATTTCTTTGCTTACTTTGATGATCATTTTTTTCTTTTTTCTCCTTTTGCTTATTTTTTCTCTTACTTTTTTGAAAAAAAGTACGCACTTACTTTTTTGAAAAAAAGTAAGCAAAAAACTTTTCTGGAAGTTAGGTCTTGCTTAAATTTATATGTTCCGGCTTACTTTTTTGGAAAAAAGTAAGCAAAAAACTTTTCTGGCAGTTAGGTCTTGCTTAAATATATATGTTTCGGGGAGAGATTAAACGACAAAATCTGATGTAATGATAAATACTCCAACAAACCAAAATGTAGAGAAGTTTTTGACCCACTTTTTTCAAAAAGTGGGGAGAAGTTTTTGCCAAGCTTTTTTCAAAAAGCTCGTACTTTTTTGGAAAAAAGTAAGCAAAAAACTTTTCTTGCGGTCAGGTGCTGAGTAAATTTATATGTTCCGGCTTACTTTTTTGGAAAAAAGTAAGCAAAAAACTTTTCTGGCAGTTAGGTCTTGCTTAAATATATATGTTTCGGGGAGAGATTAAACGACAAAATCTGATGTAATGATAAATACTCCAACAAACCAAAATGTAGAGAAGTTTTTGACCCACTTTTTTCAAAAAGTGGGGTTAATTTCTGAATTCCTTTATCATTTCGTTGATCTCGATTTCGAAGACCGAGTTGATTTTGATTTCGTTGGCAATAGTTTCGTAGGAATGGAGCATAGTAGTGTGGTCTCTTTTAAGTATTCTTCCGATAGCAGGGTAGGACAGGTCCATGAGTTTTTTTATCAGGTAAATACAGATATGTCTTGCTTTTGCTATATTGCTTGTCCTCTTGTTGCTGTAAATATCATTTTCCGAGACGTTATATTTTTCCGCCACAGTTGATATGATCTTCTGAGCGGTAATTTTCAGATTGCCATTATCGGTGAGCAGATCTGAAATACAGGACGTGACAAGCGAAATGGTTACTTCTTCCGAATTGAGACAGCTATACGCGATGATCTTCTTTATTGCGCCTTCCATCTGACGTATGTTGTTTGTCAGCTTTTCAGCGAGGAAGTTCAGAACTTCCGAGGAAAACGGTTTTCCGAGCGCTTCCGCTTTTTTTCTCATTATGGCTACCCGGAGCTCAAAATCCGGCGGCTGTATGTCTGCGCTAAGTCCCCATTCAAACCTTGTACGCAGACGTTCTTCAAGCTTCTGGATATCTTTTGCCGGTCGGTCGGACGTCAAAATTATCTGTTTTTTATGTTCGTAAAGATCGTTGAAGGTGTGGAAAAATTCCTCCTGCGTCGAATCCTTTCCTGCAATAAAGTGTATATCGTCTATCAGCAGTACGTCGGCTTTTCTGTATCTTTCGCGGAATTCGGACGTCAGATTTTTACTTATACTTTCTATCATTTGATTGGTGAACTCTTCGCCCTTGACGTAAATGATGTTGTAGTCAGGATGATTTTTATGTATTTCGTGAGTAATGGCGTAAAGCAGGTGAGTTTTTCCGAGTCCGCTCGGACCGTAAATGAAGAGAGGGTTGTAGGAATGCGCAGGGTTCTGGGCGACCGAAACGCATGCCGCGTGAGCAAATTTGTTTGAGGAGCCGACAATGAAGTTATCGAAAGTATATTCGTTTGAGTCAATTACCGAGGCCGTGCTCTGGTTATCGCCGACGGTATAGAAATCAGGCTCGTTGTCTTCTTCAATTCCGGCAGAAAACAGTTTTTCGTCTGATGGTC
>CALWJW010000035.1 GCA_944381095.1 uncultured Clostridia bacterium | reverse complement strand
CCCAAGCCGCGCCGTTGTTTGCACCCCAAGCCGTGCCGCCGGTTGCTCCGGTCGTTGCGCTCGCGGCTGAATTATCTGCCGCACCGGCCGTCTGATCAGTTCCGGGTGCTTCCGAGGTGAGACTGTTCTGTTCGGAGAGCGGATCGGGTTCACCCTCAGAGCGGAAAAAAACGTCAATTTTGTATCCGAATATTTTTTCCAGCGCCTCAGATATTGCCGCCGAGTAATTTTTTTTCACAATTTCTTTTTTGAAGGCACTCTGGATATAGATTACAGCTGACGAATCGGTGACGGCTTCGATTTTGGAGTCACGCAGCCAGACTTTTATCACCGTTTCCGAATAAAGGTTTTTGAGTTCCGAAAGGACGAAGTCCCATATTTCTTCAAATTCCTGCATCTTTTGTTCCTTTCCGAAAAAAATCAAATGGGTTCACACTAAATATTATATTGTTAAGAGTATAACATATAATAATATATAATACAATAACCGGCGTTATTTATTAACACAATTTTTACAAAATAAAGACCTGCGAAACGATAAAAAAACAAAAAAACCCTTGACAAAACGACGCCGGGTAGTATATAATATTGGATACGATGCAGATTTATTGCGAATTGCCGTTTAAGGCAAGTAAGACGATCGAAGAAACGGAGGTGCGAAGATGCTCAGAACATATCAGCCCAAAAAGCGCCAGAGAAAGAAGGAGCACGGTTTCCGTAAGCGTATGAGTACCGCTAACGGAAGAAAGGTTCTGAAAAGAAGACGCGCAAAAGGAAGAGAAAGACTCAGCTACTGATCCCGGATGCCATAAAGTCACGCAAGTGGAACATTCTGCGTGTTATCACTTGCGTGTTATCTTCTGGGCGTAAAAATCAATATGATGATCAGATGGACGCAGGGTGTGTGCATCTGTTTTTTTTAGTGTGAAATAATGAAAAATACTGCGATAAGCGAAAATCATTTGTACGGCAAGGTGTACAGAGGCGGGGAAAAAGCGGTCGGGAAATACACTGTCATTTACATTCTGAAGGATAAAAAAGCCGCGCGGCTGAAAAGGGCTCACCCACAGAAGAAGGCTGTAAACCGGATAGGACTCACGGTGACAAAAAAGCTCGGCTCAGCGGTGGTACGAAACAGAGTCAAGAGAATAATACGCGCGGCGTTGCAGGAGACCGAAAAAAATTATTGCCTTAAAAAGGGTTATCTCGTTGTGATTGCCGCACGGGACGCCGCAAAGTGCGCCAAAAGCAGTGAGCTTGCCGCGGAAATGCCGGGACTTTTTGATAAGCTGGGGATGATTTTAAGGTGTAACCCGGGTTGCGGGTGCGATGTTTCTGTCGCGTCAAAAGAAGACAGCGTAGCAGTCAAAAAGGAAAACGGTGTAGCAGTCAAAGCAGAAATCGCATGTGACAAGGAAAACAGCGTGCAGGTCAAAGAATAAACGGTATGTGACACGGAAAACAGCGTGCAGGTCGAAGAAGAAGCCGCATGTGACAAGGAAAACGGCGTGCCGGTCGAAGAAAAAGCCGCGTTTTGCAAAGAAAACGGCGTGCCGGTCGGAGAAGAAGCCGCATGTGACAAAGATTTTTCTGACGCGGAAAAGCGGTGACTGCCGTATCTATCTTCTTCGGATAAAGGGATGCTTTCGGGCAGAACTCAGGTTGCGGGTGCGTCCGTTGAAATCAGATGCCGGAGATAAGATAAGCCGTCCGAGCTTGAAATAAACGGACAGCAGTACTTGCGCACATTGGATGTTGCCGGATGACCTTGCGCCGGATAAAACAGGGGTCTTTCTGGCCGCAGAGCGGGTCCCCGGTCAGATTATACTGCGGCTCTGAAACGGAGCGAAATGTGCTTAGAAAATTTTGTCTTGTAACGGAAAAAATTCTTACATTTCCGATAAAGCTATACAGAAAATGTTTCTCCGGACTTAAAATATCTCCTTGCTGCCGGTTCAGACCGACATGCTCCGAATATGCGCTAAGATCGGTAGGGGAGTGGGGCGTTTTAGGACTTTTACCGGCGGTCTTTCGCATTCTCAGGTGCAATCCGCTTTTTCCGGGAGGTGACGATCCCGTCCCGAGAAGACCGCGTAAGAAAATTCCGAAAACACGGGGGCTTAAACTTTCTGCGCCCGTAAAATCAAGGATATTTTACATCAAAGTAACCCCGTTTTGAGGGAAACGAAAGGATCTTTAATGGATATAATCTACAAACCGATAGCATTACTGCTTAAATTCTGCTATTCATTCACATTCAATTACGCTCTTGCGCTCTTGGTTTTTGCGCTGATCGTAAAGATAATACTGCTGCCGCTCTCGATAAAACAGTACAAAAATTCTCTTAAACAGGCGAGTCTCAAGCCCCGGGAAACAGCTATAATGAACAAATACCGCGGCAGGAACGATAGGGCGGGGCGTGAAAAACGTCAGATGGAAATACAGCAGCTCTATAAGAGTGAGGGATATAATCAGCTTGCAGGATGCCTTCCGCTGCTGATACAGCTCCCGATAATACTTCTCATTTACAATGTGATAAGACAACCCCTTACCTACCTTTGCAGTCTTGAAGCCGGAGTTGTGGCAAAGATAAAAGAGGTGGCGGGTTCGGCGGATGAGATAGCCGTTTTGACCGATATAAAAGCGAATTTTGCCAAATATTCCGGAGTCGAAGGAGTCGGGGAGGATCTGCTCGGCAGACTGCCTAATTTCAGCGTTTTCGGTATTGATCTCGCGCAGACTCCGAAATTGGGAGTCAACATTCTGATAATAATCCCGCTTCTCACCTTCTGCTTCGTTTTTCTTTCCACCAAGCTGATGAAAAAATTCTCCTATCAGTCGCCTCAGACCCAAATGGCCGGTGAAGATGTCAAAATTTCGATGGGAATAATGGATTTTATGCTGCCCGCGTTTTCAACATTTATAACTTTCGGAGTTCCTGCTGTCATCGGAGTGTACTGGATATATCAGAACCTGCTCGGAGTTTTGCAGCAGTTTATATTCACACGAGTAAAGCCTTTCCCGGTGTTTACCGAGGAGGATTACAAAGAAGCCGAAAGACTGATAAGGGGAAAGAAAAAGAAAAGACCCGAAAAGATGTTCAAGGATCCGGACAGACCGAGAGTGAGGTCGCTGCACCACATAGACGACGAGGAGTATAACGCAAAGGTTGTGGATAAGGAGCCCGATAACGACAAAACGAAAGTACAGGACAGTCTGATAAAGCCGGTGGCTATGAAAGACTATCCGAGAGATAAGACCGAAAAGAAATAACGGTGCAAACCGCAGGAAAGGATAGAAAGATGATAAAAGAAGAAATCGGAACCGGCAGAACGGTAGAAGCTGCCGTCGCCGACGGAGCGGCAAAGCTCGGGGTAAACGCCAAAAGGGTGCAGTATGAGATAATTGAAGCGCCGAAAAAAGGATTTCTGGGTTTCGGCGAAGCTCCGGCAAAGGTGAGAGTTTATGTGGAAACAGGTGCTGAACAGACTGCTATCGACTATATAAACGGTGTTCTCAGAGCTATGGGCATAAACGATGCCTGTGCCACTCTTTCGGGAGAACTGAACAGCGAGGGCGGCAAGATAATCAAAGTCGAAGGTGCGGGAGCCGGGAATCTGATCGGAAGACACGGAGAAACGCTGGACGCATTACAGTATCTGTGTAACCTTGCGCTGAACGGCAGCCGCGGGGACGAGTCGGGAGAGAGTACAAAGGTGACGGTAGATATCGAGGGGTACAGAGCCCGCAGAGAGGAAACGCTCAGAAACCTTGCGAAGAGAACTGCCGAAAAAGTCAAAAAATACAGGAAAAATATATCCCTTGACCCTATGACGCCGTACGAAAGAAGGATAATTCATTCGGCACTGCAAGGGGACAGCATGGTGAAGACAGCTTCGGTGGGAAGTGACGACAACCGCAGGGTCGTTGTCCATTATGTAGGTAAAAACAGTCAGCAGAGCTGAGTTTCGGCTGTCGTTGGCGGGAATGGCGGAAAACGGAGCCGGTATAAGTTTTGCCGGAGTCCGTCCTGCGTTTTCACGCTGGCGGCAGCTGTTTTTTTAAGTTCGCAGGATATCAGCTGACGCAAAACAAGCGGGGGCATTGCCTGCGATATCGTTTAAGGTTTTACTGCTTTACGGGAGTCGGAGCAGAGAGTACAGGTCACGTAATTTTGTTTTTGATGAACGTTTTCGGTGCGGAAGGCTCACCGCGGGTTACGGCGTGTGTTCCGGCGGGGCGGAAGTGCTTTTGACAGTCCGGAAAGTCCGGGACGGTGTGTTTTGTGCTGTACCGGATGATTTAAAGCGGATTTTATGAGTAAACGCGGGATTACTGTGCCGGACAAATGTCTTACAGGCACAGCTGTGTCAGACAACATACCGTTGATTTGAAAAAGGAGAGCTATGAACACTACTATTGCTGCTGTATCAACGCCATACGGTAAGGGAGGAATAGCGGTCATCCGTATTTCGGGAGACTGCGCTGTTCAGGTGGCGGAGAAGATGTTTTTTCCCGTTTCCGGGTCACTTCTCGGAAGTGTTGAAGCCGGCAGAGCATATTACGGCAAGATCGTTTCAAAGGGAATGGTGATCGATGACGGAATTGCCGTTGTTTATCGGGCACCAAGGTCGTATACCGGAGAGGATACCGTTGAAATAAGCTGTCACGGAGGAATATTGCTGACAGAGCGTGTCCTTGAAGCCGCTTTCAGCTGCGGCGCAGAACCCGCGCGACGCGGCGAGTTCACGCAGAGGGCTTTTACCAACGGCAAGCTGGATCTGACCGAAGCAGAGGCGGTTATAGGTCTGATAGACGCCGAAAGCGACGAAAAGCTCCGCCTGAGTGTCTCGCACGCGAACGGAGTGCTGAAACGCAGGACAGAAGAGATCTACCGCGAAATTGTCGCGCTTCTCAGTTCGGTTTATGTGAAAACCGACTATCCGGAAGAAGATCTTGCTGAGCTTGGTGCGGAGGAGATTGCGGAAAGGCTCGGAGCTGTTTCAGAAAAGCTTTCCGATACACTGAAAACCTACCGGCACGGCAAAGCGGTGAGCGACGGGGTAAAAACCGCCATCGTGGGTAAGCCGAACGCCGGGAAATCGTCCCTTTTGAACAGACTGTGCGGAGAGGAAAGGGCGATAGTGACTTCAAAAGCCGGCACCACAAGAGATGTCATAGAGGAAAAAGTGCAGGCGGGAAGGATAACACTGCGGCTGTGGGATACCGCCGGAATAAGAGAGGGCGGCGACGAGATCGAAAAAATAGGAATTGAAAAGGCAAAGCGGAAGATAAAAGAGGCGGAGCTGATCATCGGCGTTTTCGATATTTCGGGTGAGCCGGATAAAGAAGATGACGGCATCGTCCGGATACTTCGCAGCGCCGTTGACAGGGGGGTGCCTGTCATAGCAGTGCTCAATAAAGATGACGCCGGAAATACCGTTTACGAAAAAGATGTCCTTGACGCTTTGCCGGACGGGGTAGTAACTGTGAGTGTAAGCTGTCTTACCGGAAACGGCATAGATCAGCTTAAAAGCGCCGCCGAAAGTCAGTTTGTCAACCGTGAAATAGATTACAGCGGCGAAGCGGTGATTGCCAATGCACGGCAGTTTTCGGCGCTTGACAGGGCGGCGGAGTGCATTACGCGCGCAAGGGACGGGTTAAAGTCCGGACTCAGCGCCGATCTTTACGGACTTGATCTTGAACAGGCATTGAAGGCGCTGGGAGAGGTCGACGGACGCACCGTATCCGAGGAGGTAACGGCAGAAATTTTCAGAAATTTCTGCGTGGGAAAATAATGTCGCCGATATTGTCAGAGCTTGCGGTAAATCACCGGTCTGACTGTCCGGATGCTTTCACGGTAAATCATCCGTCTGCCGGTCAGGCGCTTCACGGCAGATAACGAGTTTGACGATCCGGAAGCTTTCACGGCGGATAACGGCTTTGCCAATCCGGAAGCTTACACGGCGGATAACGGCTTTGCCAATCCGGAAGCTTACACGGCAGATAACGAGTTTGACGATCCGGAAGCTTACACGGCGGATAACGGCTTTGCCAATCCGGAAGCTGTCGACGGATTGCTCTCTGTGAAATGGCTTCCCGGGACGAATATTTTACGGTGTACTTTTGCCGCTGCGGCGGGTTTGCGTCCTGTCTTCGGCAAAGCATAAAGAAAGCCCGGCGCATGCCGGGCAATGTATCAGTTCTTTTTCGGAAGCTCTTTCTTTTTCTGACCGTCTTTCTTTTTCGGATTCTTTGGGATCCACCAGTAGATGACAACGATTATGACTACGGCAAGCACTGCCGCGACGCCGTAACCGATGTACTGATTATATGCCTCCCACCACTTGGCAATGGCGGACTTTTCCTCATCCGAGGTCTCTTCGGCAAAAACAGCGAGGCTGAGTGTGAATACCGTGATCAGGGCAAGTGCCGCGCTGACCAGCGATCTGAGCCGCATACTGATAACTTTCTTTAACATAGCCGTTTCCTTTCAAAACTTATATATAGTAAATATTGCTAATCGACGCCTAAATAGAATATCAAAAAAATATAGCTACACGATGATGTTTTTTTGACTAAACTGTTAATATTGGCGCTGTAAGCGGAGCAAATCATGACCGGAAGTTTTAAACGGAAACGGTGCCGGAAACTGAGTCAAAGCATCGGCAAAGCGACAGCTGAATGCGGAAAAATACAGTGTTGAACCCGAACGGCGATGTCAGCCGAAAAATTAACGGAGCGAAATTGATATGGAAAATATTGAAGATAAAAGATTCAGAAAAAACGACAGCGGCTTTGTCTGCGCAAACTGCGGAAAAAAGGTGGAGCCGCTCGGCTATTCGTCGCGCAATCACTGCCCTTTCTGCCTGTGCTCACTTCATCTTGACATAAATCCCGGTGACCGTGCCTCCGACTGCGGCGGAATTCTGCGGCCTGTACGGGTAGAGACCGACGCAAGAAAAGGTTACATTATTGTCAGCAGATGCGAAAAATGCGGTGCGGTCCGGCGGAACAGGTCGGCTCATATGGCTAAGGTTCAGCCGGATGATATAAATTTGCTTATAAAGCTGACTGTTTCATCGGTTCAGCGGTAGCGGACAGTCCGGAGCTCTGTACTGTTGATGTAAGCCTTGCGTCAATCACTGCATTAACGGTTTCGCCGCTTTACGGGTGCTGCCGTCCGATGTTTTTTGTACCGCAAAAAGGTATTTGTGCGGTTTTTAAGACATTCCGGGATATTTCGGTTTTGAGATATCCCGGTAATTTTTCAGTTGTTTTCGGGCGTTTTTTTCAGCATTGCCATAAGGCAGTCGATGGCGTCGGACAGGCTTCCGAGACTGTCGATCAGACCTTCCTTGACAGCTCGTTTTCCGTCAAGAACCGTCCCGAGGTCAGTTGAAAGCTCTTCTCTGCCGAGCATAAGGGTACTGAAACGCCTCGGAGTCATGGAGCAGTGCGAGCAGGTGAAGTTTATTATGCGTTTTTGCATACTGTTCATATAAACGTAGGTCTGGGGAGCGCTGAGCACCATACCGGTTATTCTGACAGGATGCAGAGTCATGGTCGCGCTCGGTACGATAAACGAATGCTTGGCTGATACGGCAAGCGGTATGCCTATCGAATGTCCGCCGCCGAGAACAAGCGAAACGGTCGGTTTTTTCATTCCCGCAATAAGCTCTGAAAGCGCCAGACCGGCTTCGACATCTCCGCCTACGGTGTTGAGGATTATCAGCAGTCCGCCGATCTTTTCGCTTTCCTCTATTTCCACAAGCTGGGGTATCAGCTCTTCGTACCGTGTGGCTTTCTGTCCTTGAGGAAGCAGTGTGTGCCCTTCGATCTGACCCGCGATGACGATTGTTTTGATAACGGCGCCGTTGCTTTCGGTCACGACGGCTTTGTCGGGCAAGGGCGGTTCGGAAGGGTCACGGTCCGCTCCTTCTTCCCGTCCTCCGTCCGCGCTTCCCGAAGTGCTTATTATGTTGAAAAGATTGATATTTTCAGTTTTTTTGTCCTTTTCGGATTTACCGGGCGTTTTTTCGGCTTTCGCCACGGTATTTTTTCCGGAAACCGATTCTTTTTTGTTTACTGCTCCCGGGAGCGTTTCTGCTGCCAAAGAGTTATTCCGGGTGCCGCCGGGTTTTCTGCCCCTTTTTTTTTGTACTGTACTTTTTTCACTGTCTGCAAGACCTGAAACCGAGGTTGTTTTTTCTGCACGGGAGCTTGTTTTTTTTGTTTTGTTATCTGCCGCAACAGAACCTGACTCAGTTGTTTTTATGCTTTGAGCTGCGTTTGACGCTGATGTCCTCTTTTTCCGGGATGCGGCGGTTGAGATTTTTTCGCCGTTAACAGAGGCTTCCGGTTCGGTGTTCTGAAAAGTTTTCTGAGCTCCTTTTGCTTTCCTCTTTGAGCCGGAGGTGATCTCTTTTGACTGTATTGCTTTTTCTTTTGTCTTTGAGTAAGGGATAAGCCCGGGCGCGGGCACCTCTTTTCGTTTCGGATCGTAAACCGTCGGTTGAGAATTTTCGGTTTTTGATTCCGACTTTGAGCGGGATATGTTTTTTGTTGTTCCTTTTCTGCCGAGTCCGGATGTGGCGGAACTATCCGTTAAGTCCTCGCAGTCTATCGGGAGATCAGGATCGCGGTAATTGAATCTGTCTGAGATGGTGCATTTTTTCCCCGGTTTCCCGCCCGAGGGCTGCCTTCTTTTTACGATTTTGCCTGACTGTTGTGTTTTTATGCCGGAAGATGCCGTTTCCATATTGCTTAATATATTCGCTTTTTTCATTTCATCCCTCTTTCGCTTTCGTTTTCCTGACAAAAATTTCAAATTATTCAACTATGCTCTTTACTTTTACTACTGAATATAGTATAATAGTTAAAACAATTATTATACGAAAGGAATAATGAAATGGAAAAGATATTGGTTGAAACTTCGGCAAGACATGTACATCTGACTACCGAGGATCTTGAAAAGCTCTTCGGAAAGGGAGCTACTCTCACATTCAAAAAGGATCTCAGTCAGCCCGGTCAGTTTGCTTGCGAGGAAAGAGTAAAGCTGGTGGGTCCCAAAAAAGAGATAGCAAACGTTATAATTCTCGGTCCGGTGCGCTCGCATACCCAGGTGGAGCTGTCGTACACCGACGCACGTACCCTCGGAGTTGACGCTGTTCTGAGAGAGAGCGGCGACCTTGAAGGAACTCCGGGAATAAAAATTGTCGGTCCCGCCGGTGAAATAACAGTAGACAGCGGAGTCATTGTCGCTAAAAGGCATATACACATGACCCCGGCAGACGCGGCGGAGTACGGCGTTGAAAACGGTCAGATCGTTAGCGTCAGGATAGACAGTCAGAGATCAGTTGTTATGGGAGACGTTGTGATAAGGGTAAGCGATAAATTCAAGCTTGCAATGCATATCGACACCGACGAATCAAACGCGGCCTGCGCTTTTGGTAAATGTTACGGAGAGCTTGTGAAATAAACCTTTGAGAGGTAATTTCGGGTCCGGGTTACGGTTTTGTAGCATATCGGTTTTTCCGAGCTGCAATCTTTTTTGATGTATATTTTTTATCCTGCCGGACTGTATTTTGGTAAAAAATGTAAATTTATCTGTTAATAAACAAGTCGGTGTATTAAAATGGAAAAATCTGGCAGTTTTATTTTTGAAAAGTAAAAAAGCCGGGTTGTTTGTACCGGATTACTTAAAAAAAGAGGGCTTCGCGCCCTCTTTTTTTATGATCTCGGGAACCTGTTGATAACTCTGTGGAAAACGACAAATTTCTGTTAAAAACTACTGTCCGATCTTGTCGATCATATTCTGTAATGCTTCGATAATAAATTCGGAAAAGTAAGCAACAGCGGCAAATGCTATCAGTCCGAGTATCAGTAAGCCTATATTTGTTTTTTTGTAACCGTAAACCGATGACGCTTTGGATTGAACTTCTTTTGGGAGGTAAAACCTGGCAGTCATAGGATCGAATTTAACTCTTTCTTTTTTATCCGAAAAAGTAATATTTTGTTCCTGAACGGAGAGTTCATCTGTGCTTTGATTGTCGTATGTTTCTGTTTTCTCGGGGATGCTGTCGTTTACTTTTTTACGCTTAGTTGGTCTCACTATTTGCTGTAACGGTTTAAGCGTTGGCGGATCGTCTGCGTATGTGTAGTTAGCATAAAATTTACCTTCGGCTGTTATTGCTACAAGAAAATTGTTATAATGCAAGTGATTTTTCAGAGCAAGTTTGATAAATAAATTTATCTTAATACCGGTTTCGTTGGGAGAAAGCGCGGTTTCAGGCGTTGCGGCATTTTTTTCAATTAAAGCTGAAACGAATTTGCCAAAATTGGATTTTGTAATGTAGGTTGCTATAACAGCTGCGACGACGCCGATATAAACCGACCAAATGATTATTTTCAGCGGTATTTCGCCGGTGTAAATTAAAAGTTCTGATAATTTCATAATAAATTCCTTTGTTTCACGTGAAACACATCGTTAGCGGATTACGTCTGTGCCCATATACTTCCGAAGAACTTCCGGTACGTCGATTCCTCCGTCGTCTCTTTGGAAATTTTCCATTATTGCGGCGACAGTTCTTCCGACCGCTACTCCTGAGCCGTTGAGGGTATGAACGTATCTCGCTTTTGATTTGGCGTCTTCT
This sequence comes from uncultured Clostridia bacterium, assembly GCA_944381095.1. GTDB lineage: Bacteria > Bacillota > Clostridia > Oscillospirales > CAG-272 > SIG673. The sequence continues at coordinate 7,570 of CALWJW010000035.1, read as the reverse complement.
TTGAATCTGATGTTTGCTCGTCTTGCCTGGTAATCTTCAAAGTTAGAACAGGAGCTGATTTCTACATATCTGCCGTAAGACGGCATCCAGACTTCTATATCGTAGGTTTTAGCGGAGCTGAATCCGATATCCCCTGTCGAAAGAGCGACAACTCTGTGAGGCAGTCCCAGCAGCTGCAAAACTTTTTGAGCGTCGAGAGTCAGGCTTTCCAGTTCGTCATAAGAAGTGTCGGGATGAGCGAATTTGACAAGTTCAACTTTATTGAATTGGTGTTGTCTGATAAGTCCGCGAGTGTCGCGCCCTGCGCTTCCGGCTTCCGCACGGAAACAAGCTGAATATGCGCAGTATTTGATAGGAAGCTGATCGGCGGATAAAATTTCATTTTTATGCATGTTGGTTACCGGAACTTCGGCTGTCGGGATCAGAAAATAATCGGTTCCTTCTACTTTGAATGCGTCTTCCTCGAATTTCGGCAGCTGTCCGGTTCCCTGCATTGAGTTTCTGTTTACCATGTATGGAGGGAATATTTCCGTGTAACCGTTTGCGGTGTGTGTGTCAAGATAAAAAGAAACTATTGAGCGTTCGAGTTTAGCGCCCAGACCTTTATAAAAGTGGAATCGTGCTCCTGTGACTTTTGCGGCGGTTTCAGGGTCGAGTATTCCGAGCTTTTGACCGAGTTCCCAGTGTGGTTTGGGTTCAAACTCAAATTTTCTCGGTTCTCCGTAACGCCTGATCTCAACGTTTTCCGAGTCATCTTTTCCTATCGGTGTAGTCTTGCTCGGGAGATTCGGCACGGAAAGAAGAAGCATTTCCAGTTTTTTATCGATTTCCGCTAACTTATCCTCATCTTCCTTCATTTCGTCAGATAATTTTTTCATTTCTTCAAAAACTGCACTGACGTCCATGTTTTGCTTTTTCATTTCCGGTATTTTTTTGGATATTTCATTTTTGTGCGCTTTTACCGATTCTGTTGCGCTGATCAGATTCCTTCTTTCTTTATCGAAAGAAAGTATCTGGTTTATTTCCGTGCTGTAATCTTTGTTTCTGGTGGACAGTCTTTGGATCACTTCCTCGGGGTTTTCTCTGATGATTTTTATGTCTAACATTTTTGTTGCCTTTCTTGCGTAATCTGTTTTAATGGTTTTTGCATTTATTTTTTGTGGTTTGTGAGTTGGGTTTCAAATTTTATCAGCCGATTTTTCAAATAAAAACCGATAAACTGCTTTTGTGAGATGTTTGCAAATATGATTTTTTACAGGTATAAAGGACTTGCTTTGCTTAGCGCTGAGGTTGTCGGAATCATTCTGTTTTTTTCTGCATTAAATCGGCTTTGTCTTAAAACACGCGTGTTCGATTATATCAGAAATTTATGTTATTCGACAGATGTTTTGGCGGAAAAATCCTTGTGAAGCCGTCATTCGGATTTCCTTGCTCGGAACTGTCCGTCGGAAATTTTCGTTTTGTCCGTGAAATGGTCATTTGCCATTAAAATGCTTTTTGGAAACAATTACAATATTTTGTAATTCGATCTGCAATAAGTTTATTCCCGTTTGTTTTTATACTGCGAAATTATTCTTTCTGAATCGTTTTTACGGTTTGTAGCTTGAATTTAGATGTTTCAGATCAAAAATCTTCAAAAAACTCATCTCCGCAAAGCATTTTGAGAAGCTCTTCCAGGTCTTCGTTTGATGAAAATGAAATTTCGATACGTTTTGAGTTGCCTTTTGATGTGATTTTTACTTTTCTTCCGATTACATCTTCGACCTTTTTTTCCAGTTCGGCACAATAGTCGACTTTGATAGGCTTTGCGCGGGATTCTTTTTCGCCTTTCGCTATGGCATTATTCATTGTTTTGACTAACGTTTCGGTCGCTCTGACTGAAAGCTCGCGCGCCGCTATTGCCTGTGCTGCTTTCGGTATTTCTGTTTTGTCGGTTAGTCCGAGCAGTGCTCTGGCGTGTCCGGCGCTGAGCGCTCCTGTAATTACAAGCTTGGCAACTTCGTCCGGCAGTTCAAGCAGACGAAGACTGTTTGCTATTGCGCTCCTGCTCTTTCCGACGCGCTGTGACATCTCGTCCTGCGTCATGCTGAAATCATTCATCAGTGATCTGTACGCTGCGGCTTCTTCAATTGCGTTGAGGTCTTCACGTTGTAAGTTTTCTATCAAGGCTATTTCTGCGGTTTTTTTGTCATCTGCCTCGATTATTATCACCGGTACTTCGGCAAGTCCGGCTATTTTTGCTGCTCTCCAACGCCTTTCTCCGGCTATTATGCTGTACATGCCGTTAGGTTGTTTTTTACATATTATCGGTTGAAGGATCCCGTTTGAGCGGATCGATTCGGCAAGTTGGTTCAAAGCTTCGGAGTCGAAGTTTCTTCTCGGTTGATCTTTGCGCGGTTCGAGTTCTGTGAGTCGCAGTGTTTTTGTTGATTCCGGCTCCTGTTTTTTTATCCCCTGGCTCTTGAAAAGGGCGTCAAGTCCCTTTGCGGTTCCTTTGCTTATCATATGCCTGTCCTTTCTCTTTTTTTGTGATGTTTCACGTGAAACAATTATTGTGAAATTTATTTGAGGTTTTTTAGACTGCTATGCCGCTCTGATTTGAAAGTTATTCGGTGCGATCAAGCAATTCTTTTGCTACTGCCATATAATTTTGGGCGCCTTTGGAGAATTTGTCAAGATATATCACAGGTGTACCGTAAGCCGGTGCTTCTGTCAGTCTTACATTACGTGCAATCCTGTTTTTAAAAACCAGGTTTCCGTAGTGCGAATGCAAATCGTTCAATATAGTCTGTGTAAGGTTAAGGCGGCTGTTATACATTGTGATCAACAAACCTATAATCTGTAAGTCGGGGTTCTGATATTCTTTGATCGCCTCTATGGTGTTTGTCAGCTGTACAAGACCTTCAAGCGCATAAAATTCGCATGGACACGGGATAACCACTCCGTCGCTTGCTACCAGGGCATTTACTGTCAGCAATCCGAGAGCGGGCGGACAATCTATGAATATGTAGTCGTAATTATCCTTTACTACGGATAAAGCGCCTTTCAGTATTCTTTCCCGTGAATCGTATTCGGCTATTTCAAGTTCGGCGCCGGCAAGATCGATTGACGAAGGTATTATGTCAAGATTTTTGAATTCAGTGTGGTATATCGCATCAGAAACTGACAATCCGTCGCAAAGTACGTTGTAACTGGAGCTGAGGCTGCTTCTGTCCATTAAGCCGACTCCGGTTGAGGCGTTTCCTTGTGGATCCAGATCAAGCAAAAGGACTTTTTTATCCATTGCCGCAACAGTTGCGGCTATATTTACGGCGCTTGTTGTTTTGCCGACTCCGCCTTTCTGATTAGTGAAAGAAATAATCATCTTTAATAATCCTTTCCGTTGCTTTGATTTCATTATAACAGTTAAAATGTTGTTTGTCAACAGTTTGCGGTAATTATATGCAGATTTTTGAGTCTGCAAGATCTGTTTTTTGATCATTTAGATAACACAAACGGCAATGTTTCACGTGAAACATTGCCGTTGGACTTTTGTTTGTTGTTTAAGCGGAAACGACATTTTGGTTTTTGGGGATAGATATTGTAACGACGATGTCGCTGTCTGTTTCTGTTTGCTTGGTCCTGATCGCCAAACCGCCGTTTCGGGTTTCTTCTACCGCTTTATGTATGCAAAAAATCAGTTCTTTCAAATCTTTTGTTTTGACTTTTTCTGTCGTCGGCTTGTTTTCGTCGCTTTTGTCGAGAATTTTTTCGATGTATTCTTCTGTCTGCCGTACATTCAGATTGTATTTTATTATGTGGTCGAGCACGGATTTTCTGATATCAGTGCTTTTTATTCTGAGCAACGCTCTGGCATGCCGTTCCGAAAGATTATTCTCGGATATCTTTTCCTTTTCTTCGGCGCTGAGTTTCAGCAGGCGTAGCTTGTTTGCTACCGAAGCCTGTGTCATCGATAACTGCTGAGCCGCTTCTTCCTGCGTTAATCCGTATATCTCTATCAAAGCGGCTATGGCTGTTGCTTCTTCAAATACTCCGAGGTCGCTTCTGTGCAGATTTTCTATTATAGCAAGTGCAGCTGACGTCGTCGTGTCGCTTTCGGTTATTATGCACGGAACCTTTTTCAGTCCCGCAAGCTTGGATGCCCGCAACCGGCGTTCGCCGGCGATAAGTTCGTACTGAAAATTAGAAAAATCTGATTTGTCCGGATAAGGTCTGACTGTAAGCGGTTGTAAAATACCGTGGGTTTTTATACTTTCGCTCAGCGCCGCAAGACTTTCGTTATCAAAAACTGTACGTGGCTGGGAACGGTTCGGCATTATCCGCTCGATATCTATCATGCTTACTTTGTACCCGTAATTATCGACGGATTTTGTTTTAACGAGTGTGCCGGTCATTTTTACACCTCCGTGATTTTTTTATTCTGAAAGCATTTTATCATTATTTCCCGGCTGTTTCAAGCGAAAAACGCCGTTGAAAAGAGTAGCATCTTGCTGAATAAATGAAATCGTTGGACTTTGGTGTAGCAAATTGGAATTTGTAAGGAAATATTGGGAAATATTGCGATGAAAAATTATTACATAAAGTCAAAAAACCGCCTTATAGCGGTCTTTTGACAATTGATGTTAAAGTTTGACACCTTTGCCGTCTAAACTTATCAGGTTTTGATCAAAGAGGATTTTTTAACATCTTGGGATAGCTTCGCGGATATTTCTCAGGCGTCGGCCTTTCTTTTCGTACTATGATTATCGACCTTTTCACCTCAGTTTTTTCGGTTCTGAGAGTCAGATTTACTATATTTTCAGTTCTTCCGCCGCAAATGTTTATCGCGTCGGCTGCCTCTTCTGCTTCTTTACTGCCTGTCGGACCTTTCATTGACAACAGAATACCACCCTCTTTTAAAAACGGCAAAGCTATTTCCGCAAGTAAATTCAGTTTTGAGACTGCACGGGCGGTTACGGCGTTAAATGTCCCTCTTAATTTTCCTTTTGCCAGCTCCTCGGCTCTTCCGTTTACAGCATTGAAATTGCTTACACCGTATTTTTTTGCAAATGCGTTGGCAAAATCAGTTTTTTTCCCTGTGCTGTCTAATCCTGTCACTGTCAGCTCCGGCATTGCCAAAGCCACAGGAAGTGACGGGAATCCCGCTCCGCATCCGATGTCAAGAAGATTTTCGGCTTCCGTTAGGTATTTGCAAAGTGTCAGACTGTCACAAAAATGCAAAAGGCATACCCCTTCCGGGTCTGTTACTGATGTAAGATTGAATATTTTGTTGGTTTCCGTCAATTCGTTGAACAGATCTTCTAACTGTTCGGATTTATCAGCGAAAGCGTCAAGATTGTTTTTATGGAATATTTCCTTTAATGTATCGGTAAAAAAAGACATTTATTGCTCCGTATTTAAATAATAAGTTGTTTATTGCTTTTTAGGTCAAACACAATCACCCTTAATTTGCTTTGGCTTATACTTATTATCACTGCTTGTTTAGCTTCAACCAGATCAGCAAAACCTGGATATCAGCCGGTGAAACCCCGCTTATCCGGCTTGCCTGCCCGATATTTTCAGGTTGTATCTTATTTAGCTTCTGTCTTGCTTCCAGTCTCAGTCCCTTGATTTGGCTGTAATCAGTTCCGGCAGGCAGCTTTTTTACTTCGAGACTTTTCATTCGCTCGGCATCTTCAAGCTGCCTTGTGATGTATCCCTCGTACTTTATCCGTATTTCTGCTTCCGTTTTTACATTTTCCGGCAGCTTTTTGTATTCGCTGTCTGCTGTTTCCAGTTTTTCATAGCTCAGCTGCGGTCTTTTTATAAGTTCCGCAAGCTTTACACCGGTCGTTATTGTTGATGTCTCGTTTTCCGCAAGTATTCTGTTTATTTCTGCTCCCGGTGTTATTGTTTTGTTGTTTGCTCTCTTTATTTCTTCGTTGATTTCTTCCAGCTCTCTGCACAGTTGTCGGTAACGCTCCTCCGGCAAAAGTCCTGTTTTTCTTCCCTCTTCCATAAGTCGGTAGCAGGCGTTGCTCTGCCGCAGCAGCAGTCTGTATTCCGAACGTGATGTCATTATCCTGTACGGTTCGTTCGTCCCTTTTGTAACTATATCGTCTATAAGTGTTCCTATGTAACTGCTGTCCCTTGTTAATATCATCGGAGGTTTACCGAGAATTTTCAGCGCGGCGTTTATTCCGGCTACCAGTCCCTGTGCCGCAGCCTCTTCGTAACCCGATGTGCCGTTGAACTGACCGGCGCCGTAAAGTCCGGGAATGTGTTTGAATTCAAGGGTCGGCAACAGTTGCTGAGGATTTATGCAGTCGTATTCTATGGCATACGCAAAACGCATTACTTCCGCATTTTCAAATCCGTTTATCGAATGAAGCATTTGCAGCTGTACACTGGCAGGGAGAGATGAACTGAATCCTTGAAGATATATTTCCTCTGTATCAAAGCCCATCGGCTCGGCAAAAAGCTGATGTCGGTTCTTGTCCGCAAACCTGACTACTTTGTCCTCTATGCTCGGACAGTAGCGCGGACCTGTGCCCTTTATCACACCTGAATAAAGCGGTGAAAGATGTAGATTGTCCCGGATTATCCTGTGAGTTATTTCGTTTGTGTAAGCTATGTAGCATGGGACATTGGCTCGGTGTATTATTTTCTCGGGATCTGTGCGGTATGAGTAGGGAGCAAACGTTTTTTCTCCGTCCTGACGTTCCAATACCGAAAAATCGATCGAACGCCTGTGGATACGCGGCGGCGTGCCGGTTTTGAATCTGAGGATATCGGTTCCGAGTGCGCGCAGACAGTCACTGAGCCCCTCTGCCGGCAGTGAGCCGTCCGGACCTGAGCTGTAAGCTGTCTGACCGGTTATAACTCTTCCCGAAAGGTATGTTCCTGAGCAGATAATGGCGGCTCTTACTTTGTATACGCCGCCGAGACGGCTTGTGACTGACGTCAGTCTGCCGTTTTCGGTGCCTAAGGAAATGATTTCAGACTGAATTATATTGAGCCCCGGGCAATCTTCAAGCGTTTTTTTCATGATCGAGTGGTAAAGCATCCGATCTGCCTGAATTCTTTTTGAGTGTACCGCCGGACCTTTTCCGAGGTTCAGGGTGCGACTCTGCATTGTTACTTTGTCTGCCGCATAACCCATTTCGCCGCCGAGCGCGTCAATTTCATAGACAAGGTGACCTTTCCCTGTACCTCCGATCGACGGATTGCACGGCATATTTGCTATCTGATCAAGACTGAGGGTGAAGAGGATTGTCTCCATTCCCATTCTTGCACAGGCGAGCGCTGCCTCGACTCCGGCGTGACCGGCTCCGATTACTGCCACATCTGCACAACCTGCTGTGAAAGTTTTTATCTCGTTCATATCACCTGTTCCTCTTCCCCCCCGCTTTTTGAAAAAAGCTTGGCAAAAACTTCTCTACATTGGGTTTGTTGTAGTGTTTCCCGTTTCATCAGATCATGTTATTCAGCTTCTTCCCGGAACATTAAAGTTTACGTAGCACCTGACCTCCGGAAAAGTTTTTCCATACTTTTTTTGAAAAAAAAGTAGGCAAAAAAACTTCTCTACATT
>CALWJW010000034.1 GCA_944381095.1 uncultured Clostridia bacterium | reverse complement strand
ATGCAGCCGCCCAGATAGACAGCTCTATCGACGCCACTGTCAGACTCGGCGGAAACGGTTATGTTTTCTGGGGAGGAAGAGAGGGCTACGAAACTCTTCTCAACACCGACATGAAATTCGAACTGGATAATATGGCATACCTTATGCATCTGGCAGTTGACTATGCAAGGTCAATCGGTTTCAAGGGCGACTTTTATGTTGAACCCAAGCCTAAGGAACCTACCAAGCACCAGTACGATTTCGATGCCGCTACCGTTATAGGATTTCTGAAAACATACGGACTTGATAAAGACTTCAAACTGAACATCGAAGCCAATCACGCTACGCTCGCCGGTCATACCTTCCAGCATGAGCTCACGGTAGCGCGTATTAACGGATTTTTCGGCTCGATAGACGCAAATCAGGGTGACTATCTGCTCGGCTGGGATACCGATCAGTTCCCTACCGATGTTTACGAAACAACTAAATGTATGCTTGAAGTGCTGAAAGCCGGTGGATTCACAAACGGAGGTCTGAACTTCGACGCCAAAACAAGACGCGGTTCATTTACTCCCGAGGATATTGCTCTCGCGTATATAGCGGGAATGGACTCTTACGCTCTCGGTCTGAGGCTTGCGGCAAAGATCCGTAAAGACGGCAGATTAGACGCATTTGTAAAGGAAAGGTATTCAAGCTATAACACCAAAATCGGCAAAAAGATAACTTCACGCAAAACAAGCATGGCAGAACTCGAAAAATATGCGCTCGGACTCGGCGAAGTAACTACCAATACCAGCGGCAGACAGGAATATCTTGAAAGCGTACTCAATGAAATAATGTTCAGTCTCTGATTTTCTCAGATCGGGCTGACGGTTTTACTATCATACCGTAAAAGAAACCGGGTCAGTAAAAAGCAAATGTCAATTCTCATTTACATAGGCAGCTCAGTACCGTCCCGACTATCTTAATTCATCTGAAAGGATAAAGAAATGATTTACAGTGAAGCACTGAAAAAAGCAACAGCTCTTGTGGATAAAATGACCGTTGAGGAAGCTGCGTCACAGCTTCTCTACAACTCACCTGCAATCAAAAGGCTGAATATAAACGAATATAACTGGTGGAACGAAGCCCTCCACGGAGTGGCGAGAGCCGGTACAGCTACTGTATTTCCGCAGGCAATAGGACTTGCAGCGACGTTTGATCCTGAAAATATACGTACGGTCGCCGACGTCATTTCGACCGAAGCAAGAGCAAAATATAATAAAAGCGTTGAGTACGGCGACAGAGATATATACAAAGGTATCACATTCTGGTCACCTAACATAAATATTTTCAGAGATCCGCGCTGGGGCAGAGGTCAGGAGACTTTCGGCGAGGATCCCTTCCTGACGGCGACAATAGGATGTGAATTCATAAGGGGAATCCAGGGCGACGGCGAATTCCGAAAAGCGACAGCCTGCGCAAAACACTTTGCCGTTCACAGCGGTCCCGAAGGGCTTCGTCACGGTTTTAACGCCGTGGTTTCGGAGAAAGAACTGTGGGAAACTTATCTTCCCGCATTTGAATTTGCCGTGAAAAAAGCCGGAGTTCTCGGAGTTATGGGCGCGTATAACAGAACAAACGGTGAACCGTGCTGCGCAAGCAAAAAGCTTATGAAAGAAATTTTGTTTGACAAATGGGATTTCAAGGGATACTATGTTTCCGACTGCGGGGCAATCTCCGATATATTCAAAAATCATCATTATACGGCAAGTCATACCGAGTCTGCCGCTCTTGCCCTCAAAACGGGTTGTGACCTGAACTGCGGTGAAATTTATCAGAAGCTTATTGATGCGTACGAAGAAGACCTTATAACCGAGGAAGATATCAAAGCGGCGGCTTCGAGAGTTTTCGCAATACGTTACCTGCTTGGCGAATTTGAAGAAGTACGTCCCTACTCCGACATTCCGTTCAGTAAGCTTGACTGTGAGGAACACAGACAACTTAACCTTGAAACTTCAAGAGAGTCGCTCGTACTGCTGAAAAACGATAACGGTTTTCTGCCGCTGAGTCCGGATTCTGTCGGCAAAATTGCCGCTGTCGGTCCCAATATTCTTTCAACAAGAGCTCTTGAAGGCAACTACAACGGCAGAGCTTCTGAATACATAACGGTTGCCGACGGACTCAGAAAGGTTTTTGAAAAATCCGAAATATCAGTTTCAGAGGGCTGTCAGCTTCTTCATGAAAAGTTCAATGACTGGGGCGGATTCGGTAATCTGATCAGCACAGGTGCAGCGTCTGCTTCCGATGCTGACGTAACCGTACTTTGTCTCGGGCTTGACTATACTGTCGAAGGTGAGGAAGGCTGTACTGCCGGAAACAGCAGCTATTGTAAGAGCGGTGATAAAGCTACCCTGTTTTTGCCTGAAACCCAGCAGAAACTCGCCGAAGCCGTCTGTGACAACTGCGAAAACGTTATTGTGGTAGTTATGTCAGGAAGCCCGATAGATGTCGGAGAAAAAGTCAGAAATCACGCAAAGGCAATAATTCAGGCATGGTATCCGGGCGCTCAGGGCGGACTTGCCGTTGCAGAACTGATCGCGGGCGTATATTCTCCTTCCGGACGACTGCCTCTTACTTTTTACCGCGGAGATGATGTGCTTCCGGACTTTTCTGACTATTCAATGAAAGGAAGAACTTACCGCTTCATTGAAAATGAGCCTCTTTATCCTTTCGGATACGGTCTAAGCTATACAGATTTCCGCTACGATAATATATCCTGCGTTGAAAGCGATGAAGAGCTCAAAATAACCTGTGATGTCACCAACTGCGGAAAATGTCTCGGCAGAGAAATAGTTCAGGTTTACTCAAAATTCAAACATTCAACAATTTCAACACCGAATTATCAGTTATGCAGTGTAAAATCAATAAAACTTGACAAAAATGAAACAAAACGGGTAACAATGACAGTTGACAAATACTGGATAAAAGCAGTTGATGAAAACGGAAACCGGGTTACGCCTGACGGCGAGATAACGCTTTTCGTAGGTGGTCATCAGCCGGATGAACTCAGTGACAGGCTTTGCGGAAATTCCTGCACTACGTTAAAAATCAAATGATTTCTGATTTTTCTTTCCTCGTTTGATTTTTCGGATTTTTGCTTACGATAAGGTAAGCTTACGGTTTTTACAATGCGTCAGGTAATCAACAAAAAAGCCGTTTTTCAGTATAAACGTTCCGCTCGCCGATGCACTGCGCTTTATCTTGTGTCGGATATTTTCCAGCTGACGGATTATAGGAGCTTAACGCAAGCTCAGGCGCTTATGTCGGCAATCAATTTATGAAAGGATTTTTTATGAAGTATCTGGTCGGTATTGACGTCGGAACATCGGCGGTCAAAACTGTTCTGTTTGATGAAAAACTTAACAAAATACGCTCCGAGACAGTTGAATATCCTCTTTATCAGCCTCACAACGGTTGGGCCGAACAAAATCCTAATGACTGGTGGAGCGCAACTCTCCGCTCGCTTGAAAAAGCGACTGAATCGGTTGATCGTATAGACGGTATCGGATTATCCGGACAAATGCACGGACTTGTCATGCTTGACAGAAACGGCGATGTTCTACGCCCGGCTATTATATGGTGCGACCAGAGAACGGAAAAGGAATGTACTCAAATCACCGATATCGTGGGCAGAGATAAGCTTATTGAAATTACCGCAAATCCGGCGCTCACTGGATTTACGGCGTCGAAAATAATGTGGGTGAAAAACAATGAACCGGAAATTTATGAAAAATGCCGACATATTCTCCTTCCGAAAGACTACATAAGATTTAAGCTCACCGGTGTCTTCAAAAGCGAGGCTTCCGATGCAGGAGGAATGCAGTTACTTGACATAAAAAACAGAGTTTTTTCCGAAGAAATTCTTAAACTTCTCGGCATAGAACGTGAGCTTTTGCCTGATGTTTGCGAAAGCCCGGATATCACCGGATACGTAAATATCAAAGGTAAATTTTTCGGCACACCCGTTGTCGGAGGTGCCGGTGACAATGCTGCCGCGGCAGTAGGTTGCGGGGCAGTAAGGGAAAAACGTGCTTTCACTACAATCGGAACAAGCGGTGTTGTATACGCACATACAGACAAACCGGTAATTGACACCAAAGGGCGAGTTCATACATTCTGCTGTGCTGTCCCAGGCAAATGGCACGTCATGGGGGTAACTCAAAGCGCAGGACTTTCACTGAAATGGTTCAGAGAAAATTTTGCCCCTGAACTTACTTACAGTGAAATGGATAATATGGCTGAAAAAGTCCGGATTGGCGCGGAAAAACTCCTGTTTCTTCCCTACCTGATGGGCGAACGTACACCGCATCTCGATCCAAACGCCAGAGGTACGTTTATCGGTATTTCTGCCATACATACAAAGGCGCACTTTATACGCGCCATTCTTGAAGGCGTTGCCTTTTCTCTTCGGGACTGTCTTGAAGTTCTCCGGGAAATGGATATAAGCGTTGCAGATATGAGTATGGTCGGAGGCGGAAGCAGCCCTCTGTGGCAGCAGATAATATCAGGTACCTTCAAAATACCTATAAAAACACCATTCAGTAACGAAGGCGCCGCACTCGGTGTTGCAATACTTGCGGCGGTAGGAATAGGCTTATACAGCGATGTACCGTCCGCTTGTGATAAAATCATCCGGAATTCAGCCCCGGTTTTTCCCGAAAATTCGGCTGAATACGATAAATTCTACCGTATCTATGCTTCTGTTTATCCACGGTTGAAGGAAATCTGTCGCGAACTTGCGCTTACCGGCAAATAATTTATCTGACTTCAAATTGTCTTATTTTCTCTTAACTGATCCGATGATTTTTTCAGTTCGGCGGTCTGTCTAAACAGATCGCCGAATTTCTTTCTTAGTATTGTTTTTATAAAAAGGCTTTTTTTGAAAGCGTGTTTTCAACACAGTGCTGATAACATTTATGTTTCAGAAAACATTCTTTTAGCACTGCGCAAATAAGATTTATGTTTCAGGAAACATCATTTTTAACACTGTGCAGATAAGTTTTCTTAATTCCGGCAAAGACAAAATTCATTTATTGGAAGATATTTATACATATATTGTCTATAACTTCGTGATAAAATCACCTTTGAAAAATTTTTTAAGGAAGTATTGAATTGAAAAACAAACTTATTTTCCGTATGACAACGGAAAGACTTGTAGCTTTGAGTTTTCTTGGCGTGATACTCACCGGAGCACTTTTGCTGACTTTGCCTATATCTTCCAAAACCGGAGATTTCACCGCTTTCAGCGATTGTCTTTTTACTGCAACCAGTGCTACCTGCGTAACCGGTCTTGTTGTCGTTGATACTTTTACTCACTGGTCTGTTTTCGGACAGCTTGTAGTCCTGCTTTTGATTCAGATCGGCGGACTCAGTTTCATGACTTTGATAACTATATTTGCAATTTTTACGAAAAAACATATTTCTCTTAAAGAAATGAATATCCTGACGCAGTCAGCCGGTAACGTCAGGCGCGACGCTGTAATTACCCTCATTAAGGGAATTATATTCGGTACGCTCATTGTCGAAGCGACGGGAACGCTGTTTCTTTCATTTTGTCTTTGCCCCGAAGTCGGTGCCAAGGGCGTGTATTATGCAATGTTTCACTCGGTATCCGCTTTCTGTAATGCCGGTTTTGACCTAATGGGATTTAAAGGAGAGTTTTCTTCCCTTACCTCTTATGTCGACAATGTTGCGGTAAACTCGATTATTATGGTACTGATAGTTGTCGGAGGTCTCGGATTTTTTGTCTGGACTGATCTCATCAAATGCAAATTCAGATTCAAAAAACTTGAAATGCACTCTAAAATAGTCATCTCGACAACCGCAGTTCTCATTTTATTCGGCGCCGTCTGTTTCTTTATTTTTGAATACGCACATTCGCTTAAAGATCTTCCGCTCGGAGATAAAATACTTGCATCGCTTTTCCAGTCCGTCACTACCAGCACGGCAGGATTCAACACGATTGACCAGTCAGCATTATCTGATTCCGGAAAGCTTACCTCGGTGTTTCTCATGATAACCGGAGGTTCTCCGGGTTCAACTGCCGGCGGTATAAAAACAACTACTCTTGCAGTGATTATCATAAGCACCATAGCCGGTGCCTCCAACCATGAAAATTCCGTGATTTTCAAAAAGAAAATTGCGGCGGAATCAATTAAACAAGCTCATACGATAGCTACTACGTACATTATTTTCGCCGTTGTATCGACTTGTCTTATATGTGCTTTTGAGCCTCATATTCCGCTCAGCGATATCCTTTTTGAAGTTGCATCTGCAATAGGAACGGTAGGTCTTACAACCGGAATAACTCCGACTTTGTCGGAAGCCTCGAAAATCGTACTGATGATACTCATGTATGCGGGAAGGCTTGGAGCCATGACTCTTATGCTTGTTTTATCCGAAAGACACAGTAAAGTTCCTCTTGACAGACCCTCGGAAAAAGTAATAGTCGGATAAAACTTATGCCCGCTTTTAAATAAGTCGGACGTAAAATCACCATCAAAGAAAGGAAATTCTAATGAAAACTGTTTTGATACTCGGAATGGGAAGATTCGGTATACACCTTGCTCAGAAAATGACCGATCTCGGTAATGAAGTTATGGTGGTCGACAAATCACCGGAAATAATAGAAAGCCTCGCCAGCAGATTTTCCGATGCGCATATAGGTGACTGTACCAATGAAGGCGTTCTTCGTGCGCTCGGCGTGAACAATTTTGATCTTTGCTTTGTTACTATCGGTGAAGATTTTGAGTCATCTCTCGTTATTACTCTGCTCCTGAAAAAGCTCGGAGCGAAATGCGTCGTTACAAAAGCAAGGTACGACATTCAGGCAGAGATACTTATGAAAATCGGCGCCGACGAAATAGTTTACCCGGAGCGCGAAATTGCCGAAAAACTCGCCATGCGGTACAATTCCCAGAATATTTTCGATTATATTCAGCTCACCAGCGAATATTCGATTTACGAAATTCCGGTTCTCAAAGAGTGGGTCGGCAAAACTCTCATGGCAATCGACGTACGCAAACGCCATAATATAAACATCATCGCTATAAAAAATTCGGCTAACTCGATCGAGCCTATGCCCGGTGCGGACTATGAATTCCGTTCAAAAGACCATATTGTTGTGATCGGCAAAGCTTCCGACGTTTTCAAACTTACTGCTAAAACCTGATTCACTCCGTCCTTTTTTCCACAAACCACCTGCCTTCCTCGTTGTAAAGTTCTCTTTCTGCTCCTTTTATGACCACAGTATAGCGTATTCCCCTGCCGCCGACTTTAAGCGAAGCGGCAGGGATTTTGTATTTAATCTTATCTATCGGATATTCTTCGCCGTTTTCCCATACTATGCTTGTCGGTTTCGTGTTTCCTTCACTGTCTATACTTACCTTTACACCAACGTATACTTTACAGTATTTTGCCATTTTTACCCTCTCTTATCGATTAACTCACATTATTATCAAAACGGTATACCGGTTTTATCTTTTTTTACCGCTTTCAAAACAACAGCATTCATTATCGAATCAGTACCGAATCTGTCTCTGATTTTTTCAACAGTTTCAGATACCAGTTGTCTTTTGCTTTCATCTTTGACATTATCAAACATACTGACCTGAACCGGAATGTCTGATAAAGCAAGGTTGGATGCCCTTACGGTAACTGCTCTTACCGGCTTCTGCCACATATAACCGTTTTCAAAAAGCCTGAACGCCGCGTTTGCTATCACATACGGGCTGGATGTATACCCGTCCAGATGGCAATGCCAGTGGTTTGTCACAAAAGCGCTGTCTTTAACTGTGATGCTTACATCCTTTGCCTTTTTTTCATTGAGCATAAGTCTGTGCCCTATCTCCTGGCTCAAAGCCAGCACAGTTTTCCAAACATCTTCGTTTTCAAACAGATCTTTTGGAAGAGTTATTCCGTTTCCCACTGTTTTGTCGACAGTTTCGGAATCACGGCTTATTATTTTCGCACAATCCATTCCGTTTGCACAGTACCAAAGATCTTCTCCGCATTTTCCGAAAAGTTTTTTCTCCATTTCTTTTGAAAAAGCCGCAAGTTCAGATATCGTCTCCACGCAGTAAAGTCTGAGCTTTCTTGCCGTTGAAGGTCCTACCCCCAAAATATCGGAAACCGGCAGATCCCCTATAACATCAAGATAATTTTCCTCAGGAATAACAGTTACTGCGTCAGGCTTTTTCATATCGCTTCCGAGTTTGGCGAAAATTTTACTGAAAGATACTCCAACGGATACCGTAACTCCCAATTCCCTTTTTATCTCCTCCTTTATCCTGTACGCCACCCTTTCACCCTCTGTTATGTTTTTTGCCGTACCGGTTATATCAAGCCAACATTCGTCTGGTCCGAAAGGTTCTATTTCCGAAGTATAGCGGCTGTAAATTTCTCTTGCCGCTTTTGAAAACTTCATGTACTCCTGAAAATTCGGCGGTACAATCACAAGATTTTTACACTTTTGTTTCGCTTCCCATATAGCCTCCCCTGTCTTGATCTTATGAGCCGCCGCTTTAATGTTCTTTGCGAGCACTATTCCGTGTCTTTCTTCGACATCCCCGCATACCGCAACCGGATATTTCCGCAGTTCCGGATTCAATGCACATTCAACCGAAGCGTAAAAATTATTCATATCGCAGTGCAGTATTATTTTTCCCATTTTTCTCTCTCCATACCTCTTTTTTATATTTATCTATTGACAAACAGTTTTTCTTATGCTATCATATAACCATGAACGATATTTCGTGCCAACCTGTACATATTATACACGAAACATCGTTCATTGTAAATAGTTTTTGCGAACATTTTTTCGCATTTTTCATGGAAATTTTTTCCCAAAAATTCTGATGAAAGGAAATTATGAAATGGAGTTTAAAGAAAGACTGAAATCCTGCCGCAAAGCTCTTGGTCTCTCACAGGAAGAGCTCGCAAAAAAGGCCGGGGTTACCGGACGTACCATCCAGAATTATGAACTCGGAACAAGAAAACCTCAGCATATGGAGATAGTTTCAAAACTTGCAAGTGCACTTGACACCACTGTTGAATACCTGCTGGGAAACGACGGAATGCTTGTGATCTCCGCGTATGAACGCGCAGGTTCAGGTTCGGCCAAAGATATAAACGCTTTGGTTTCGGAAATCAGCGGACTTTTTGCAGGCGGTGAGATAGACGAAGACGAAAAGGACGGGATAATGGCTGCTCTTAATCAGGCTTACTGGCTGGCAAAAGAAAAAAACAAAAAATTCACACCTAAAAAGTTTTCTGATAAAAAATAATTTCCGGGCGGTGAACTATGAACAATTATTACAGTTACATAGCCGATTCGTCTCTGAAGCTGATAAAAAAATACAAAACAAGGGACCCGTTTGAAATTGCCGGAAAAATCGGTATAGAAATCCTTATGTTCGACGGTCTCAACCGACTGAAAGGTATGTATCGGATAATAAAGCGGAACCGTTTTATTATCCTCAATTCAAATAATTCAAAGGATCTTAACCGTATAGTCTGCGCCCATGAGCTCGGTCATGACAGGCTTCACAGAGAATTTGCCAAAAGCGCTCCGTTTCAGGAGTTTGCGCTTTACAACATGACGTCAAGACGTGAGTACGAAGCAAATATTTTCGCAGCAAATCTATTGATCGACAGCAAGGAAATACTGAAATATATACGAGAAGGTTACGATACCCTTCAAATATCAAAGCTTACTTGTACTGATATAAATCTTGTGGCTCTCAAAGTGGATTTTCTTATACGTAATGGCTACTGCCTGAAAAGTCAGGATTTTAACTCCGGCTTTCTAAAATAATTAAGCCGTGGTTTAATTTTCTTTATTTATTTTTTGTTCCCCTGTTTACTGAAACGACTTGACATAATCTCATATTTGTATTAAAATAGAGAAAAAAGATGCGAAAGGACGGACTTTATGAAAAAACTTGGCTTTGGTCTTATGCGCCTGCCCGTAATCAACGGCGACTCAAAAGCAATTGACATACCAACTGTAAAAAAGATGGTTGATAAGTTTATGGAAAACGGCTTTACATACTTTGATACCGCTGCTCCATACCATAACGGAATGAGCGAAAATGCTTTCAGAGAAGCCGTATCCGAAAGGTATCCGCGCGACAGCTACACGATCACCGACAAACTCAGCCTTTTCATGATAAACAGCGCTGACGAGATACCGGCGTTTTTTGACCGTCAGCTTCAAAAGCTCGGAGTTGACTATCTCGACTATTATCTTTTGCATTCGCTTAATCGTAGCACATTTGAAAAAGCTGAAAGCTTTAAAGCTTTTGAATTCGCTTTCCGCAAAAAAAGTGAAGGCAAGATAAAACATGTCGGCTTTTCTTTTCACGATTCTCCCGAGGTGCTTGACCGTATCCTTACTGCCCATCCTGAAGTTGAGTATGTTCAGCTTCAGATAAATTATCTCGACTGGGAAGACAAAAATATTCAGTCACGCCGCTGTTACGAAACAGCAGTCAAACACGGAAAGCCGGTTATAGTTATGGAACCGGTAAAAGGCGGTGCGCTTGTAAATATTCCAAAGGCAGCCTCAGAGCTGCTCAAAAGCACAAACCCGGATATTTCAGTTGCGTCATGGGCAATCAGATTTGCAGCTTCACTTGACAATGTGTTTATGGTGCTCTCGGGCATGAGCAATGAGGCTCAGATCGACGACAATCTAAGTTATATGAAGGACTTTTCCCCTCTTTCGGAATCCGAAAAACAAACTGTGACCGAGGCAGCGGATATCATCCGGAACTCTATCGCAATTCCCTGCACGTCATGCAGATACTGTGTTGACGGTTGTCCGAAAAAAATTGCCATTCCCGATTATTTCAGAGTCTACAATGAGTTCAGAAGGTTTGAAGGTTCAAGGCTGGGAAATGCCAAAAACGATTATAAAAACATAGCCAAAAATAACGGCAAGGCTTCTGACTGCATAAAATGCGGACTCTGCGAAAAAAGTTGTCCGCAGAATATAAGCATCAGAAAATATCTCGAAGAAATTGCCGATAAATTTGAATAAACGCACACCGCACTTGATGCAGATCGGCATTCTTTTATCACATTTTCAGAAAAACAAATTAAAAAAACAAATAAACGGAGGTAATTATGTCTGAACTGATTTTGAAAAGCAAAAAAACGGTTTCCGTGAGATTCCGTACAATAGCTACCCTTGCAGCAATAGCCGCCGCTGTTGCCCTGCCTCAGCTATTCCACGTACTCGGTGCAGTATCCGGGCTTGGAACTGCTCTCGGCGAAACTCTCCTGCCCATGCACCTTCCGATAATACTTGTCGGTCTTATTGCCGGTCCTTTTGCCGGATGTGTTTCAGGTGTCATTGCTCCGCTTGTAAGTTTTGCACTTACTTCAATGCCTACCGAAACAATGCTTCCCGTTATGATGACTGAGCTTGCAGTTTACGGTCTTACTGCCGGTCTTCTTTCAGGTATGAAATTTCCCTGCACACTTAAAGTATTGGCTATACAGATTGCCGGCAGAGCTGTCCGTGCCATTGCCGTTCTGATCACCGTAAACTTCTTTGAAAGCCCGATTGCTGTCAAAACGATATGGATGAGCTCAGTCACCGGTATATTCGGAATACTTTTGCAGCTGATACTTATTCCTTTGATCATGTACAGAATTTCCGGAATATCAGATGAAAAGTAACGATAACATCCGGTCGCTGAAACAGATTCTTGATGAAAAGAAACTCACTTTGGTCTTTTCGTCGGAAAGTTGTTACGTCGAGTCTGAGTCAAGAGGCGTGAAGCCTTTACTGGAAATCCTCGACAGCGGAAAAAATACCGTCGGCGGAATTGCGGCAGACAAGGTTGTCGGAAAAGCGGCTGCTTTCCTGTATGTACTGCTGGGAGTAAGAGAAATATACGCAAATGTGATCAGTCAGCCGGCAATTGAAATTTTTGAAAAATACGGAATAAAAGTTTCTTACGGAAATTCTGTGCCCGGGATAATAAACAGAAAGGGCGACGGACCGTGTCCCATGGAATCGGCTGTCGGCAACGAAAGCTCTCCGGAAAATGCTTTGATCCTGATTCGCAAAAGACTTTCCGAGCTTTCCGCAAGTAAATGATAGCAGCCGATAAATGTAAAGAATTATACCCGGTACAACTTACGAAAATATTAAAAAAATTCCCTTGAAATTTTTGCCGGCTACCGTCCGACATCAATTCAAGGGAGTTTTTTTATTCGTTTTTACTAAACAACCTAACATAGGTAAGTTATATCTTACCTGTCTTTCAAAAATTTCAATTGATTTACTAAGTGCAACAGATTGATTTATAATGTAACACATTAAGAAATCGTTAAGCGCATTATAAGGTACCGGTAGATCAGTTAAGATTTTCAAAAATGCGTATGCCGTTGCTGAAAATATAGCCTATAAGCGCTGCCGAGATCACCGCAAAAACGGCTGTTACAAGCAATAAAAACCATACATAGGATAAAAGATTTCCGATAAAAGTATATACAATAACAGGTACGATTGCAATTATCATTGAAGTGAGAATCGATATCATTACGCTTGCACCTTGCTTTACGGCTACAACTTCGCTCTTCCAGTCAAGGGCCGGGAAATGTAAATTCATCGCAAGTCCGAATGCAGCTGTCAGTACAACATATGAAAATCCGAGTAACAAAAGCAAAGCAATATCAACCGCACCGATCTGAAATATCACACCGAAAGCAACGCACGACACCAATGCCGATATGCCCGCTGCCACAATGTGGAACATAAGTTTTGCCGTAAGAACATCCTTGGCTGACAAAGGCAGTGATTTGATTATCCAGATGCTCTTTCCTTCGATTGATACAGACGATGCTGAAATTATGACAGTTGACAGTATAAAACATACAAAAGCTCCGAGTATAGGCGTCAGTGTGATGTTGATTTGAGCGGTCATTTCATTTATTTTGCTTTTATAGATGGCGGCAAACACCGGCAGTACAAGCAAAATTATGCAGCCCATTCCGCCATTCAGTACATAAGCCGATGAACTGAAAAAACGCCGTGCTTCTTTTTTGAACAAAGCAATCTGTAATCCGCTGCTTTTCAGATTTTCGGTTTTCACGGCTAATCTTTTATTTTCACCTTTTTTAGCCGTCGAAAGACTTAAAAACGTCTTTGAAAGAATAAGGTAAACCAGAGAAAATGCAAGGATACACAAAGCAGCGAATATAAGATAGTATTGCGCCTTCTCTGCGGTACCGTATCCCATACAGTAAAAGGGATATGCAAAAAGCTTAAGCTGCTTTCCGATCGATTCTCCGTTTGTGGCAATAAAACTCATCGCTTCGTAAATTTTTGAATATCCTATGAAATACACACCGAGAAACAGCATGGAAAAAATAACGGTTATCAGCGTTTTATGAGTAGTTTTAGACATCAACAAGGCTATTACCCACGCAAGCAGACACGAAAGCGCAACTGACAGCAGCGGAATAATAAATATGCTGACAACCGAAAGCAGCACTGAAAGAATCGTGAACCTGCCGGAAATTATCCAGACAACCGCCGCCGGCAACATGACCATTGCCGTCATAAAAAAAGCCATAAAGTATACACTGATTATACGCGAAAGCAGAATATATCCGGCAGGCAGCGGCATACTCAGAAGCTGATCGTTATCTCCCGCCTTATATATCATGATGTACGTGATAAAAACCGTACCTATGAGGCTGATTGCCAGGGCTGTAAGACCCATTATTGAAAAATAAAGCCACGCCAGTCCGGCACTGCAAAACGGTTCGCAAAGAAAATTTGCGTAGATGAAGAATAAACCGATAAAAACCGCCACCACATATACCATCAAGACAGTGTAAATCGCCAGTTGAGCAGTACTGCGTTTCTGCGTATTCTTTTTTACAGGAAAAAATACGGAAAGCATTTCGGAAAACTGCTTTTTCAGTAATGTATTAAATATTTTCATTATCTTCAACAAGTTCAAGGAAAACGTCTTCAAGAGAGTCATCTCCCCGAACTTCCTCCATCGTTCCTGATTTTATAAGTCTTCCTGACTTAATGATAGCTACTTTGTCACAAAGCCTTTCCGCCACATCAAGTACGTGCGTGGAGAAAAATATCGCTCCGCCGTTGTCACAAATCTCCCTCATTATTTCTTTAAGCTGATGCGCAGCCTTCGGGTCAAGACCTACAAACGGTTCATCCATTATCAAAAGCCGCGGACTGTGTATCAACGCTGAAATAATGGCAAGCTTTTGTTTCATTCCGTGTGAATACGAAGAAATCAGCTGTCCGAGCTCATTGCTTATGCCGAACATAACTGAATATTTGTCTATAAGCTCTTTTCTTTCTTTGACTCCTACCGAAAATATGTCGGAAATAAAGTTAAGATATTTCATTCCGCTCATAAAATCGTAAAGATCCGGATTGTCCGGAAGATAAGCAATTTTTGATTTACATTCAAGCGGTGATGTTTTTATGGATTTTCCGTCGATAAGTATTTCTCCGCGGTCAAAATCAAGAATACCGCAACACGCTTTTATCGTCGTGGTTTTTCCGGCTCCGTTGTGTCCGATAAAACCGTAAATTTCACCCGGATTTATTTGCAGACTCAGATTGTCGACCGCCGTCTTATCACCGTATTTTTTTGTCAGGTCCGTTATACGAAGCATTTTAGCCACCTCTGTTCCTTCATTATTATTTTCTATTCAATTTGTTTATTTTTACAACCTGTAACGTCATATAAAGCAAAATCAATACGCCTATCGTAATTAACAGCACAGCATACATTCCGGTTATTCCCACCGATTTTCCGTTAAAAAATATATCACAGTCCATTGTCTCCCGCAGTGAACTGATAGCTTCTTCCGGTATCCCCTTTTGTTCCATTTCATCGAATACACCTCTGAGCGTATGGTTTTTTATAAGAGAGGTTGCATATGTTCCCGGAAAAAATGACAGCACCTTTCTTAATCCATCACCGAACTGCGAGATCGGCATATAAGCACCGCAAATAAAGCCATAGCCCGCACTGATTATCGCTCCAACAGCAGAAATCTGCCCTTGTGAAGTAAGAAAAAATACAGCGACTGACGATAAGACTGTGCCGAACATACAAATAAGCAGTACGTCGAGCAGGATAAAAAGTACATCGGCAAAAGAAAGATACCATCCGATAATCCCTATATATATTAACGAAATAAAAACTGTGAAATAACAGATGATAAGCGTTGAAAAAAGCGTGGAAAGATAGTAACTTAAAGCCATTTCCGCTTTCGGAAACGGGGTTATATCTATATCATTTGACGCACCGGTAACCTTGTCGCTGACGCTCAGAAAATTAGAACAGAACGCCACGGTTACACAACTTACCGATAACAGAGCTCCGAGAAGCTGACCTCCGACCGCTCCGCTGATCAGTTTTTCTTCAAGACCCGGCATCGCAGAGCTATATGTGTCTCTGAAAATTTTGCCAAGAAATGTAGCATAAAGTACCAGGAGTATTATAGGAGTTATAAGGGATGTAAAAAACATTCCTTTGTCTTTGAAGAAAAGTTTTATATTCCGCCGTGTAAAAATCAAAAGTGTTTTCATTTATTCATTCCTCCGAAAATTTCTTTCCCGTCACGGAAATGAATACGTCGTCCATTTTCCCTTTTACCACTTCAAAATCCCTGAAAATTCCCGGATTCTGCAAAATCATGGCCTTCACTGCTTCTGTATCAGGCACATTTATCCTGTACCCGTCTGAAATTTCCGAATATTTGTCAGAAAGCTTCTTTACTTCATTTTCACTTATACCGTAAAGCGTCACATAGTCTGAGGTGAATTTGTTTTTCAGCTCCAAAGGAGTTCCGCTTGCGGCTATTTTTCCGGAATCTATTATCACGACATAATCCGAGTCCGACGCCTCTTCCATGTAATGAGTTGTAAGAAAAACCGTTAGTTTGTTTTCTTTTCTCAGTTTACCGAGAGTGTTCCAGAGCATTTTTCTTGTCTGCGGATCAAGCCCGGTCGTCGGCTCATCAAGTATAAGTATCCTCGGACCGTGTATCAGCGCCCTGGCTATATCAATCCTGCGCCGCTGACCTCCGGAAAGCTTTCCTACTGCCCTATCGGAAAGATCTCCGAAATCAAGCAACTCTGAAAGTCTTTTGTAACTGTCGTTAAAATCTTTACCGGTTATTCCGTACATTGCCGCCTTTACCCTCAGATTTTCAATTACGCTGAGCGGTCTGTCAAGAACTGAATTCTGAAATACGACACCGAGTTTTCTTTTGATAGCATCTGAATTTTTTTCGGCGTCAAGCCCGTCGATCCGAATAGTTCCACTGTCTTTTGAAAGACAGCCGCAAATAATAGATATAGTTGTGCTCTTTCCTGCGCCGTTCAGTCCGAGAAACGAAAAAAATTCACCTTCCTCAACTCTGAAACTTATGTCACTTACCGCCTTTAACTGCCCGTAGCTTTTACACAAGTGCTCTACTCTGATTATATCCATTTAATTTTCCCCTTAAAATATCGTATAAGTCAAAAACTGATTAAATCAGGAACTGCATTAAACAAAATCCTGCGTATACAATAAGCAACGCTATTCCCTGTGGTTTATACAGCTTTCCCCTGAGCAAAACCGGAACCGCAAGCAAAAGCATAACTCCGAACATTACCGGAATATCGATAATGAGCGAAGCATTTATACCATTAAGTGATTTATCTGCCGGCACAGCAAATGGAGCTATCGTAGCAGAAACTCCTGTTACAAGTACCAAATTGAACAGATTTGCCCCGATTACATTACCGAGTGACAGCGCACTGTGTCCTTTTGCAAGAGACGTTACGGCTGTAACGAGTTCAGGCAACGAAGTGCCGAGAGCTACAAAAGTCAGAGCTATTACAGTTTCAGGCACACCGAGAGCTTTGGCGATTTTTGTACCGTTATCGACCAGAAGATCCGCTCCGATAGCGATAAGTGCCGCTCCGACCGCAAGATAAATGAGAGATTTTAAAAGCGACTGCCTTACTTCACCTTCGTCGGATTTTTCAATTTCTTCCTGCAAATCTCTTGCCGTAATCTCGGATTCAGGTACCGGATTTTTTTCATCTGTAAAACTGTGACGACCATATAAAACAAAAATATCGCCAACAAAACAATACCGGAACCGCGAGTGAATTTTCCGAAAACATACGCATTGAAAGCGTAAAAAATCGCACTTAAAAAGAAAAAGCCTATCGGTAAAATCAGGGAATTTCTGTCGACAGAGCTCGGTCTTACTGCAACGGTAACAGCTGCAACAAGCGCTGTATTACATATCACCGAGCCGATAGCGTTTCCGTAGGCAATACCACCGATTCCCTGTACAGCTGACGTGGCTGAAACCATAACCTCCGGCAAAGTGGTACCGATAGAAACAACAGTTGCTCCTATCAGGATTTCCGGCAAATGAAGTCGTCTCGCAATTGCACCGGCGCCGCCTACAAACCAATCTCCGCCCTTTATGAGCAAAATCAGTCCGAAAACAAACAACATAACCTGATCTGACATTTTATATCCTGCCTTTTCACGCCTTTGTAAGTATATCATAACTTATAACAAAAGTCAATTATAATATTTCAATCTGCTTAATATTCAATAAGTTGCTATATATATAAATTCTGTCTGATTATGTGAGCTTTATTACAAGCCGGAAAAATTTTATCGTTCGCTGAATTTTAATTTCTAACGTTTTTCTAAAATTCTTTATTTTATCAAGCTTATTCTAACAAATTACCTCAACTCGGATTTTACGTATTTCAAAAGCAGTAAGTTTCAATGCATATTTTTCATGTCAATCAGTAAAACAGGCATAAAACGTTTTTTGTAAAGCCGGACGTAATAATTGTGACCGATCTCGAACGGTATATTGTGCTTTATAATTGACAACAAAACCTGTGGCTTCGCTCTCAGAAAAAAGCCCATATATCGTACTTACTGATGACAGCAATAAATAATAACAAAAGTATGGTTATGCTTTCAACTTGTTTAGACTAAGATATCTCATTCATTAACAGATAAACTCCATCATAACGCACGATTTATTTTGTAATCACCGACAAAAGTGCCGAAAACATTTTTTCAGGCCATTCTGACTGATAGAATGCTCATAACTGTTTTAGCAATGAAAACGTGCGCACCACTTACGTGCCGACACCCAAAGTCTTTACGTAAACTAAAAAAGGTGACGGTCTGGCGTGAAAATTTATATTACTGGCTAACTAAAAAGCTCCAAACGCAAATGCGCGTGGGTTCTCGACTGGTGCGAATGTTTAT
>CALWJW010000033.1 GCA_944381095.1 uncultured Clostridia bacterium | reverse complement strand
GTCCGATCTGCCGCCGCGGTTCGGCGATACTGATCGTTAACTGACCGCAAAAGACTTATCCTAAAACTTCAACCGGACTGTTTACCCGTTCCCTTACCGGCAAATTTCAGCACCACATTTTCCTTACCCAGAGCAGCTTCAAGCTTTTCGAGTGCTGTGCTTTCTGCGTTGATCCCACCTTTTCTGTATTTCAGATAACGGTTCTTTTCGGTTTCATAAAAAAACACTTCCGTTTCACCCGGATAACTTTCAATCAGTCTGATAATTTTCTCTGCCTCGGGGCTTTCCGTGTTTGCTACACGCAGATACAGCTTATGACCTGTTCCGGCAGTAGACCGGTTATCAGCCGGTTTATGAGCTGTACCTGAGATCTGCTCAACCGGTAACGTATTTTTATCTGTTAAATCCTTCCTGACGGCTGACTTTACCTCAGCTGATAGATTATTTTTTGCTGCTCCTGTCTCCGAGGATTTCCCGCAGTTTGAAACCTTTTTCAAGCCGGCGGACGGTTTGTATTTATCGTTTGGCAGAAGCGGGAGAGCTTTTGAAGCAATTATTTTAACCTCTCCTTCTTCTTCCCTTACCGTGATTTTGCCGGAGACGGCTATTACATTGTCTTTTGCGAGCAACTGAGAAAATTCGTTGTATGCTGTACTGAAAAAGATAATTTCAATATCGCCGCCCGCATCCTGGATATCAGCGAAAGCGATCTTTTTACCGGAATCAGGAGTTTTGACAGTTACGCTTCTGACTGTTCCGGAAACACATACTGTGTCACCTTCCGAATACTCACCGCTCGGACTTTCATTGTCAAATGACGCCAGCACCGAGGCTATCGGTACGGCACCGGCATCCTCCGCATTTTCCGAGTATTCGTCTGTGAGGTGACCGGAAAAATACATTCCGGAGGCCTCATATTCAAGGTTCAATCGCACCCGCAAACTGAATTCCGGTATATCCGGATAATCTCCGAGTTCGTTTTCACGGTTCTCTTCGGCGGAAAAAAGACTCATCTGACCGGTGACTCCGCTACGGTTTTTTTCGGATATCCTGAGCAGTATCCCGTCGTATTTTTCCATAAGTTGGCTGCGGTAAATTCCGAGCGTATCAAAGGCTCCGGCACAAATAAGAGTTTCGGCTTGCTTTTTGGTAAGGTCTCTGCCGGACATTCTTTCGCAGAAATCGGTAAACGAAACAAAATTACCGCCGGAGTTTCTCTCCTCGACCAATCTGTCGACAAAAGTTCTTCCGATATTTTTAAGCGCGGAAAGGCCGTACCGTATGTTGCCTCCGTCGCATGTGAAGTCGTTTTCACTTGAATTTACCGAAGGCGGCAGCATTTGTATGCCAAGACGCTTGGCTTCCCCGATATATTCAGCGAGCTTGACACGGTTATTCAGTTCACTTGTCATCAGAGCAGCAAGGAACATCGCGGGATAATTGGCTTTAAGGTATGCGGTGCGATATGCAATAAGCGAATATGCCGCGGCATGACTTTTGTTAAAGGCGTAACCCGCAAACGCGCAAAGCTTATCGAAAAGCTCCCGACAGGCTTGCTCCGGCATCGAATTCTGTCTGCAACCCGCAAGAAACGCTTCCTTCTGTTTTTCAATTATCTCCGGCTTTTTTTTGGAGATAGCCTTTCTTACCGTGTCCGCTTTTCCGTAAGAATATCCGGCGAGCCTGCGGAATATCTGCATGACCTGCTCCTGATAAACAATACAACCGTAGGTGTCATCGAGAATACCGGCAAGCTCCGGAAGCGTATATTCCGTTTTTCCCGACTCCCGGTTTTTCAGCATCTGAGGAATGGCTTCCATAGGTCCCGGGCGGTACATTGAAAGAGCTATCATTATATCCGGGATCGTTTCCGGTTTCAGCTCAGTAAGCAACTGCTTCATTCCGGCAGATTCAAGCTGAAAAACTCCGCTTGTCTGACCTTTTTTCAGCATGGAAAACGTCTTTTCGTCGTCAAGAGGTATATTTTCGACAGAAAATCCAGGATAATTTCTTTGTACCAGCTTTTCCGCGTCGCTTATGACAGTGAGAGTTCTAAGTCCCAGAAAATCAAATTTGAGAAGTCCCAGCTCAGCCAGTGTATCCATATCGTACTGAGTTACCCTTGTTTCACCGCTCAGTGCGAGAGGAACGTACTCATACAGCTCACGGTCAGCTATGACCACTCCGGCGGCATGTGTAGAGGAATGTCTCGGCATGCCTTCAAGCTGCTTTGCCGTCCTGATTATTCTGGAAATTTCCGGAGAAGCTTCCATAAGCACGAGAAAATCCTTTGATTTTTCGGCATCAGAAAGCGTTACCCCGAACTTTTTCGGCATCGCTTTGACAATTGCGTCGCCGTCTGCATACGGCAGCCCCATGGCTCTTGTGACATCCCTTACCGCAGCTTTCGCCGCCATTGTACCGAATGTCACTATCTGACTTACCCTGTCCGCCCCATACTTTGAAGTCACATATTTTATTACTTCCTCGCGTCTGCGGTAGCAGAAATCTATATCAAAATCCGGCATGCTTATACGTTCGGGATTCAGAAAACGCTCAAAAATAAGCCCGTAAACAAGCGGATCAACGTCGGTTATTCCGAGAAGATAGGCAACTATGCTTCCGGCACCTGAGCCTCTGCCTGGTCCTACCGGAATTTTCCTGCTTTTGGCATATCTCACAAAATCCCATACTATCAGATAGTACTCAGAGTAACCCATGCTTTCGATTATTTCAAGCTCATACAGCATTCTGCTGCGATAATGCTCCGGATTTCTTTCAGGGCAGTAAACCACACTCCCCTCTGATACTCTTTTTTTCAGTCCTTCCTCTGCGAGATATTTCAGGTATTGCGAAGGTTTTGAACCGTTTTCCGGACGAAAAGCCGGAAGATGATACTCACCGAAGGCAAACTCAAAATTACATTTTTCTGCAATCTTCACACTGTTTTCCACAGCTCCGGGATAATCGGAAAAAAGTTTTTCCATTTCATCAGTGCTTTTGTAATAGAATTCATCGCTCGGAAGTCCGATTCTGTGACCGTCGGTTAACTTGGTATTGGTTTGAATACACATCATGACCGCGTGGGTTTCAGAATCGCTCCTTTCAAGATAGTGCACGTCGTTTGTGGCGACCATCGGTATACCGGTTCTCTCGGAAATATTTTTAATGATCGTGCAGAGCCTTTCGTCCTGTTCGGCACCATGATTCTGGAGTTCAAGATAGAAATTGCCTTTACCGAATATCTTCTGCATTTCAAGTGCTTCTTCCAGCGCTTTTCCGGCCATACCCTGCAATATAAGCGAGGGTATTCTCCCCTGCAAGCAACCCGAAAGCGCGATAAGCCCCTCGGAGCATTCTCTGAGGAGCTGCATATCAACTCTCGGTCTTATGTAAAACCCTTCGGTAAAGGAAAGTGAAACCATTTTAATAAGATTTCTGTAACCGGTTTCGTTTTTGCAGAGCAAAGTCAGATGATTCGGAGAAGAATCCTCGGAAAACACCCGGTCGAACCTTGTCCTTTGCGCAACATACACTTCACAGCCTATTATCGGCTTTACTCCGTTTGCTTTGCATGACTTGAAAAAGCTCACGGCGCCGTAAAGGACGCCGTGATCCGTCACTGCGACTGCCGTATGTCCGGACCGTGCGGCTTTTTTCGGAATTTCCGAAATTCTGCATGCGCCGTCAAGGAGACTGTATTCACTGTGCAAATGCAGATGAACAAATCCACTCATATTACATCCTTTTCAGAGACATTAAGTCCGAAATTCAGTATTACTGCTGAAAATCAAGTGAAGACTCTGCTGTTTCAATAAACCTCGGTTAAGTGCCGAGAAGATATCATTGCCGGTCAGCGTCCTCCGGTCTTTGGTATTTTGTGATCACCCCGGAACGCATTCTGAGGAAAAGCACGGAAGAGATGGCAAAAAGTGCGACGTTAAGTACAAAATGTATCATCCAGTAGTACGGAAACGGATGAAGAAGTGCTGTGAATGCGGTCCCTGAAACCGCAACTACGATCAGGATGGCAATGTATACCTTTGACAGTGTCACTGTATTCTTCACGAATTTATCCTTGATATTCTTTGTCCGGACAAAGCACTCCGGCACGTCGTAATCGATACGGTCTTTTATGAATATTTTCAGCGTCCGGTAAAACAGAACGGCTGTAAATGCAAGGCTGACCGTCTCGGCAAACGACACCGAAACGGCAAAAATATATTCTTCCGGAAATCTGAATATCAGAGTATCAAATGAGGCAAAAAACCTTTTTTTCATAAAATCGTTGTAAACAAAGAAATTCACAGCTGACAATACAGTGTAAACAGCTGCGCTTACCGTCGCTGCACGTGTGTTTCCGACATAATTTCTCATAAGCAGAAGAGCCCAGACGAGAAATCCGCCGAAAATGAAATCCGGCATGTAGTTTATGCCGTCGCCGATTATATCGATGAGAAACAGATGGCAGTATGCGGCGACAGAAAGCGCAATACAGAGGGTACGGCGCAGGAAATATTCGGAATCCGACGATCTTCTTTCTGTTATCCCGGCATTTATCAGACTCAGCAATTCTCTGTCGGAAGCGAACTTCCAAAGTGCCGGTACGGTTAATGCCAGGAAAAATACCGCAAAAACAAGTGTGAGAATGATATTCGCCAGCATAAGCAGAGAGGAATAGTCCATTACGTACTCGGGCTGCGGGGCAAGGATATCTTCGCTTTCATTGAAAACGGAGGTAATATGCGGAAGAATTGAAAAAAAACCGCGAGCTGCAAAGAAAGCTACCGAAACCTGACGTATTTCAGGTCTGACGCTTATCTTATTCCCGAATTTTATACTCATTCCGGAAAGCGCTTCAAACAGCGCCGGGAAAGCAAAAACCGCTGTACCGAACTCCGCCAACGCAAATACAAGAGTAAGCGTCAGCATCATAACCTCGTCAGTCTGCGGCATAACAAAAATAACGGCGAGCCTTACAACGGAAACGATAAGTATATTCCGGAAGAAGGCAAAAACACCGTCCATATCGGCGCTGACCGCTCTCAGCTTGTTTGAAGCGTACATGACGAGAGCGCATCCGATAAAGTCCGGTAAGATATCAAGCATTGATATCATCGGGTTGACGAAAAACAACAGCCCGATGATCAGCGTAATAAACGCTCCGCCGCCAAAAGCTGACTTTTTCAAAGTGTAACTCCTTTCGTTCATGTTTTTCCTCCCGAAACTTTTGTAAGGAGAGTAAACGCGATCCAGACATTTACCGCTCGCCAGATGTATCCGAGCGCAAACGGGTATACAATGACGATTTCAAATCCGGTCAGTATTTCAGGGATGAAAACCCTTATTACCGTTACTATTATCTGAAAAACAATATATGCAAACATAACCGTCATGGCGGCGTAGGTCAGTTTTTCAAGCGACTTTACGCCTGACTTTACTGCTATGACTTTAAATCCGGGATATATCATGACCATGACCGTTATCTCCGCTATTTCGACTGCAAGTCTAAGCAAGGTGTAAATATCACCCGCAGCTCCGTCCGAAGCTACTGCTGCGGTCTGTCTCAGTATCTGAAACACCAATAACGCCAGCGACAGCACAGCGGCTGCCGACAATGCGTATTTTGACGGAGAAAAAATCTTTTCGAACTTTTCAAGTCTCAGCACCGCAAGCAGTATCAGAAGAAACCCTCCGAGCGGGAAAACAGATATGTCTCCGACCGGAAAAGAAAACATCAGCAAAAATCCCAGAAGCAGAAAACCCGCTCTCATCATCCGACTCCTTATTTATCAGTCTCTGTCATCCTTGAACAGATCTTTTCCGCAACAACGCTTGAATTTTTTGCCGCTTCCGCACGGACACGGCGCATTTTTGGCGACTCCTCCGCGCTTGTCAACGACGGTCCTGCTGCTTTTTTCGGCTTTGGAGGTATCGGTAAAGTTTTCTCCCGTTATCTTCGCCACTTCTTTACGTTCTATCGTCGCCGCCGGGAAGACCGTCAGAACATTTCGGACAGTATCCTCTTTGATCGACGCTATCATCTCGTCAAACATATCGGCGCTTGTTATTCTGTACTCGCTTATCGGGTTTCTCTGCGCATACGCCTGAAGTCCGATACTGCCTTTGAGATCGTCCATTGCGTCAAGATGATCTATCCACTTTGTATCTACGTTGCGAAGAAGAATAACTCTTTCGACTTCTCTCAGCTTTTCTCCGAAAAGGGCTTCTTTATCTCTGTAAATGCCGAGTGCCTTTTCCGTCAGGTCGCTTTTTATCTTTCCGACGTCGACACTGCCCAGCTCTTCCTCGGTGTATTTGAAATCGTCCGGGCCGCAGAGCCATCCGAAAAATCTGTTTCTCAGTTCATCGGGCTGCCTCATCGACTCTTCTTCCGGCATATATCTGTCTACGGTTTCAGATATATAGGACTCGATCATCGACTTTATCTTGTCGCTCATATCGTCCCCGTCGAGTACTTCGTCACGCTGTTTGTAAATTATCTTACGCTGTTCGTTCATTACGTCGTCGTAGCTCAGAACATTTTTTCTGCGCTGGAAGTTCTGGGATTCAAGCTGTTTCTGTGCCCTTTCGATTGCACCCGAAAGAAGTCCTGCCTCTATCGGCTGATCTCCCATGCCGAGTCTGTCTACCATTCCGATGACTCTTTCGCTTCCGAAAAGGCGCATTAGATCGTCTTCCAGTGAAAGGAAAAACCTACTCTCTCCGGGGTCGCCCTGTCTGCCGGAACGGCCTCTGAGCTGATTGTCTATACGTCTGCTTTCATGTCTTTCCGTGCCTACTATGAACAGTCCTCCGGCTTCCCTCACCTGTTCCGCCAAAGGTTCTATTTTTTCCTTGTACTTTTCGTACAGCGAATGATATACTTTTCTTGCCGCAAGAACTTCCTCTGAGACATTCTGAGCCGAACCGACGGCAGCCCCAATCATTTCCTCGGTATACAGGGGCATATTGGTCTCACTGTCGGCCATTTTTCTCATCTCGTTTTTTGCGAGGTGCTCTGCGTTACCCCCGAGCATGATGTCGGTTCCTCTTCCCGCCATATTTGTGGCTATGGTAACGGCGCCGGGTCTTCCCGCCTCGGCAACTATCTCAGCTTCTCTCTCATGCTGTTTGGCGTTGAGGACTTTGTGCTGTATTCCCATTTTTCCGAGCATTGAGGACAGCAGCTCGGACTTATCGACCGAGACCGTTCCGACCAGCACCGGCTGACCTTTTTCGTGGCATTCCTCTATCTGAGCGCAGATAGCCTTATACTTTGCGGCGACCGTACGGTAAACCCTGTCCGGGTGATCTATCCTTATCATTGGTTTGTTTGTCGGGATTTCAACAACGTCGAGCGAGTATATTTCACGGAATTCCATTTCCTCTGTAAGAGCCGTACCGGTCATTCCGGAAAGCTTTGAATACAGACGGAAATAATTCTGGAAGGTTATCGTTGCAAGCGTCTTTGATTCTTTTTGTATCTTTACGTTTTCCTTTGCCTCGATCGCCTGATGAAGTCCGTCGCTGTATCTTCTTCCGGGCATCAGTCTTCCGGTAAATGAATCGACTATTATGACCTTGCCTTTGTCTACGATGTAATCGTCGTCACGGTGCATTATTGCCCTTGCACGTATCGCCTGGTTTATATGATGAGCGAGAGTGGAGTTCTGCGGGTCGGAAAGGTTTTCAAGCCCGAAGAACTGTTCCGCCTTTTTGATTCCCGACGCAGTCAGAACCGTACTGCGGGCTTTTTCATCCACGGTGTAATCGTAGTTTTCCTCAACCTCAGGGTTTATGACCTTGCTGTCAAGCTCTTTTATCCTGAATTCACGCAGGGTTTTGGCAAACTTGCACGCTTTCTGATATATATCGGTCGACTCATCTCCCTCACCGGAAATGATAAGCGGTGTACGGGCTTCATCGATGAGTATCGAGTCGACCTCATCGACTATGGCAAAGGCGTGACCTCTCTGGACCTTCCTGTCCTTGTAGATCACCATGTTGTCACGCAGGTAATCAAAACCGAATTCGTTATTTGTCCCGTAAGTTATGTCGCAAAGGTATGCCTGTTTTTTCTCTTCTTTTGTCCGACTGTGAAGCACAAGTCCGGTCGTCAGACGCATAAAGCCGTAAACCCGGCTCATTTCCTCCTGACCGACCCTTGCCAGATATTCATTGACGGTGACGATATGAACGCCTTTACCTGCAAGGGCGTTAAGATATGCAGGAAGTACCGCAACAAGGGTTTTACCTTCTCCGGTCTTCATTTCGGCAATTCTTCCCTGATGGAGTATTATACCTCCGATCACCTGAACCCTGAACGGACGCTTTCCGAGCACTCTGTCAGCGGCTTCTCTCACGGCTGCAAAAGCGTCCGGGAGGATATCGTCAAGGGTTTCTCCTGAAGCCAGACGTTCTTTTAGTTTTTCCGTAGTGGATGATAGTTCTCCGTCTGACATACCGGCGTATTTATCCGCCAGCGATTCGATAAGATCAACCTGTTTTGTGATATGTCTGATCTGCCGTTGGCTGTAAGTTCCGAATATTTTAGAAATGATTCCCATCTGAGGCACTCCTTGCGAGATTTGTTGTCTGTCGGAATTATTATACAAACATATTATAATAAAAAATGCAATATCCTGCTAATATTCTGTGAATATTGCTCGGAAAAACGGCAAAGCGCCGCTTTAAGGCGGAGCTTTGCCGTTTTGAAAAAATTACCAAGCGCTTGTTTTAAGTAAACGTAATGCCGTAAAGCTGATTGCCGTTGCCCGGAAAAGGGAATTCAGCGTTTGCCGGGATGAAAAAAACGGCAATGGAGTGATGCGCCGACAAATATTCAGTGAAGTCCGGGGCAACCGTGCTGTCTTAGCACCTCATACGCCGCTATTGCGACGGAATTTGACAGATTCAGACATCTCAGCTCATCTCTCATGGGTATCCTTACCGACCTGCTCGGGTTTTGCCTTATCAGCTCGGCAGGGAGGCCTGCGGTCTCCTTTCCGAAAACTATAAAACATCTTTTGGGGTAGACGACCGAAAAGTGAGTTTTTACAGCTTTGGTCGAAAAGAAAAAAAGGTGCTCGTCTCCGTTTACTTTCAGAAAATCCGAAAGGCTGTCATAGTAAGTGATGTCCAGTTTATCCCAGTAATCGAGACCGGCGCGTTTCAGCTTGCGGTCGTCGATTTCAAAGCCCATGGGCTTCACAAGGTGAAGCGCAGCGCCGGTTACGGCGCAGGTACGTGCTACGTTTCCGGTATTCTGAGGAATTTCCGGTTCAACCAGCACAATATTAAGATCTGCCATATTTACTCCGTTACAATTCGTTATAAATTATCAAAACCGCTCCGCATACCGGCAACCGGCATAAATTTCAAAGCCGGACTTTTTTCCGGTCGGCAAAAGACTTTTTCAGTAAAGAATTTCGGAAAGAATGCTGTTTGAAACTTCAAAGCCGCGTTCGGTAAAAAACAGTCTGTCATTTTCTTTTCTCATCAAACCCGATTTCAGATAGTTATCGCATTTACCGAGATAAAATCCGCTGTCAGGGGTGAGTTCTTTCAGCTTTGAGACCGATAGTCCTTCGGTAAGTCTCAAAGAAAGCATTATATACTCACGTGCCTTCTCTTCCGGTCCGATGACTTCTTCAACAACCGAAAAAGCGTCAAAATCACCGCTGCTCCTGCATTTCAGAAAAGCTCTGAGATCCTTTCGCGCTGTACTTCTGACACCGTTAAAATAAGAGGACGCCGCAACCCCGAACCCGAGATATTCATCTCCATGCCAATAATGAAGATTGTGCCTGCAACGGTAACCGTCCATTGCGAAATTAGATATTTCGTACCTTTGGTAACCGTTTTCCGCAAGGCGGGAAACAGCATCGGAAAACATTCCTGCACAGACTTCTTCTCCGGGAAAGGTATAAAAATCCCGGTTCCTGTAAAGCGGGGTATCTTCTTCAAGCGAAAGACCGTAGACTGAAAGATGCTCCGGGTGAAGCGACACGGATTTTTCAAGAGAATCAAAAAAACTTTCCTTCGTCTGACCGGGAAGTCCGAGTATCAGATCAAGCCCGATATTGTCAAAACCGCATTCACGTGCAAGATAAAACGCTTCTGTCGCCTGTGCGGCGCTGTGAAGTCTGCCTATCGTTTCAAGCTCGGTGTCGGAAAAGCTCTGCACACCTAAGCTCAGACGATTTAAACCCGCGGCTTTCATTTCCGAAAGTTTTTGCTTGCTGAGCGTGCACGGATTGCTTTCGGCAGTGATTTCCGCGTCACGGGTTATATCAAACGACTTGTTCAGCAGTGAAAGTACCATGTCAAATTGACATCCCGACAACAGGGAGGGTGTTCCTCCGCCGAAATATATGCTGTCAACGGTTATCTTTTCCGCCCGGTTCTGAATAAAACACGTAATCTGCCTTTCAAGCGCATGTACATACTCTTCGACCGTCTCGGATGAATACTTTGTTGCCGGGAGCGAATAAAAATCGCAGTAAGCGCACTTTGAGCGGCAGAACGGTATATGAATGTAAATTCCGGTTTTTTTCATTTTTTGTACCTGAATGTCCTAATGCAATGAAATCCGTCTCCGAGCGGGTGATGTATGCCGAAAAATATCCGTTGCGGATCAATCGTCATCGAATTTAAGCACAGCCATAAACGCTTCCGGGGTGACTTCTACGCTGCCGAGCCGCCGCATTTTCTTTTTGCCTTCTTTTTGTTTTTCAAGCAATTTCTTCTTGCGAGTTATATCTCCGCCGTAACATTTGGCAAGAACGTCTTTGCGCATTGCCTTCACGGTTTCCCTTGCGATGACCTTGCCTCCTATAGCCGCCTGAATAGGAATTTCAAACAGCGCACGCGGGATGTTTTCTTTCAGTTTTTCGGCGATCTTTCTTGCGCGCGGATACGCTTTTTCCTCATGGACTATGAAAGAAAGAGCGTCTACGGGTTCGCCGTTAAGCAAAAAATCAAGCTTTACAAGCTTTGACTCACTGTATCCGCAAAGCTCATAATCAAGTGAAGCATAACCCTTGCTGCGACTTTTCAGCGAATCGAAAAAGTCGTAAATAATTTCGCTGAGCGGCAGATTGTAATGAAGCTCAGCCCTTGTTTTGTCAATGTACTTCATGTCGAGGAATATTCCACGTCTGTCCTGACAAAGCTCCATTATTCCTCCGACATATTCACACGGCGTGATTATACTTGCCTTCACCATCGGCTCGTAAGCCTTGTCGATTTCGTCGTTTCCGGGATAGTTCGACGGGTTATCGATAAATACCGTGGTTCCGTCCTTCCTGTCGATCTTGTAAACAACACTCGGAGCTGTGGTTATTATGTCAAGATTGAATTCCCTTTCAAGTCTTTCCTGGATGATCTCCATATGGAGCAGTCCGAGAAATCCGCAACGGAATCCGAAGCCGAGCGCAAGTGAGGTTTCCGGCTCATAGGAAAGCGCGGCGTCGTTGAGTCTGAGCTTTGTAAGAGCGTCTTTCAGATCTTCGTATCTGGCTCCGTCCTCGGGATAAATTCCGGAAAACACCATGGGGCTGACTTTTTTGAACCCCGGGAGAGCTTTTACTGCGGGATTGTCCGCAAGAGTAATCGTATCTCCGACTGACGTATCTGACAAAGTTTTGATCGACGCGGTGAGGTAACCAACCTCTCCCGACCTTATTACTCCGGTGGAAGAAAGCCCGAACGGTTCGAGAGCTCCGACGTCGGTGACTTCAAACACTGCGCCGCTGCTCATCATTTTGATTTTATCGCCTGTTCTTACCGTCCCGTCAAACACCCTTATGTTGACGACAACTCCGAGATACGGGTCGTAATAAGAATCGAATATAAGCGCCCGGAGCGGATCATCTTCGTTGCCCTTCGGCGGCGGAATCTGCTCAACGACCGCAGAAAGCACCGATTCGATGTTGAGTCCGGTTTTTGCGGAAACCTCCGGACAGCCATCGGCAGGTATCCCGATCACATCCTCTATTTCACCGCGGACACGAACTGCGTCCGCAGACGGCAGGTCGATTTTGTTTATGACCGGTACAACTTCAAGCCCGGCATCTATGGCAAGATAGGCGTTGGCGAGCGTCTGCGCCTCAACGCCCTGAGTGGCGTCGACCACAAGCACCGCACCTTCACAGGCGTAAAGCGACCTCGAAACCTCGTAGTTGAAGTCAACGTGACCGGGAGTGTCGATCAGATTCAGAATGTAATCTTCTCCGTCGGTATGACGGTACAGCATTCTTACAGCTCTTGCTTTGATGGTTATGCCGCGTTCACGTTCAAGCTCCATGTTGTCGAGCAACTGGTCTTCCATTTCGCGCGAAGTTACTGTTTTTGTAATTTCAAGAAGACGGTCGGCAAGCGTGGACTTGCCGTGGTCGACATGAGCGATTATCGAAAAATTCCTGATGTGCGACTGTCTTTCGTTCATAAGTGTTACCTTTCAAAAGTAGTGCCCGTGCCGCTAAGGCGGCACGGAAATATTATAACGCAAACGTCGCCAAAAATCAATACCTTTCTGAAAACCCATTGAAAGCGACCGTCTATGGGGAAAAAACCGAACGAAAATTCCAATCGGTCAAGTCGATCCTCTCAATTTACCGGAAGAATCAGACAGCCAGATCACGATCGCACGGAAAAGCGTTAATGAAAGTGGTAAAATCAGCCATTGAAGATAATAAATTGACTGAAACGTCAAAAAAGCAGGAAACCGGGAAGAAAAAATTGGTAAAAATATTTATTGAAATGAGAGATAAAATAATATATAATATAAAATATTAACATTGCGGCGACGTATCGCCGCGGAACAGGAGACAGATCATGAAAAGATCAGGAAGAATACTGTCGGTAATACTGGCAGCAGTGATGCTTGCAACGGCGTTTGCTTTCACTTCGTGCGCCGACAAGAACTATGCGGCAGATAACACAACCATCAAAATAGGAGTTTCCGGACCTCTTACAGGAGACTATGCAAGCTACGGAATGGCGGTTTCCAACTGCGCAAAACTCGCAATAGAAGAGATCAACGCCGCAGGCGGACTCAACGGAATTATGTTCGAGCTTATCGACACCAATGACGAAGCGGATTCGGCGAAAGTTTCCGCAACCTACTCGGATATGTATCAGAAGGGTATGCAGATTTCTCTCGGAACGGTTACTACGGGCGCCGGAATTGAGTTCAAAGCTCTCGCGGAAGAGGATAACGTATTTTACCTCACGCCCTCCGCAACCGGCGACGCGATCCCGAACGGAACAAACGGTTTCCAGATGTGCTTTACCGACTCAAACCAGGGAACGGCGTCCGCTGAATACTTCAACAGAAATTTCGCCGGAAAGAAAATAGGCATCCTTTATCAGGCTGACAACGACTACTCTGTCGGAATCAACAACAACTTCAAG
The DNA here is from genome assembly GCA_944381095.1 of uncultured Clostridia bacterium. GTDB lineage: Bacteria > Bacillota > Clostridia > Oscillospirales > CAG-272 > SIG673. The sequence goes on along the minus strand of CALWJW010000033.1, from coordinate 5,747 downwards.
GCAAACCTTGACGATTCACTCAAAGCAACGATGGTGGAAACCTCCTTCACCGGAAAGCCCACCTCATATGACTCACAGGCGGAGAGTCTCAAAGACTGCGACGTCGTTTTCCTCCCGATATACACCAGCGAAGCCGCAGTGTTCATGAGAGCCGCGACATCAAAAATGAAGGGCGACGCCATCTTCTTCGGATGCGACGGTCTTGACGGAATCGACACGGCGGTCGAAGGATTCGACATCAACACAATTAAGCAGGAGGTTTCCTACCTCTCGCACTTCAACTCAAAGGCAACAGAAGGTCCTGCCGCTGAGCTTATCGCAAAGTACAATGAAAAATTCGACGAATCCAAATTCCCGATAAACCAGTTCGGCGCTTCCGCATACGACTGCGTATACGCCATATATGAAGCACTTAAAGTTGCTGTTGCCGACGGAAAGACAATAACCGCTACCATGTCCCCTTCGGAATTCTGTGACATTCTTTCTGAGGTTTTCAGAAAAGATGATTTCACAATCCGCGGAGTTACCGGAGAATGCATAGGAAACGAAAAATCAACGATATCCTGGAACGATGACGGAACAGTAAGCAAAAACGCAATCAAATACGTGGTTAAAGAGGCAAACGCCTGATTATCCCCGGAAAATCGAGGAAATTGCTGACACAGCTCCGGCTTTGTCAGCAATTTCTGTGATATGACAAAAAGGAAAAACAAATGGAAACATTTTTCTCGACGCTGATAAACGGCCTGAGTCTCGGCGGCATATACGCCATGATCGCCCTCGGCTACACAATGGTGTACGGAATAGCCAAGATGCTGAATTTCGCACACGGAGACATCATAATGGTCGGAGGATATACGATTTTCCTCTTTCTTTTCATAAATCCAATCGTAGCGATAGCGGCGGCAATAGTATTCTGTGTCGTAATAGGCATACTCATCGAAAAACTGGCTTACAAGCCACTGCGGGGTTCTTCTCCTCTCGCCGTTCTGATTACGGCGATCGGCGTAAGCTACCTTCTTCAAAGCTTTGCCCAGATACTTTTCGGTTCAGCCACCAAGTTTGTCGAAATAGCTACATTTGAAAAGAAACTCCAGCTCGGAGCCGTGTCGATAGACATACCGACGATAATAACGCTTGTATGCTCGGCAGCGGTGATGGCGGCGCTCAGCATTTTCGTAAAGTACTCGAAAACCGGACGCGCCATGATAGCGGTGTCCGAAGACAAGGGCGCGGCACAGCTGATGGGAATAAACGTCAACACCATCATAATGATAACCTTTGCAATAGGTTCGGCGCTTGCTGCGCTTGCGGGAGTTTTCACACTGCTCAAATCACCTGCGATAACACCAACATTCGGCGCGATGCCGGGTATCAAGGCTTTCACGGCAGCGGTTATCGGAGGGATCGGATCTATTCCCGGCGCAATGGTCGGAGGACTGCTGCTCGGTATAATCGAGACGTTTTCAAACGCGGTACCGGCGCTTTCCCCATATACCGACGCCGTTGAGTTTTCTATACTCATCATAGTACTTCTTGTGAAGCCGACCGGACTTCTCGGAAAGAAAAGGAGGGAAAAAGTTTGAAAAAGTTTCTCTCCACGATCAAATGGAAATATTATATCGGCTATCTTGTAATAACGCTGGCACTGGCAGTGACCGGTATACTTTCAGCCGTGAATGCCCTGCCGAACTCCACTCTCTATCTTCTTGAAGAAATAACAATAGCGCTGATTCTTGCGATTTCGCTGAGCGTAGTTGTCGGATTTCTCGGTGAACTTTCGCTCGGTCACGCGGGTTTTATGTGCGTAGGGGCTTATCTCGGAGGCAAGTTTTCCGCCGTCATATGCGAAAAATTTGCCGTTTCGGACAGTAACTTCGCCGTATTTTTGCTTTCGCTCATAGCCGGCGGAATATGCGCGGCTGTGTTCGGCTTCATAATCGGACTGCCGGCACTCAGACTCAAAGGCGACTACCTGGCGATAGTAACTCTTGCGTTCGGAGAAATAATCAGGAATATTTTCCTTAATACCAGCAGCGAGAGCTTCGGAGGAGCTCTCGGACTTCCGACACCGAGAATGAACAAAAATATTCTCTTTGTTTTCGGTTTTCTGCTGGTTCTTGCAACTCTGGCAGTGGTACAGAATCTGATAAGAAGCAAACACGGACGCGCAATCACTGCAATAAGAGACAATGAAATAGCCGCAAGAGCAACCGGAATCGATATAACCAAATACAAGCTCCTGGTGTTTGTCATTTCCTCAGCCTTTGCCGGAATAGCCGGCGTACTTTACAGCTACACAAAAGCAACGGTTCGCTCGGAAATATTCGATTACAACTATTCGATAGAGATACTGGTAATGGTGGTCATAGGAGGCATGGGTAACCTCAGCGGCACTATGCTTTCTGCGGCGGTTATAACCTACCTCAACAATAAGCTTATGGCAGTGCTCACCGGAAACCTTGCGGTGCTGCAAAATCTCGTATATGCACTGATACTCATCGGAATCATAATTTACAACAACGCCCCTGCACTGAAAAACGTACGCGAAAAATATAACCTCGGAACCCTGTGGGCAAAGATAACAAAACCGAAAAAAGATCCGGCAAAGGAAACCGACGACACCGGAAGATGGGACGTAGTGCCTACAAAAATCGAAATGGACGAGGTGCTGACGGTAGGAATAATAAAGAAGGACATCGAAGCCTCTGAGAAAAAGGAGGAAGGAAAAGATGAGTGAGTATGTACTTGAAACAAAAGGACTCGGCATTTCCTTCGGAGGACTTAAAGCTGTAAGCGACGTTAACCTGAAAGTCAAAAAGGGAGAAATTTACGGACTTATCGGACCGAACGGTGCCGGAAAGACCACGGTTTTCAATCTTCTGACAGGTGTCTACACGCCGACGGAGGGAACCTTTTTCCTTGACGGAAAAGAGCTTAAAGGATTGAGTCAGGAAAAAATAAACCGCAGCGGCATCGCAAGGACTTTTCAGAATATAAGACTTTTCAACAACATGACTGTCGTTCGCAACGTAATGGTCGGGCTTCACAACAGAAAAGAGTACAGCTGTTCCGTTATGCAGAGTATATTCAGAATGCCCGCGCACTTTTCGGTTGAACGCAGAATGAGGGAAAAAGCAAAAGAACTTCTCGATATTTTCGGACTTCTCGAGGAAAGGAACAATCTTTCCTGCAATCTTCCGTACGGAAAACAGAGAAAGCTTGAAATAGCAAGAGCGCTGGCGACAGAGCCGCAGCTTCTGCTGCTTGACGAACCTGCGGCGGGAATGAACCCGATCGAAACCGAAGATCTGAGACGTACCGTTGAGATAATACGCGACAGATTCGGAGTAACAGTTCTGCTGATAGAGCATGACCTCAAATTCGTTACCGAGATATGCAATGAAATAACTGTGCTTAATTTCGGTACGGTTATAGCGCAGGGAACCGTAAAGGAAGCGCTTAGCGACCCGCAGGTCGTAAAAGCGTATATCGGCAGTTAGGAGGAAAAACAGTGGCACTTCTCGAAATCAAAGATCTGCAAGTTTATTACGGAGTCATACAGGCGCTCAAAGGGATAACGTTTGAGGTAAACGAAGGCGAAATAGTAACGCTGATAGGCGCAAACGGCGCAGGCAAGACAACGACCATGCAGAGCATAATGGGACTTATCCATCCGAGATCCGGAGAGATAATATACAACGGGCAGAACATAGTCGGAATGCCTACGCACAAAATAGTGCGTCTGGGCATGACTCAGGTCCCGGAAGGACGGCGGGTTTTTTCCGAGCTTTCCGTATACGATAATCTGGTGATGGGCGGATATGTGAACAAAAATCCTTCGGAAATAAAAAAAGACATTGAAACGGTTTACGGACTTTTCCCGAGGCTTAAAGAAAGGAAATCACAGCCTGCGGGAATGCTGTCGGGCGGTGAGCAGCAGATGCTTGCGATGGGCAGGGCTCTTATGAGTCACCCGAAGCTGATGATGCTTGACGAGCCGTCGATGGGACTTGCGCCCATACTTGTAACACAGGTTTTTGAAATGATAAAGCATCTTCACAGCACCGGAACAACTATACTTCTTGTCGAGCAGAATGCGGAAAAAGCACTGGCGATAGCTGACAGAGCATACGTTCTTGAAACGGGAAATATAATTCTCAGCGGAACCGGAAGCGAGCTTGCAAACAGTGATCTTGTCAAAAAAGCTTATCTCGGCAACTGATCGTTTCTCTAAGGCAAAATAAAATACTTTTGTTATCACCAACTGTGTGTTGATAATGAATACCGAAAACGGTCCCGGGCAGGGACCGTTTTTTCAGTTCAGTCAGAAGATCTCCGGAACATGATAATTTACTGCTTGACATGCAGTAAAATTTTTCAGTAGCCGACTGTGACTTTAAAACCGGATATTCTGATCAGAATGAGTTATAAATTAAACTGAATACCGGGCAATTATTTCTTTACAGCGGTTCAACCGAATCAAATATATGCTGATATGACTGTTAAACCGTCGTTTAGGATCGTCTGCCGCACAGTATTGAAATGCCGGCTCTGTAACATAAAACTGAAAAACAAAATCAGGGCAACTCTTAAAGCTGCCCTGTCTTGACATTATCAGACTGTAAAGCCGAGAAATAACTAAATTACCGGCAAAATCCACTGTGTACACAAAACAAAATCAGGTGTTACAAAGAAATTTTTTCACTGCCGAAAAAGTTTCTTCACTTATTATATGCTCTATCTTACAGGCGTCCGTCACCGCCGTTTCTTCCGGAACGCCGAGTTTTTTCAGAAATTCGGATATTACCGTGTGTTTTTCGTAAATCTTTTCGGCAATTTCCCTGCCGCTGTCAGTCAGAATCAGCGCCCCGTCGTCACCGACGGTAAGATAACCGTCCTCTTTCAGCACAGATACCGCACGGCTGACGCTCGGCTTTGAATATCCCAGCTCCCTGCCGACATCAACTGCGTGTACAGAAGGCTTGTCAAAAGACAGTCTCAGGATAGTTTCAAGATACATTTCCCCGGATTCAAACAATGCCATTTCAGACTCCCGTAAATCAGAATTCAGACACCGGCAGACAAGTACATAAATAAAGATTAAGAAAATTTTTCTGCCGATACCCCAACATCAGTATTTTAACACAGCCGGCGCTGAATGTCAATACCGGGACGAAGTGATAAGCGCAGTTGGGGCTTAAAACGCTTAACCTGATAATTCATTTGTCTTTCCTGAAACTTTTTTCCTTGATCCTGAAAACCAGAGAAAGCATCGCCCTGCCGTTAAAAGGAATAAGCGGATACAGATAACTGCGGCTTCCGTCGATACTTTTATTTGTGGCTATAAGCGTCAGCATTATCAGTGTTGCTATTATAATTCCCCAGCCGTCAAGGCAGTAAACAAGCCCAAGCATAATCATTCTCATGAACTTGATGGCATACCCCAGCTCATAGCTTGTCTGTGTAAAATTGGCAATGGTAACAAAAGCGGTGTACAGTATGACATCGGGAGAAAACCAGCCTGCCGCAACAGCGAAATCTCCCAGTATCAGTCCGCCGACAATGCTGAGCGAAGAACCAAGTGTCGAGGGAGTATTAAGCGAAGCCAGCCTCATCCCGTCGATGGCAAATTCGACAAGCACAAGCTGCCAGAACACGGGTATACCGACCTCGGTTGAAAGCTTGAGAAAACTTAAAAATTCCGGCAGACGGTCTGAATGTCTGATAAGAAAAAACCAGACAGG
>CALWJW010000032.1 GCA_944381095.1 uncultured Clostridia bacterium | reverse complement strand
TTTTCCGTCAGAGATTCGTATTGAACTTGTTGGATATATTGTATTGCTTACGGTAATAGTATACCACATATTGTGTCTTTTGTCAATACACTTTTAAAAAATATTTTATGCCAATTTTTTCGATCGGTACCAGTTTTTGTTGTTGAAATGCAGTGCGGCAAATCCGTTCCTCACCTTCACATCCGCTTTCCGTATGCCATTTTTCAAACATCATTGCCGAAAACAATTGATACCTAACGAACTTTACGTTCTGAAACCAAGAGCATTCTTTCAAATAAAGCAACATTACACGACAGCGGAAGCTGATTAAATTGCCGTTCAAATCAATTCCCTGCCGGGTATTTTTGTACGCACTGAAATCATAATAAAATTAACGTTGTTTTACTTGACATTGCCGAAAATATATAGTATAATTGTAGTTAAATATCTGCGCAGAGTTTGTCAGCGTAAAAAAAATAAACTACGACTGCGTTTATGTATTCATTTTTTGTCGGTAAAGGGCATTTATAGCTTTATGAGACCTTACTATTCAATGGGCAACACATCGGAATTCTATGTGCGCTCGCTTCCTTTCAGCGGTCATTCCCCGCCGTGTTTTACAGAGACATAAAAAATTTTCGATCATTTTTAATCAGTTGAAAGGAATTATATTCATATGTGGTTTGTTTTTGCGCTTATAACGGCGCTCGCCTGGGGCGGTGCTGACCTTTTCTATAAAAAAGGCTCAGACGAAAAAGTCCCTTATACCCATCTCAGAATAACCGTTATGGTCGGTTTTGTAATGGGCGTTTACGCTATCCTTTACTGGATAATCAACGCTCTGTTTCTTGACAACGTTATAGAATTTGACATAATGAGTATCGTCGTTTATCTCCCGGTGTCTTTTTTCTACATACTCTCGATGATTCTCGGTTACGTCGGTCTGCGTTATCTTATGCTTTCAATATCTTCGCCTGTACAGAACAGCTCCGGCGCAATAGTTTTTTTCCTCTATCTTATCCTTTATCCTGAAATGCCGGGCGTTCTGACTATCGTCGGTGTTCTGCTCTCCATTGTCGGCGTTATAGGACTCGGCATTATCGAAAAGAAGTCTTCCGATAAAGAGCTTGCTGAGTCCGGTGAAACGGTAAACAAAAAATACCGTTCGGGATTTGTCGCTCTTATTTTCCCACTGATGTACGCCGTTCTTGACAGTATGGGCACTTTCCTTGACGGCATTTATCTCGACGACGAAGCCGCGGGAATCAGGGAGGCAATTTCCGGGCAATCTCACTGGATCGGCGACGACGAAGCTTTCATGGCTTACTCGATCACCTTTATGATCTGCGCGGCTATCTGCTTCATCTACCTCAAATTCGTAAAAAAACAGTCATATCACGTAAAGGAGGAGGGCTCACGGTTCACCGCCGGCTGCTTTGAAACGCTCGGTCAGTTCTTCTATATCTTTTCAATGGCGGAAGAATCGGTGATCGCCGCTCCAATAGTTGCAACGTACTGCATCTTTTCCGTTATTTTCTCTGCCGTTTTCCTTAGGGAAAGGCTGAGCCGTTCACAGCTCGCAGTTATAGCGACGGTTATTGTCGGTATAGCAGTCATAGGAATTTCCGAAGTACTTTAAAATCAATATTCAGTTCATGAATCAGGAGGTATCAGATATGATTTATTCTTCCGTTGCGTCTTCACTCACAAAAATTATTAACGATATGCCGCCGGTAATCGACAAAGCCTGTCTCAATCTGACTGCGCTCAAAGGCGACAGCCTTTCCTTCCAGGTAATTTATTTTTCGGATACCGACATAAAGGGAAAAATCTCCGTACGGTCCGACCTTGGCAAAGCCGTGACTGTGCGTTCGGTGGAGTATGTTCCGGTATCCGTCATAAGCGCCGATCCGGTTCATCTTTCCGATTTCGGCTACATCAGCAACAAGCCTTTCAGATGTCCCGATGTGCTGAGAAAAATGAGAGGAAATAAATTAAGTCTGAAAGCCGGAAAGTACCGCACGGTCTTGGTCGACATCGAACTGCCTGTAAACGTAAAGACCGGGGAACACACCGTATCCGTTATACTTTCGGACACGGACGGCAGCGAGCTTTGCCGTAACGATCAGAAGATAACGGTGCTTGACGCCGTGCTTCCGGAATCCTCACTGATCCACACCGAATGGTTTCACACAGACTGTATAGCCGATTACTACGGTTATGAGGTCTTCTCCGAAAAGCACTGGAAGGCCATTGAATCTTTCATGAAAACCGCTGTCAGGCGGAGGATAAACATGATTCTGACTCCCGTATTCACACCTCCGCTTGATACCGACGTCGGATGTGAAAGAACGACGGTCCAGCTCGTCGATGTCTATGTTCGGGACGGAAAATATTCCTTCGGATTTGAAAAGCTTGACCGGTGGATCGACCTCGCACTGAAATGCGGCTATAAGTATTTTGAGATATCCCATTTCTTCACCCAGTGGGGAGCAAATGCCGCTCCGAAAATAATGGCAAACGTCGACGGCACCTATAAAAGGATTTTCGGATGGGATACCCCGGTTTCGGAGGGCGTTTATCCTCAGTTTCTGTCGGTGTTTCTTCCCGCTCTGACCGATTTTCTCAGAAATAAGGGAATTGCAGACAGGTGTTACTTCCATGTTTCCGACGAGCCGTCCAAAGCTCATCTTGAAAATTACGTGAGAGCAAAAAATATCATCAAACCCTATCTTCAAGGCTTCAAAACCTTTGATGCTCTCTCAAATTACGAGTTTTACTCAACGGGAGCTGTTGAAATTCCGGTTCCGGCGTCAAATCATATAGTACCGTTTATAGAAAACGGCGTTCCGGACCTCTGGACATATTACTGCGTAAGTCAGGGATATAAGACCTCAAACAGATTTCTGTCGATGCCGCTGGTCAGAACAAGAGCGATCGGCGTTCAGATGTTCAAATTCCGGATCCACGGATTTTTGCAGTGGGGCTACAACTTCTACAACACACGGCTTTCAAAACAGCATCTGGATCCATACAAAGCCGTTGCTCCGGAACTCAGCTTTCCTACCGGTGACGCTTATATAGTTTATCCGGGAGCCGGCGGAAAAGCCGAAGAAAGTCTCAGACTGCTCGCATTCAATGCGGCGCTGACTGATCTTTCGGCTATGAATGCCCTTGCAAAAAAAACATCGTACGATTATGTCCTTCAACTCGCGGAGGACGGATTAAACTCACCCATTACCTTTGAAAATTATCCGCTTTCCGAACTCTATTACGTTAATCTGCGAAACCGTGTCAACCGGGAGCTCGAAAAGCAAAAGGAAGGAAAATAAAAATGCAGTATTTCAAACAGCATGTTTCTGAACTGATACTGTCTTCACTCAAAGAACTGTCAGTCCCGGAAATACCCGAAACGGACGACATCCGGAAAATGCTCGAATATCCCCCGTCTCCCGAAAACGGTGATCTGGCATTCCCCTGTTTCCGTTTCAGTAAAATTCTGAGAAAATCTCCCGCACAGATCGCTTCTGACATTTCTCAGAAGCTTCCTGAGTCGGCTTACGTCGAAAAGACAGTCGCCGTCGGCGGTTATCTTAATTTCTATCTTTCCGGGAGCGCCTTTCTCGACTTCACGCTGAAAGATATCCTTTCAAACGGGGAATCCTACGGTCGTTCAGATGAGGGAACAGGAAAAACGGTGGTACTTGACTATTCTTCACCCAACGTCGCAAAGCCGTTTCATATCGGTCACCTCGGCACCACCGTCATCGGACACTCAATAAAGAAAATGCATGAGTTTTTCGGCTATAAGTGCGTCGGAGTCAATCATCTCGGCGACTGGGGAACACAGTTCGGAAAGCTTATAGTCGCTTACAGAAAATTCGGAGACGAAAAAACGGTAATCGAAAAAGGTATCGACGAGCTCGTAAGGCTTTATGTTCTTTTCCATTCAGAAGCCGAAAAAGACCGTTCCCTTGAAGACCTCGCAAGAAAGGAATTTGCCAAGCTCGAAAACGGCGACGCCGAAAACTTAAAGCTCTGGAAGTGGTTCATCGAAATATCACTTGCCGAATACAAAAAAACATATGCACAGCTCGGTATTGAGTTCGACTCTTACTGCGGCGAGTCATTTTACTACGATAAAATACCTGCCGTTATCGAAAGGATGCGTGAGAAAAACATCCTGAAAACCGATGACGGAGCGTCGATAGTCGATCTTTCCGATTATGATATGCCTCCTTGCCTGATTCTGAAATCAGACGGGACAACGCTTTACCCGGCAAGGGATATTGCGGCGGCAATATACCGCAAGGAAACATACGACTTTTCAAAATGCATTTACGTAACAGACGCCGGTCAGAGTCTGCATTTCAGACAATGGTTCAAGGTTATCACGCTTATGGGTTACGACTTTGAAAAGCAGCTGGTACACATTCCCTACGGAAAAGTTTCGATCGGCGGCGAAAAACTTGCCACACGTACCGGAAACGTCATTCTTCTTAAAGACCTTTTCAAAACGGCTGTCGACAAGGTGCGCGACATTATGAATGAGAAAAATCCCGACCTTCCGAATAAAGAGCAAGCGGCGGAAGCAGTCGGGGTCGGCGCAATTGTATTTCACTATCTCAGCGGAGGCAGAATCAAAAATATAGACTTTACTGTTGAGGATGCGCTGAGTTTTGAAGGAAATACCGGACCCTACGCTCAGTACACCTATGCACGGACATGCAGTATTCTCGAAAAGGCAGGAAAAACAGCGGCGGAAGCGGTAAACGCCGGAAAGTATGTTTGTTCGGCAAGTGAAGAATTTGAGCTGATAAAACAGCTCTCACTCTTTCCTGATAAAGTACGGAGCGCTCTTGATGCCTACGAACCGTCGATGATCACCCGCTTCATCTTCGATACCGCCACTGTTTTCAACAGATTTTATCACAACTGCTCAGTTCTGGGTGCAGGTGACCGTGACGTAATCAACACAAGGCTTATGCTTACAAAGGCTACCGGTATCGTTCTGAAATCGGCTTTCTCACTGATCTGCATGAAAGCACCGGAAAAAATCTGAAAAAACTTGTATTTAAGATAACACTTTACAAAGTTGCTTAAAGCTCAAAGCAGGTGTTCAGGATCAGGCAAACACACCTATAAAACAATTCATCTTACGTATGGTAACCAAACAATTCATGTTATGAATACCGTATCCGGACAATTCATTTTACGGCATAAGCACAATTCATATCCGATCGACACGAAACGGCACGGTATTTCATTGCAGCCTTTTCGTTTGACAAATAGTTAAAAACGATAAAAAATCAAATCATAACCGGAGGTTATTATAAATGTCAGGGCATAGCAAATGGCACAATATACAGGCTAAAAAATCAAAAACCGACGCAGCCCGCGCAAAGGTTTTTACGAAAATCGGAAAGGAAATTGCAATCGCAATAAGAGAAGGCGGCGCAAACCCGGCTTCCAACAGCAAACTGCGTGACCTCATTTCAAAGGCGAAGGCAAACAACGTACCGAATGACAATATCGACCGCATCATAAAAAAGGCAACAGAAGAGAAAAAGGATTACAAAGAAATAACTTATGAGGGATACGGACCCGGCGGCGTTGCGGTTATAGTCGAAACTGCGACCGACAACACAAACAGGACTATCGGAAATGTGAGAGCTTTTTTCTCAAAATACCACGGAAACCTCGGTACGACCGGCTGCGTCAGCTTTATGTTTGAGGAAAAAGGTGTGATCACCGTGGAAAAGGAAGAATGTCCGCTCGACGAAGAGGCTCTCATGGAGCTTGCTCTTGAAGCCGGCGCGGAGGATTTTTCCTCGGAAGACGACGATTACTACGAGATAACTACTGCTCCGGCAGACCTTACCGCCGTACAGGAAGCTGTCACCGCGAAAGGTGTACGGCTTGAAAGCGCCGACCTTTCAAAGATTCCTTCAAATTACGTTGACCTCGAAAGCGAAGACGATGTTAAATATATGACTTTGCTTCTTGACAAGCTTGAAGAGGACGATGATGTTCAGCAGGTATACCACAACTGGAACGGTCCGGAAGACTGATTTCAGCTTAATTAGGTAAGCGCCCCGAAATACAGGTTCCGACTTGACTTATATTTCAAGCAAAGTACAAGAAAGCCCGCTGCGCTCGGCAATTACATCATAACAATGACCCCGGTCGGTATACCAGACCGGGGTTGTTATTATTTACATAGTACGTATGAGTAGAAAAACTTGTTTGAATATCTCTGTAAAGATAACCGCCATGCTTGATTGCAATTAAAGGTTTGCTTTGTTCTTACCTGAGCACAAGCTGACAATTTCCTTATCTGTTTTTTCCGGAATGGAAACTGATTTTCCTGTGCCTTACGTTTCGGTTCTGCGTGACATCATCACACTGATGCTCGTGACAGCTTTTTATCACTTGCCGTATACTTCAAGCGCAGTTTTTATAAAGGCTTCTACCGCACGGCTCATATATCTGTTTTTCTTGAAACCCAGACAAAGACGTCTCAGTGAACTCGCGTCCAGCAATTTATAATATACACATTTTCCCGACTCAGGGGATGCGTATATCAGCAGATCGGGTATAAGAGAAATCCCCATTCCCGCACGGCTCATGTTGTAGGAGGTTATCATCTGATCCGGATATATTTTCACCTTTGGCGTAAATCCCGCCTCTCTGCACAGCTCCATTGAATGACTGTGAGAATAATTTCCTTTTTTCAGGATCACAAAAGTCTCTTCCGAAAACTCCCGCAGCCTCACTCCCGGACAAACGTTTTTCAGATGTTTTCCGCTCTTTATATCCTTTGCGCTCAGCTGGTAATCCCTTAATCTTTCATTTATTTCAAGCTTTTTCGGCACACAAAGTATTATGTGTTCGTCCACCAAAGGGTATGAATCGTAAAGCTGAGGATCAAATTTATAATCGATAAGCAGGTCAACTTCCTCTCCGAGCAGTCGGTTCTGCAAATCGTGAGAATTGGACTCCACCATTTCTATTTCTATGCCGCTGTATCTTTCCATGAACTCAATTATTATCTTAGGATAGATGAAAGATGAAATATAATTTTCCCCGCTTACCGTGATGTGTCCCGATTTAAGTCTCGATATGTCACAAAGCCTTGTCTGCATACTCTTTTTTATCGAATAAATCTGTTCGATAGCCTCTATGTATACTTTACCCTCGTCTGTCAGCTTTATAGGTTGTGAGCTTCTGTCAAATACCGTGATTCCGAGCCTTGACTCGATCTTCTTTATTGCGGATGAAAGCGCCGGCTGCGATACGTACAGATTTTTTGCTGCCGCCGAAAAACTTTTTTCTCTGTATACTTCGTACACATAATCTATTTCGTCGTACATATTGCCTCCTTATAAATATCAGTTATCGGTAAAGCGGTTTTTATCCTTTATTATTATAACATTTTTCAGCTGAATTTGCAACAGCTCGCCGTATGAATTTTCTGACTCAGACTCCGTATTTTTCCTTTATCCTTTCCAGTTTTTTTCCGAAAGGTGCCGCAAGTATAAGGAGAAAAATAACGTTAGATACGGCGTACATAACCGTCATAGGCAACGCAGCAGCTATCAGAACGGCATACCTGCTGAAATTAAAGTAGCCGTCCTGCCAGATGACTGACCATATATCGACGATCAGAGAATACCCGACTCCGCCGATCACTCCGTACATAAGCAAAACAACTGTGTTTTTTCTCAGCAGAAAGCTGAACAAGCCGGCAAAAAAACCGACTATCCCCCACGCAAACATCATAAACGGTGTAAATGCGCCTTGACCGAAGTAAAAATTCGATATAAGCGCGGTAAGCGCTCCGCAAAGAAAACCGGCTTCCGGTCCGAGAAACATTCCGCATATTATCACTATCGCCGTCACCGGTTTGAAAAAAGGAAAAAACGAAAAAGCGAGTCTTCCGAAAACCGAAAGCGCTGTCATTGTCGCCAGCATTGTTACCTTCATTGTGTTTTCTTTTTTTCTCTCGAAGGTAATGAAAAAAGGAATAAGAGACAGCAACGTGACCGCAAACGTTATAAAAGCATATTTTTTACTTCCGAAAACAACCGAACCGAAATATATTGTAATCGGTATCAGCAGCAGTACGGTAAGAAGTATTATCGTTTTACGGATTTTATTATTCAGTTCCATGTTTTTTTACCGCCTCTGTCACCTGTTCAGCCCTGTAAGCTCCGGAAACTATCCCTCTGGCTGTCTTTACGGTTTCAGTTGTAAAAAGTCTTCCGGACAGGAAAAAGTCTCCCACCTCAGACTCACCTTCAATCCTGCCTCCGAAAAGAATTCCGCATTTATCGGCAACCTCGGAAGCAAATTCAAGATCGTGAGTCACCACAAGCACCGCCGTACCGTTTTCAGCTGTTTTTCTCAGCAGCTCGGTTATCTGCTTTTTGGCGCAAGCGTCTATTCCTTTGTCCGGCTCATCAAGCAAAAGCACCTTCGGCTTTGTCAGCAACGCCTTACAAAGAGCGCATTTCTGTAATTCCCCTCCGGAAAGGTCATTCGGATTTTTATCAACCAGCTCTTTTGTTCCCGTTTCTGCTGTCAATTTTTCTGTCAGCTCAGCCGCACAATCATCCGTGTAACCCATCGACCGGCAAACCTGTGTGTAATCGTCCGATATTCTGTCACAGATAAAAGCATGCAAAGGATTTTGCGGAAGCAAAGTAATACCTTGTTTGTGAATCGAACTGCCATAGCTCCGTATATTTTTATTTTTGAATATCACCTTGCCCGTATAAGGTTTTTTTATATCTGACAGCACTCTCAGCAAGGTGCTCTTACCTGACGCATTCCCTCCGACAAGGCAGAATACCTCTCCTTGATTTAATTTAAGAGAAAGATCCGTGAGTATATCCGGTTGATTTTTTTCGTATCTGAAATAAATATGTTCAGCCGCAAGCACTGTTGTCTCACGTTTCGGCTCTTTTAGCACTTCCTTATTTACTTCCGTCCTTTTGATATCAGACATCAAACCGCTTCTGGCTTCCGGTACGCTTAAAGGACATTTCCCACGGCTTCCTAAGCCTTTCCATATTCTGACAAATGCCGGAAATCCCTGTATGACGTTTCCGGCGTCACACCTTTCAAGAACCTGTCTTACTTCACCGAAATCTGTCAGCCTGCCGCTTTCCATAATCCCTAACTTATCTGCCGTTTCAAGCAGTCCCTCCAAGTGGTGTTCGGCAATTATCACTGTAACTCCGCTTTCGCGGTTCAGTCTTTTCACTGTGTCATAAAAATTTATTCTTGATTTAGGGTCGAGATACGCTCCCGGCTCATCAAGCAAAAGCACCTTCGGTTCAGTTATCATTACCGACGCAAGATTGAGCAGCTGCTTCTGTCCTCCCGACAGATTGTATGTTTTTTTGTCGATCCATTCGCTTATTCCGAATATATTGCATATTTCCGCAGTTTTTCTGTTCACTTCATCTCTTCCGCACCCCATATTTTCCAGCGCAAAAGCAAGCTCATACCTTACCGTATCTGTTATTATCTGTGTCTCGGGATTTTGCATTACATATCCGGAAAATTTCATTGACTCAGTTCCGCTCAGCTCAGTCTGTTTTTTACCTTCGCAGTATATCTCTCCTTCAAGCTCACCGTAAGGCGCTATTTCTTTTTTCAGCAATCTCAGAAGAGTTGTTTTTCCGCTTCCGGAATGCCCGCATAAAACTACAAACTCCCCCTCTCTTATGTTCAGGTTGATATTGTACAACGTCTTCTTACCGTTTCCGCCGTACCTGAAACTCATATTTTCGACATTAAGTATTTCCACCTCAGTCCCTCCCGTAATGATCTTACCACCGGCAAAAAAGTCAGCATAAAAAACGCCGCGTACATTACCGTATCAGGCACTCCAAACAATATTTTATCAGCTACCGGATAAAAATCAAAATCACCGTAACCTTTGCCCATCAACACGAGCGTAGCTCCCGCAAACACTGCAATTGACGTCACAAATACAGTGTCACCTGAGGTGAATCTGTGCCTCAGACTGCTTTTTCTCCTTCCTGTCCCATATCCTTTTGCTCTCATTGAAACCGCACATTCGACAGAATCTTCAAGAGCACATGAAACGAGAACAAAAAAAACTTTCAACCGTTTTATCAGGTTTTTTGACTTTTTTTCTTCTGAAAAGTAGCCAAGCGCCTTCTGCGCGTCTGATATTTCAAGATATCTGCGTCCGAACTGTTCGATATTTTTTACTGTTACTGAAATAAGCAGCGCCGTACTCGGAAGAATTCTTCCTATCAGGAACATTGTTTTTCCCATGCTCATTCCGAAGCTGTAATTTCTGAAATGTATTATCACAGCAGCTATCATCACACCCATATTAAGACCGTACAGCAGTGCCTGCAATGTTACAGGAATTCCGAGTAAGAAAAAAAGCACATCCCTGCCCGAATGGACAAACACCGGGTTTGTTAAAGTCAGCAACAGTATCAGCGGGACTGCCGCTGCCAGTGTGATCAATGCGCTTCTGACACCTCTCTGCAACATATTCACGGCTATTCCGGACATAAAAGATATCACCATTATCATCGGATGTATCGAGAACATTGTTATTACACAAACTGCCATGAAATATACGAAAACGCTGAGCGGGTGCATCGACTCGAAAACATTGTTCACGTATTTATTTTCCATAAATCTGCCTTTCTTAATTTCCAAAAACACGTAAAGTATATCATTTTATTAAAATTTTGTCAAGTTTTGCCGTTACTTCCGGCGGTCGGTTTATAACTTGGCATATTACCTCAGACATCGAATTCCGATTGACTCAACGCGTTAAAATAAAAACAAAAAATATCAGCAAATCTACCATATTGTAAAATTTAACCAAGCTGTAAGCATTAAAGCCGGACTTCTTAAAAAACACAGATCAAATTTAAAAAATACAATGAAAAACAAAAACTGCCGCCGATCACGGACCTACTCCGTAACCGCGGCAGCCTATCCATTTTTTTCAGACCGCTCTCTCTACCTTGCCGGAACGCATGCAACGTGTGCACACGTAAACTGTTTTATGAGTTCCGCCGACAACAGCCTTTACCTTCTTCACGTTAGGCTTCCACATTCTGCTGGTCTTTCTGTTCGAGTGAGAAACATTATGTCCGAAAGCAACACTCTTCTCACAGAATTCGCACTTTGCCATTTTTCTACCTCCTCACGAAATCAAACGTTCGCTTTTACGCAAACCTTTCATCATATCATTATCACTACTATTATATCACATCAGTCCGGAAATTGCAATACTTATTTCAAAAAAATTATTTTTTCTTTTTTGCCGACTTTCTTCTGTTTTCTTCTTTCCTTTTTATATCTTCCTCTGTCAGCTCGTTTTCTTCCTCTTCCGGCGTTCCGGTTTCGGCAGGTTCTCCCTCTTCCTGTTTTTTTACCGTCTTTTTGAAATGGAATTTGTTTTCCGTTTTATTCATGATCCTGACTATGTTCCCGCGGTGCATATAAATAACCAGCCCGGCGATCAGGAACGTTATAAATAATCTTATCGGCTTATCCTGTATTATCTGATCCATCCTCGCCATTACAAACGGCATTATCAGCATTCCCATAACTGAACCAAGCGAAAGATATTTTGTAATTGCCACTATCAGAACAAACAGGACCAGCAGTATCAGGAATGATTTCCAGTCGGCGTACAGCACAAACATTGCCGTGGCAGCCACTCCTTTTCCGCCTTTGAAACGGTATATTGCCGGCGCAATATGACCCAGAACGCAGAAAAGTCCTGCTACGTAAGCACCGTTTATTCCGAGAAGCAGCGTTCCGACCGTCATTGCAAGCAATACTTTCAGCATGTCTCCAAGCAGGGTTAATAACGCAGGAGTAAACCCGTAATTTCTCATTACGTTTGTCATGCCTGCGTTTCCGCTTCCTTTTTGCCTTATATCTTCGCGGTACAATAACCTCACAAGTATTATTGCGGAATTTATTGATCCCAGTATGTACGACTCAACCATTACTGCGAGAAAAAGTGCTGCCGGCAGAAAAAAACTGTACTCCGCACCGCTTCTCAGTACCAGACCGTTGAGCCACACCTGACCGTCAAAAAATAATTCAAACATAATCGCTCCTTATTTCAGTCCGGGTTATCCCCTTTTTCTCTGATTATAAGCCTTATCGGTGTTCCTTTGAATCCGAACACTTCACGCAGACAATTTTCGATGTATCTCTGATAAGAAAAGTGGAATAGCTGAGCGTTATTACAGAAAAGTACGAATGTCGGCGGAGCTACCGAATTCTGCGTCATATAGTATATTTTCAGCCGTCTTCCCTTATCCGATGGCGGCTGTACTCTGGCAACCGCATCGCTCAGCATATCGTTAAGCATTCCGGTGCTTACACGCTTGTTACTCTGCGTATATACCTGATTTATCTCTTCAAACAGTTTATCAATCCGCAGTCCTGTTTTCGCCGATATAAACATGACCGACGCGTAATCCATGTACGCAAGCGCTGTTTTTATCTTTTTTGCAAACTCCGCCTGCGTGTTTGTTTCCTTTTCTACCAGATCCCATTTGTTTACACAGACTATCACAGCTTTACCTGCTTCATGAGCAAGTCCGGCTATATGTTCGTCTTGCTCGGTTATACCCTGCACTGCGTCTATCATCACTATACAGACGTCCGCTCTCTCAACCGCAAGCTTTGCCCTGATTACGCTGTACTTCTCTATTTTGTCATTTATCTTGCTCTGCCGCCTTATTCCCGCGGTGTCTATGAAATTGAAAACACCGTATTTGTTTTCCACCCGGCTGTCGGTAGCGTCTCTCGTCGTTCCGGCTATGTCCGAAACTATCATCCTGTCTTCGCCGAGTATTTTATTGACAAGTGACGATTTTCCGGCGTTCGGTTTTCCTATCACCGCCACCCCTATCACCTGTTCCGGTCCGGACTCTTCTGTTTCTTGCGGAAAATAACTGACCACCCTGTCAAGGAGGTCGCCGGTTCCGTTTCCGTGCACCGACGAAATCGGTATCGGCTCCTCTTTGAAACCGAGACCGTAAAATTCATAGAACTCGGGCGGAGGAGTGCCCACGCTGTCAACTTTGTTGACGCAGGGTATTACCGGTTTTCCGGATTTCAAAAGCATGGTCGCTATATCGCTGTCATCAGCCGTAAGTCCTGCTCTTAAATCACACATAAGAATTATAACATCAGCGCTTGCTATTGCTATCTGTGCCTGCATTCTCATATGTCTGAGTATTTCATCATCGCTTTTCGGTTCAATTCCGCCGGTATCGACCAGCAGCATTTCTCTTCCGTTCCAGGTAGCTTCGTAGTATATCCTGTCCCTGGTTACTCCCGGAGTGTCTTCTATTATCGAAATTTTCTTACCGGTTATCCGATTGAAAAGCGTACTTTTCCCCACATTAGGGCGTCCAACTATCGCTACTATCGGCTTCATGTCTTCCTCCTTTCCCTCTGTCTGAGATCTTTTGATGTTTTTTACGTAGTGCGGGTCTTCTCTTTCGACCTCACATCTTTAAAAGTTTATGCCTCCCACTGCGTTTCTTGACTTTCCGGCGTAGACCTTTTGATATTTTTAACGTTTCGCCGGTCTTCTCTTTCTTGTTTCAGACATCTTGGTGTTTTACCGTACTGCGAGTTTTTTCTTTAACCGATATCAGTCAAAGCATTCAGAAACGCTTCTCCGTTGCAATCAGCAAAACGCACCTTTACGCCAAGTTCCTTTTCAATGTCGTTCGGCGTTTTATCATCAAGAAAGATATTTTCATCAGCTTTAAGCATCGAAGAGGAAAGCACAAGCCTCTCCCCCAGATTTCCTTTTTCCGCCTCTTCCCTTAGCTGATTTATTATATCAGTCGCCGTAAGCAACCCTGCAACCGTTATATTTTCCCCGAACCAATCGTTGCGTATTCTGTAAACACGCACATTAAGTCCGTTTACCGCTTCCATGGCTTTGTCGGACAGTTCGCATATGAAATCGTATGCCGCATAGCCGGTTGCCACTGAAACGGTTTTTCCGCATAGTTTTTTTTCACCTGCATCCGCTACCGCATCGGAAAATTCTGCGCCCATGGAAGTTATCATACCGACGCCGTTCTCGATCTGCGGATACCCTTCATAAAAATCTTCGTTTGGAAACTTTGTTCCGCTCTTTATGTAAAATTCGTCTCCGCAGAAAAATATTCTTTTACCGAATTTTTCCCTGCATTTATCCCCAAAGCCGTTAACCTGTCTGAGTATTTCCATGCATTCCGCGCCTGTATAAAGTTCAAGCGGATACAGTTTTTCCCTGAATCTTGTAAGTCCCGCCGGTACAACCGAAACGCTTTCCGGCAGATTCGGGAGTTCTGTAAGATCTCTCATCGTTCGGTCAAGCTCAGCTCCGTCGTTTACTCCCTTGCACAGCACTATTTGCAGGTTCAGTTCAATTCCCGACTCAGAAAGTCTGTAAAGATATTTCAGCACTTCTCCCGCCCTTTTGTTTTTCATCATCTCGACTCTCAGTGCAGGGTTGGTTGTATGCACCGATATGTTTATCGGCGTCAGCCTCATTTTTATTATCCGGTCTATATCTGAATCCGTCAGGTTGGTCAGCGTCACGTAATTTCCCATCAGAAACGACATTCTGCTGTCATCGTCCTTGAAATACAGCGATTTTCTCATTCCCGGCGGCAATTGGTCTATAAAACAGAAAATGCACCGGTTCCGGCAGGAGTGTTGCTTATCCATCAGATATGTTTCAAACTCCAGTCCGATATCGGCGTACATTTCTTTATCTATCTCTACTTCGTAAGCCTTCCCGTCCCGTTCGAGCCTAAGTCTTACTTTTGTGTCCGTCAAATAAAATCGGTAATCCAGTATATCCTGTATCACATTACCGTTGACTGTGTGAAGTTTGTCCCCGGCTTTGATTCCTTTTTTTTCTGAATCAGAACCGGGAACAATTCCGTACACGGTTACCACTCCGGATAACTCCTTTCATGCGCTAGTTACTGTGCAGCCTTTATAAGCTCCTTACCGTTATACATCCCGCACTTTCTGCATACTCTGTGTGAAAGGTTATATTCACCGCATTTGCACTGCACCATGCCGGGCATATCCAGCTTCCATACGCTTGAACGACGCTTATCACGCCTTGCCTTCGATACTTTACGCTTCGGTACTGCCATTTTTATACACCTCCTGTTTGAATGCCGATCCGTTGCCGAAACCGGCAGCGAAACAATTACTTATTTATTTATAATGAACGCCTTGCGGCGGACACCGCTTAAAGAATTCTGTCAGCTTCACCGGACACTCACCTCGATAGTCCTGCACAAACCATGGTCACTCAAATAAATCCGAATTACCTGAAATTTACCGTTCTGTTTTCGCTCTGATTCCTTCAAGACTTTCTGCGTACTCTTTTCAACGTCAATTTTCAATCGCCGAACTTTATGTTACGCAGAACTGCCAGACGCGGATCAGGTTCTTTTTCCGTACACCCGCATTTTACTTTATTCCTGTTGCAACCGCATTTCGGACAAAGACCTTTGCAATCTTCTGAGCACAGGCTCCTGTATGGCAGAGTGAGGAACAACTCTTCCTTTATCAGATCATCAATGTCGATCTGAGAGTTGTCACCGACAAGCACATAATCGTCAGCTTCTTCGGCATTTTCAAGTTTCACCGCGACCGGTCGCGTTATCTCCACTTCGCACTCTTTTTCGAGTTTTTCCAGACATCTTGCGCAAACTGTGCGGTATTTCATCTCCGCTTTGACCGTGATTTCCATGTATCCGCCCATATCCCTCACTTCGCCGGACACCTGTATATCTCCTGCTGATTCGTTTCCGCCGTCATTATATTCCACCGGTATGCTGTATGAAAAATCTTTTTTCCGCTTCTCTCCGGTCAGCAACTCCCTTATGCTTAATTTCACGTTTACACCTCCTTCAACGTACGTTGCCGGTCTTAATGTCGTGTAAACAGACTTCCACGCATAATGCTATGGAATATAGTATACACGATTTCTCTTGTTTTGTCAATATATTTCCGCTAATTTTAAAACTTTTTGCTTTGTTTTTCGTTCCTCTGTCTTTTATTTCTTTATTTTACGGGAATTTCCGCAAAAAACCGGTCTGACTCGGTCAGACCGGTAAATTACTTTTGTTTGATGAGGTTTGTATTCCGTCAACCGGAAGTATTCTGTCTCACAAGTTGGATAACCTGATCCTTAGCCAACTGCCATTCGTTCTCAGCCATCTTGCGCATTTCCGCATCCATGTCGGAAGAAGGATACAATATGAACATATTTCCGCTGTACTTCATGTCCATGAAATACTTGGACTCTTCCTTATCGCCGCTGATTGGCGTTATAAGCTCTCTGTACTGAGTATAGTGAACACCCTCGACACCGTATTGGAGTATATTGCGGAATTCCTTATTTGAGTTGATCAGCAAAAGAATGTCGAGGCATCTCTCAACGCTCTCGGTAGAACGTCCGATCGCAAACATCGAATCGCAATACTCAGAAGGACTGGAAACCACATTTTCCTTTGTAACATACACGTCAAGATTTTCGTGAGATTCAAAGAGCTGCTCCACTGCGTTGTATCCTGAGATGTATCCTATCGCGAACGTTTCGGAATTCGCTGTTTCAAGATATTCCTCGTAAGAAGTGAACCGCTTTTCTACATTTGTATATTCGAACCCTTCTGTTCCCTGCTTTTCCGTAAGTTCTTTTATCAGTGCCGTAAGTTTGGCGGGGTCTTTTGCAATTTCGCTCTTATCTGTGCCGCTGTATAGTTTATCAACGAATGTCTTGTTGAAGATAACAAAGTCATAGTCTCCGTATATGTAATTGTTCGGGACTCCGAAATAATCGTCCACAGTACTCGGTGTACCGTCAATCGAGGTGCTGTACTGTTTCCTTGTGACGTACTGGAGAGCGTGCGTGTAAATCGTTGATTTTACCGCGGAGTACGCTCCCTTAAAGTACGAGTTGAGCGGCGCGAGTATCTGTTCGTTATACATTATGTCAAACATGCTGTATGTAGTAAGCGCCTTGTTGTAATACTCTGAATCCGGATCAAGAACAACCGAATCCGGTTCAGGGTTGTAGACCAGGAATATATCAAGTGTTCCTGTAAGCACTTCCGACGGGATATTAGTCGCTTCCTTCACGTCATACGAATATCTCTGACCGTCACCCGTAGTGTACCAATAGTCCACGTTGGATTGCATTATGAGCTTTTTTTCGTCGGCGGTGAGCTTTTTATCGCTCAAACGTTGTGTGTTGTAAGAGTTAATCGCCATCTTCGCCTTTGCGAACATCATCGCGGCGTATTCTTCTTCCTCAATCAGTATCAGATCAATCGTCGTGTTATACTTTCTTACCGATATTTTGCTGAGCGCTTCCTCAACCTTCTCTATTGCGGCATCTGTTGTACCCGGTTCCTTTATACCGTAAATGCAGATTGTCATAGGCTCGTTAGATGACACCGTCTCTGTTTTGCTTCCGCTACCTCCGCTATACACGTCGGTTTCGTCATCTCCGCAAGCAGACATGACCATAGTGGAAACCACTATGAGCATGCACATCACAAACGATAATATTTTTCTTGCCATAATTCCTCCTGTAAATTAAAGCTACTTCAGGGCTTCAAGTCATATTAGCATATACATTTTATATTTTTCTCGCTCTAATGTCAAGTATCTTTTTATTAACAATGTCACACACCGGGTTACTGACATTATTTCCGTTGATTTTGCGTCACTCAGTTTTGATTTAACACACAATGACAATCGATATCTTTTGTGTACTTTCACTATACTTTTATACTATCTGCACAAAAAATGTCCCGAATATTCTGCGTTCAGATCAATCAAGATAATCTTTGAGTCTTTTTGATCTGCTCGGGTGACGCAGTTTTCTGAGTGCTTTTGCTTCTATCTGCCTTATTCTTTCACGGGTTATGTTGAACACCTTGCCGACCTCTTCAAGCGTTCTCGGTCTTCCGTCTTCCAGACCGAATCGCAAAGTGAGTACCTGTTCTTCTCTCGGTGTAAGCGTCCTCAGTACTTCTATCAGCTGTTCTCTGAGCATTGCCTGTGATGCCGCTTCCGCAGGTGCCGGAGAATCGTCATCCGGTATAAAGTCTCCGAGGTGACTGTCTTCCTCTTCTCCTATCGGTGTTTCAAGCGATACCGGGTCCTGTGCCACTTTCATTATCTCGCGGACTTTTTCTGTTGGCATTCCGAGTGATTTGGCTATTTCGTCAGCCGTCGGCTCCCTGCCGTTCTCCTGCAATAGCTGTCTTGTGACTCTCGAAACTTTGTGTATCGTCTCTACCATATGTACAGGTATTCTTATCGTTCTTGCCTGATCCGCTATCGCTCTGGTAATTGCCTGCCTTATCCACCAGGTTGCGTATGTCGAAAACTTATAACCCTTCTGGTAGTCAAACTTATCTACCGCCTTTATTAGTCCGAGATTTCCTTCCTGTATCAGATCAAGGAAAAACATTCCCTTTCCCACATACCTCTTGGCTATGCTGACAACAAGCCGCAGATTTGCTTCCACAAGCCTTTTTTTCGCTTCCTCGTCACCCTGCGCCATTTTACCAGCCAGCACAAACTCTTCTTCCATGGAGAGCAGCGGTATCCTTCCGATCTCTTTCAGATACATCCTCACCGGGTCATCTACAACCAGTCCCTCCTGGACGAGTGCCTGTTCCATATCCTCGGGAGAATCGAATCTTTCAAGTTCGCTCTCTATTTCTTTGAGATCGGAAGCGTCCATGTAACCCGTAACTTCTATTCCGTTACTTTCAAGCGTTTCATATATCTTTTCTATCTGGTCAATGTCAAATTCTTCATCGTCAAGCGCTTCAAGTATTTCGGACTGAGACAAAGTCCCTTTCTGCTTGCCTTTCTCTATCAGCTCATGAATGTCAAATTTCTTGTCTCCCATTTGTTTATTCCTCTCACTTTTTATTTTCTGACAGTTTTGCTTTGATCATCTCGCCTATGTCGGTAATTTGCGACGCCTTTGCTTTACGAAGCGCAGCCACGTTATCGCTGAATACCTCTTCGGACGCCGAATCAAGTCCGTTTCTCTTTACCTGTATCTCGTATATCCTGCTCATTTCCGCGTCAGTATACTCATTTCCCAGCATACCGACATCGTTTTTACCTTCTTCGTTTAATTTAAGAATTGAACTGAAAAGTCTTCTGTTGAATCCGATGACAACAT
>CALWJW010000031.1 GCA_944381095.1 uncultured Clostridia bacterium | reverse complement strand
ACCGGATACTCGTTTGACGCAAACGGAGTAGCAACTCCCCTTAACGGTGTTTATAAAGTTCAGACAGAAAGAAAGCACCTTTATGTAAATGGCGTAATGCAGAAGGGAAGTGCTGCTAACGAATTCAAGGTTACTGTTGACGGCGTCGATTACAGAATTAACGCCGAAGGCGATTACCTCGGAGCGTATTATTTCACCGACTTCATGGCTGAATATCCGAAAGGATATGATTTTGTAGGAGACTCTTTGGCTGATGTTGATTTCGAATTCGAAAAAGAAGAAAAAGAAATTGAAAAGATGCATCTTTCTGCTTCGACTCCTTCCCAAGTAAGTATAAAAGGAACAAAGGGAGAAGTTAAATTCGACAATGGTGACAAACTGAATATGTCGGTAATAACTGATGACTTTTTCGGGGAAGGAAACAACGTACTGAAGCTCGATTTTGTCAACAGCGAACGTGACGGTTATGCTCAGGTTGCTGTTGGAAATAACGCTACTGCAAGTGATGGAAAAAATGTTGTTTTTGAGTACGATCTCAGACTCGGAGACGACTGGAACGGAAATCTGAATGTTCAGTTTAACTCAAGAGATTATGCAAGCTACGATGAATCCGGTAAAGCTCTTCAGGTAGTTTTCAAAATCAATGAAAAAGGTGAGCTTTACATAGCTGGTGGAGCTGATAAAGGTAAAGTAATTTATCAGTTCAGTGCAGATAAATTCAGCAAAGTTGCTTTCGTTGCAAAATATACCGCCTCAGCTTCCGGCGAAGCAAATCATTTTGACCTCAAAGTTGACGCATATGTCAACGGTGTGAAAGTAGCTGAAAATGTAGTCGCATATGAAAACAGGTCTTACAAATACATGACAGAAATCAGGTTTGCATCTCTTAATTGCGACGATAAATCAATAAACCGCAGCGGCTCACTCTACTTCGACAACTTTGCTCTCTACTGCGGCGTCGGTATAGTTCCTCAGTATGTTGTTTCCGATAAACCCCTCAACGGAGTTGTAGGAGGAAAATACTACGATAACGGAGAGTTGTTAGTGAACAAAACCTTGCCAGTTGGCGACGTATTCTACAGCGCTGACGCAGATGGCTGGCTGAAATTCAATACCGGAATGTCCGAGGTCGACGGCAAGTATTACAACTTCGTCGGATTTGCCGGAAGAATATGCGACGGCATGATTGATGAGAAATACTACATTGACGGTATCCTCAAGAGCGGACTCTTTGAGGATGAAGGCAAGTGGATGTTCGCTGATCCCAATGACGGCAACAAACTCGTTAAAGAAGCAACCGGAAAAGACATCAACGGCAAAATTTACGATATAGCAAACTACATTGCAACGGTAAGAAACGGAATCCATATCTTCGAAGAAGAAACTGAGAACGAATACGCTTACTTCTACAAAGACGGCGTAATTCTCAAGGATCCGCGCATTTATGACGGTTCTGCAAATCAGTATTACTTTGCAGGTGAGGACGGAAAACTCATCAAACAGACCGGCTATGTCGAAATGTCTGATGGCTATACTTATTACTTTGACGGATATGCAGCGACTCTGCTCCATGAAATCGTATTTGACGGCAAATATTGGAGAGACGGCGCGGTCGTTACCGGAAAAGACATAGCAATAGAAGAAGGAAAGATTTATTGTGCTGACGAAGACGGCAATCTGGTTGAAAGCGGAGTTGCCGAGGCGCATAATGGCAAGTATTACTTCTTTGAAAATTACGTAGGAACCTTGCTTAATAATGAAGTAAAGGAAGGCAGATACTGGATAGACGGAGCCTACCTGGTAAGCAAAGATATCGACACCGTAGACGGTAAGTTCTACTCTGCGGATGCCGACGGATACCTCAGAGCAAACGGAGTATTCCAGGCAAATAACGGACTTTACTACAACTTCGATGCAAACTATGTCGGAACACTTTGTGACAACTATGAGATATTTGATGATATTTATTATATCGGAGGAAAGCCTGCTGAGGGAATTCACTATGTTGACAAAACCGAAAGATACTTTGAAGACGGTAAGCCGTCTGCGGGAAGAGTCCAGATGCCCGACGGAACGGTTCACGAGTTCGGTGAGAACGGTTTCAGATCATCTGACGACAAGAAGCCGCATTCTATCAAACTGACTCTGAAATACAACGGAACCGAAGTAACAAAAGAATTTTACAGCTATGATGGATTCGGATTTACCTACACACCTATAAACATAGACTGCATGGGTTACACAATAACTGACAAAGACGGAAATGTGATTGATAAGATTGATGTTGCGGCAGTTACGGAAGATCTCAAGTACGTAATAACCTACAACAGCGATGCAAAATCACATACTCCGGTAATGGCAGAAGACACGGAATCCACATGTACGGTTGCCGGACAGACGACATATGTATGTGCGGTATGCGGCGAGGCGCTTCCGCAGTTGACGGTAATTAAACCGCTTCTGGCACATAGTTACGTAGAAATTTCAAGAACAGAATCAACTTGTACGGTAGCCGGTTCGATAAGTTATGAGTGCGAGTGGTGCAAAGCTCCGAAGACAGAAGCTCTCCCGTTGGCACCGCACACATGGGACAGCGGAGTGCGTACTGCGCCTACCTGCACAGTAGCGGGAAAGACGGTCTACACATGTACTGCTGACGGTTGTGGCGAAACTAAGACCGTAATACTTCCGGCGACCGGAATACACGTTTGGGAGCTTACAGAAACTGTAGAGTCGACATGTGCTGAAATGGGACACGAGACATACACTTGTTCGGTATGCGGAGAACCCAAAACATACGATCTTCCTTTACTGGCTCATACCTACGATCCTGACGGCGAATATGAAATCCTCCAGGAAGCGACCGCAACAACCAGCGGAGTACTCGGATACGACTGCATTGTTTGTGAAAAGAAAAATGCAATTGCAATAGAGTACGCAATAAGCTCGGATGCTTTTAAGGATTCTCTTGAAAAAGGCGGAACACTTAAGGTCAGTGATTCGTTTGTGTGGAATGATCTGGTTTTGATGACGGATTCAAAATCTGAACTGCTTCTCGGTGAAGATTCGGTTTTGACAGTTGAAGGCGACGGACTTATAGACCTTTACGGAAGTGCCGAACTTGTGATAGATGGAAAAGGCAAACTCAATCAGACGTTTGATTCTGTACTCGGATATCTCGTAAGAGCAGCAGGCAACTCAAAGGTTACCATAAAAGACGGTCACTTTACTGCCGGACTGACTGCTGTACAAGCGGGCGGTAATGCGGTTGTAGAAATCTATGGCGGTTACTTTGAAGCACTTGACACATGGAAAGATAAGACTTGGATACTTAATCTTATAGATGACTCTAACGCTAAAATAATTGTTTATGGTGGAACGTTTGTAAATTATGATCCTTCAAATTCTGCAACTGAAAATCCTGAAATGAACTTCGTGGCAGAAGGCTACAAAGTAGTTGTGAAAGAGGATGCAACCGGAAATAAGATTTATACGGTAGTTCCGGAAGAATAATCTGTAAAAAAGCTGCGTGCTTGTGTTACGGATAGTTTGAAAATCAACAGAATAAAAGGACTCCCGACTAACGGGAGTCTTTTTTGTCTATGAAAAACGGAATGAATTTATTATTGTAAAAACTGAATTTTTTGTACCGCAAAAGATCAGATGATAAAAACCGGGTAAAAGCTGATCAATAATAGCAATAAGACTTGACAAAACAGCGCCGTAATGGTATAATTTAGTCTGATATTTTATGTAAATATATCTGAAAAATATAAAGCGAAGGACGAAAAAATGGCAGACGAAAAGAAGCTTGTAAAAGAAATAACGTCAATGGATGATGACTTTGCAAAATGGTACACGGATATCTGTAAAAAAGCAGACCTTATAGATTACAGTTCGGTAAAGGGCTGTATCATAATGAGACCGTACGGCTTTGCAATATGGGAAAATATACAGAAGATACTTGATGAGAGATTCAAGGAAGGCGGACACGAAAACGTGTATATGCCGATGTTTATCCCTGAATCGCTTTTGCAGAAGGAAAAAGATCACGTCGAAGGATTTGCGCCGGAAGTTGCATGGGTGACGCATGGAGGAAACGAAAAACTTACAGAAAGACTTTGTGTCAGACCGACGTCGGAAACCCTTTTCTGCGAACATTTTGCCAATATAATACGTTCATACCGTGATCTGCCTAAACTTTATAATCAGTGGTGCAGTGTAGTCAGGTGGGAAAAAACGACCAGACCTTTCCTGCGTTCAAGAGAATTTCTGTGGCAGGAGGGACACACAATGCACGCCTCTGCCGAGGAAGCGGAGCAGGAAACGATAAGGCAGCTCAATCTTTACGCTGACTTTTTTGAGAACGATCTCGCCATACCGGTAATCAAAGGAAGAAAAACTGAGAGCGATAAATTTGCCGGAGCGGTAGCCACATATGCTATTGAGGCGCTGATGCACGACGGAAAGGCGCTTCAAGCGGGCACTTCGCATTATTTCGGCGACGGGTTTGCGAAAGCATTCAACATCACCTATACCGACAAGGACAACAAACTGAGATATCCTCACCAGACTTCGTGGGGGGTATCAACGAGAATGATAGGTGCGATAATAATGTCACACGGCGACAACGAAGGGCTGGTGCTTCCCCCTGCGATTGCGCCGATTCAGGTAGTAATACTTCCGGTTGCGCAACATAAAGAAGGGGTGCTTGAAAAGGCAAACGAGCTGAAAGCAAGACTTGCAAAGAGATTCAGAACAAAACTTGACGACAGCGAGAACTCAGCCGGCTGGAAATTTTCCGAATACGAAATGAAAGGCGTACCTGTAAGGCTTGAAATCGGTCCGAGAGATATAGAGAAAAACGAGTGCGTACTCGTAACAAGGCACAACAGGGAAAAGACGGTGGTTTCTCTTGACAGACTTGAAGACGCGGTAGCGGAAAAGCTTAAGCAGGTAAGAGACGGAATATATCAGAAGGCGCTTGACAACTGTAACAGAAGGACATACAGATGCGACAGCATGGAGGAGATAAAAACGGTGCTCAAAGAGAAGGGCGACGGATTTGTTAAGGCGCTGTGGTGCGGTAGCGAGGAGTGCGAAGACAAGGTAAAGGAAGAAACCGGAGTCGGTTCGAGATGTATACCGATGGAGCAGGAGCTTATATCGGGAAGATGCGTATGCTGCGGCAGACCTTCAAGATATATGGTGCTTTGGGCTGTGGCTTATTGAGATATCCGGGAATGTGACTATAAAGGAAAAATGACAGTAAATGATGCTTTGGGCTGTGGCTTACCGAGATATCCGGGAATGTGACTTTATAGGAAAACCAAAAGCAGAATGTGCCGAAATAATCATATTACCCCCGGCGTAGCGTCAAGGTAAAGACCAACGCCGGGAGTTTTGTTTAGCACTGAATAAGTGTTTATAGTCAAAGTGAACAAAAAACACCCACTATATCCGTAAAACAACAATAAAAACCAATTTGAACTATGGAAGATAATCAAAGAAAACCAAGATAACGAATAGCGGATTAGTGCGTAAAATTTTGCGCTCATCCGGATAATTTGCAATACAGTATCAAATACGGGAGGCTAAGAGATGAACTTAAATGAAATAAACGACGGTGTAACAGACGCTACCGGCTTTATTCAGAAAATGCTCGATAACCGTGTAAACGGAAAGGTGTTTATCCCGGCAGGACGGTACAGAATAACGTCCCCGCTTATCGTTCACTCTGCTACTGATATTGAGGCTGACAGTAATGCTGTGCTTTATATGTGCGGCGATACTCCGAAGGACTCAACGTCGTTTTTGCTTACAACCGATACAAAAACAAAAACGGAAAACGTAAGAATACGGGGAGGGATATGGGACGGCAATAATCAGGGAAAATTCAACACAAAGGGAGATATATTCAGACTTGACGGTTATTCCGGAGCGGTGCTTAACTTTTTTGATGTCAGAGGACTTGAACTTTACGATATGGTTGTCTCCAATTCCGTCACGTATAATATCAGAATGGCGAGGATTTCCGATTTCCGAATCGAGAATATTTCTTTTGTGAGCGATAAGCCGGCGTTTAACCAGGACGGACTGCACTTCAACGGGAACTGTCGCAACGGTGTGATAAGGAATATACGAGCATTGAGCAAAGGTCAGACCAACGATGATCTTATAGCGCTCAATGCCGACGATGAAATGAAGCGTGTTGAAAATGTAGGAATGGAGCGTGGGGACATAGAAAATCTTCTGATTGAAAATGTGTATGCGGAAAACTGTCATACGCTTGTACGTCTGCTCAGCGTAGATCATTCGATAAGGAACGTGACACTGCGGAATATTTACGGTGGATACAGGTATTATGCGGTAAACGCAGATGCAGCCAGGTATTGCAGGACACCGCTTTTTGACGACAGTAACGAGCCGGCAGGAGTAGGAAATATAGAAAATGTTTTAATAGAGAATATGACTTGTTACAGTGAATCTTCCGGTCCTGCCGTAATTGTTGAGTCGCTTTGTAACAATTTTCAGATAAAGAATTTCAGATTTCTGAGTGATAATGGTTATGCTGCGGAAATAAAAAATCTGACAGGTACGACGGTTAAAACGGAATCGTCAGAATATGCCGTAATGAATAAATCCGACAGACTACAGTTAAAAATATTCAATGAAATGACCGTCGGAAAAGCATGAAAAGCGGCTCTGTAAGCTAATTGTTTCAACCGAAATTTTAGTATTTTAAAGTGAAATTTTATTCAGAAAAATTTTCCCATTCTATTGACTTTTCAAAGAATTTGTGATAAAATGAGCTACGTAATTAAATCATAAATTCAAATGGAGGCTTGAAAATGAAAAAGGTTTTAACGGTTGTACTTTGTATGCTTTTGGTCGTTTCGTTTGCGTTTTCCGCGGTTGCATGCGCAAGAAGGGTTGATGGTGTTTACAGACTTTCCTCAGTCAAGCTGACTGATCTTTTCAGTGAAAAGGTTCCGGATGAAATTCCGCAGGAAATATATAATTCGTTCGGTACATCGACCTTTGGCGGTTCTATTGTATTAAATGAAGACGGAACATTTAGTTTATATACTACGCTCTACACTTCGGACGGTAGATCTCCTGAAGAGTGGGATCAGTACGTAACAGGTATAGAGATTGATATAAGCGGTACATATACAGTTGACGGTGATAAGCTTACTCTTGTAAGTGATTCCAAAACTTATGAAGCGACTGTCGCTGACAAGGCTGTTACGCTTACTATCGATGAATTAGGTGACAAACCTTTTACCTTTACACTCGATGAGAATTAAGGCAACCAAAGTTTAATCTAAACAGTCAGATAATCATATGGCGAAGTAATAAAGCCGGCTGTAACGCAGCCGGCTTTTTGAATTTAATACCAAAAATAAAACGTCTGATGTATATAAATCTTTCACCGGGAAAAAACGGACAAAGTAATAAAAGCATAAAAAACAGTAAAGATTTATTATTTTGCAATGTGTCTTATCCACCTGTACCTGTTGCAGTGAATAGCAACGGGAAGACATTTGAATATCTGATCCGAATTCAGGACGGCAACAACAAAAACCGCAGGCATATGCAGCACGAAAGCAGAGATGAAGGTAAGAGGCATAACGATCAGCCAGGTTGAAATTAGGTTAAGATACATAGTGTATTTAACGTCGCCGCCGCCTTTGATGATGCCCACGCTTGTAGGCATCTGGTATGACATACCGACCATTACGACAGAGAGAATGATCAGCATTCCGTTTGCTATTGAGAGAGCGTTGGGAGTAAGGTTATAAAGGCTGAGAAAAGGTATCCGGAGGAGGAAAAGTCCGAGCCCGAGGACGACGCCGATGATTATATACATCATTTGAAGGGTGCGGCTGTAATCTTTGACTTTTGAATCATCAGCGTCATTTTCACCGATAGTTTTGCCGATTATGACGGCAGACGCACTTGCCTCTCCGATGGCGACTATTTTCAGATATTGGAACATAGTTGTCGAAACAGAGTTAGCGGCGATCGCGTCATCTTGGAGATGTCCGAGGACAGACGTCTGGATCGGATTGGCGACGCTCCACAGGAAATTTGAAAGCGCCGAAGGCCAAAGGACTCGCAGATAATCGCAAAGCAGCTCCTTTGAAAAACCGAAAGAAGAAAGACTGAAAAGTTTCAGCTTTTTGTCTCCGAAAATAAGGTAAAGCAGGATAATAACAAGTTCAAGGATACGTGAAGTAAGAGTTCCGACGGCAGCACCGAAAATTCCCATTTCCGGAAAGCCGAATTTTCCGAAAATAAGGACGTAGTTAATTCCGATATTTACAAAAAGCGAAAGGAAGGAAACTTTGAGAGCCAGATGCACGGTTTCTACCGAACGCAGAGAAGCGAGCAGGATAGTGCTTATAATGTAAATCGGATATGTATAGCATATCAGCTTTAAGTAAATAACGCCCTGAGCAATGTAAGAGGAGTTGTCGGTAAAAATGGCAAGTACTGAGACCGGAGAGAAAAAAGTCCATAAAAATACCGCCGCTCCGAAAACCATACCGATAGCAAGAGCGAAAACAGTCAGCTGGCGGATTTTTTCAGGTGATTTTTTTCCCCAGTACTGACCGCCGATAACTACGACGCTGTCTCCGACAGCCATGGTGATCTGCTGGACCATGAACTGTATCTGGTTTACTGTTGCGGCGCCGGACAAAGCGTCCTGATTGTAAATACCAAGCATGATGTTGTCAGCCATATTCACGCTGTATGCAATAATATTCTGAAAAATAATAGCTGTCATCAGCTTGGCAACGGTATAGTAAAAGTGTTTGTCTTTTGTAAAGTACGTTGAAATATTCATATTGTGTCCTCTTCGTGTACTGAACAGAGTCGGTCTGTAAAAACCGATAAAGTCCGAGCAGTACTACGGTATTATAACACAAAAAAGAAATAAAAGCAACCGAAAGCTTGAAATTAACTGAATTTTAATTTATCTTGCATATCCGGATTCACCGGTCATTCAAACTGAATCGGCTTTTTTTCAGCCGGGCGGTTAATGAACCGGCAAAACAGAAAAAAGCAGCTGTTTCCCACAACAGCGGAAAACAGCTGTAAATGTATAATGATTACTGCAACAGCGGGAAACACTGAAAAAAGGTATAATGTTTACCGTAGCCCTACAAAATCAAATGCACAAACTTCCGAAATTGCAGGTTTAAAATTCACTTATATGACACGCCGAAAAGTGCGTCCATAGTTAACCGTTCAAGGTCTGAATTCTTTGCAGGCTTGCATGTAAGCCAGTACATTTTCATAAGGTACTTCGGGTTCAAGAAGATGAGTCGGGCAACATAGAAGTCCGCCTGCGCGTCCGGCTATCCTTAAATTTTCCTGCGTTTTTGAGTAAACTTCTTCCGGAGAGCCGAAAGGCATAAGCGTCTGTGTACCCAAAGTTCCGTTGAAAGAAATTTTATCTCCGTATTTGCGATGTATTTCAGAAAAATCCATACATTCAGGCTGAACCGGATTCAGAATATCGACGCCTGCTTCAATAAGGTACGGTATAAAAGGTTCAATATAGCCGCATGAATGATACTGTATGAGTATATCCGGTTTGATATTTTTTGCCGTATGAGTGACTTTTTTCAGTCTTGGGAAGATCCATTCTTTCCAGAGCCCGACGCTCATCATTATACTGCGCTGCATACCTATGTCATCACCGAGAAAAAGAATATCAACGCCGCATCCGGCGTATTTTTCCGCACGGCATACAGAGATTTCGGTTATCCTGTCAAAAAGTACATGAGCAAGATCATTATTTTCCATCATGTCGATCATAAGTGCTTCCATACCTCGGAGATACCATGCAGTTTCCCATATTGTGCACTGAAATCCCGATGCAATTGAAACGTGATCGCTTTCACGGATCGATCTGACTGCCTGCAAAATAGCTCCGTCTTCGGCAAGGTGCGAAAAGTCCGGGAAAGGATAGTTTTCCACTTCCGAAGCGTCGGAGACATTTTCCAGCGGGTGAAGCATACGCGTCATGTGCATGGCGGCTTCACTGCCTTTTTCGTGTGCGACTCCCCAGATGTCGGTGACTGTACCGTCTTTAAGCTTACCGCCGTAATAAGCGATCACATCGCTTTTTGACGGGTAAAAAATTTTCCCCTGCGGGATATCCCGCAGGGTGAAATCGTAATGTGAAGGGTAGTCGCAACCGGCGGTATTTTCCGCTTGTCTGTATTTTTCCACAAGAGCCGGACAGAGTGAAAAGGAAAATTCAGCATTCTGATAACCGGTTCTGCGGTACATTGAAAACAAATTTTCTCTGCGCGACATAAAACACCTCCGTTTTAATCGCCGATCAGCTCAGTTTTCTTCTTCAAAAGCCGATTTGTCAAGACCGCAAACGGGGCATACCCAATCGTCCGGGATATCCTCAAAAGCAGTTCCGGGAGCGATTCCGCTGTCGGGATCACCGACTTCCGGATCGTAAATATAACCGCAGGGACATACATACTTTTTCATCACAGTTTACCTCATTAAAATTATTTTTTCACAGGCGCCCAATTGGGGACAGAGCCGCACAACTCATGCGGTGCCGGGTTTTAAGCAGTTTACTGATTTGCACTTAAACGTTGAAGACTGACGCTATCCTGATTTTTACAGCTGTAAATATTGACGGCTGATGAAAAATCGGGAAGTGCCGTTTATTTCAGGCGCTTAGTCAGAAAACAGCGGCTGATTATTTGCCGAAATATCTTTCGAGAAGTCCTGCGAACGCTTTACCGTGGCGTGCTTCATCTCTTGCCATTTCATGAACTGTATCGTGAATCGCGTCGAGATTTGCCGCTTTGGCTCTCTTTGCAAGGTCGGTCTTGCCGGCGGTGGCGCCGTTTTCCGCTTCGACTCTCATTTCAAGATTTTTCTTTGTGGAATCTGTTACAACTTCACCGAGAAGCTCTGCAAATTTAGCGGCGTGCTCGGCTTCCTCATAGGCTGCCTTTTCCCAGTACATACCGATCTCGGGATATCCCTCACGGAACGCAACTCTTGCCATAGCAAGATACATACCGACTTCTGTGCATTCGCCGTTGAAGTTGGCGCGAAGATCCGCCTTTATATCTTCGGAAACATCCTTAGCAACTCCGACAGTGTGTTCGGCAGCCCAGCTCATATTGCCTTCCTGCTTTGTGAACTTACTTGCGGGAGCATTGCACTGGGGGCATCTTTCGGGAGCCGCGTCTCCTTCGTGAACATATCCGCAAACCTGACATACAAATTTCATTTTAATATCCTCCGTTTTAAAAATTTATTTTTCTGAACTTTCAATCTGGCAATTGTGGCAGACTCCGAGATAAAGCACAGCCACGCTTTCAACTTTAAAACCGCACGGATCGTCTGTTTCGGGCATAACAGTCTTTACGTTAATATCAAAAACATTGCCGCACACTCTGCATTTCGCGTGACTGTGTGGGAAAGTGGTAATATCAAACCTGTCGGCACCGTCGCAGACCGGCACTTTAATGGCTTTACCGGTATCGACAAAAGAATTAAGAATCCTGTATACTGTAGCTCTTCCGATAGACGGAAACTCGATAGCTACCTTATCACAGACCATTTCTGCGGTAGGGTGGTTTTTCATAGAGGAAAAAACGCCGTAGACCGCTTTCTTCTGCCAGGTGTTCCGTGTTGATCTGACCTTGATGTTTTCTGATTTTTCCGAAAAATTAGTTGATTGCCGCATTTTTCATGATCCTTGAGTTTTGTTATTGATATTATATCTCATTTTTAATCATTTGTCAAGAGGTTTTCAGAAAAAAGTTCTGAAAACCAGAAATTACAGTAAAAGGTAGAATTATCTGCGTTTAAGTTTCTCTTTTGTGCCGTCAGGGTACAGAATTGCAGTGTTTTCGAGAGTTGACCGGAAATCCGCTCTGATTTCCGCCAGATATTCGTTACGCAACGCAGACTGTTCTGATTTTTCATCATCGGTAAGATCGCGAGTCTTTGACAAAGAATACAGTTGATTTATCCTCAGAATTATAGTTTTTTCCAAATTTCCGCACTCCTGAAAATTGTATTTCAGAAAAAATTATAACTTAAATATCACATAATGTCAACAGACATATTGTTAACCGTATGAAACTTTGTTTAAAAGTGCTATTTTAAAGATGAAGTTATTATGATATAATTATTGCATATTTGTTTTTCATCCTTATATACTTATATATTCAGACTCGTGAAAAACTCAAAATGCTGTGGTGAAAAGCATACTCGGAGGGTAAAATGGAAGAAAATGAAAAAACGGAAGAACTGAGTGGGTTCAGAAAATTTTTAAAGAGAAAGGATATTGAGATTTCGGCAAAGAGATACGGAATTGACGCGCTGGGAGCTATGGCGCTCGGACTTTTCGGGTCTTTGCTTATCGGAACGATATTCACGGCGATAGGTATGATACCGTATCTCGGTGTTTTCACTGAGATAGGAAAATTTGCGCAGGCGGCGGCAGGTCCGGCAATGGCTGTGGCGATAGCACACGCATTGAAAGCTCCTGCATTCGTTATGTATTCGGCTGCGGCAGTGGGTTACGCGGCAAACACGGAGGGAGGGGCAGGAGGACCTCTTGCGGTACTGCTGATCACCGTAATAGCGTGTGAACTCGGTAAATGTGTGTCAAAAGAAACAAAAGTTGATATAATAGTCACACCGTTTGTTACTGTGTTTGTCGGAGGAATTCTCTCGGTATTTGTGGCTCCGTACATAGGTGTGGTCGTAGGTTATCTCAGTTCGTTTATAGGATGGGCAACGACTCTTCAGCCTTTCGTTATGGGTATAGTTGTATCAGTTATCATCGGTGTTGCACTCACACTTCCGATAAGCTCGGCAGCTATATGCGCGGCACTTCTGCTCTCCGGAATGCCTGTATACGTAAATGGGTCACTTCAGGAAATGGACTACAACGGACTTGCGCTTGCGGGCGGAGCAGCGGTCGCGGGTTGCTGTGCTCAGATGGTTGGATTTGCGGTAATGAGCTTTAAGGAAAACGGAGTTTCGGGACTGTTTTCACAGGGAATCGGGACAAGCATGATACAGATGCCCAACATAGTAAAGAATCCGAGGATATGGATACCTCCTACGTTGGCTTCCGCCATAACGGGACCGATTGCCACGTGTGTTTTCGGAATGAAAATGTACGGTGCGGCAATAAATTCGGGAATGGGTACCTGCGGACTTCTCGGACCAATCGGAATAATTCTGGGATGGTACGGCGGTGAATATCCGGAAGCTGTCGGGGCTTTTGATTATATAGGACTTATACTTGTGTGCTTTGTCCTTCCGGCAGTCCTTTCAGTACTGTTCTGCGAAATACTCAGAAAGATCAGATGGATAAAAGAAAACGATCTTAAACTTGATAAGTAAGCGACAGAAAATCTTTGCCTGAAACACAGAGTGCCGTATACAATATATAAAATATATCCGAAGTGTTTCAGAAAAGCGCTTAAAAACAAACTTCTGAGATCAAATTGAAATCTGAGACAGATAAAAATCTTAGATGATATTAAAACCTGACATAAAATCGAAGCCCGTGATCAAATTATAATCTTAGATAGTACTTAAAAAATCAAAAACGGCAATGACATAAATCAAAACAGCCGGTCAGGAGATTACCTGACCGGCTGTTTTTTAAGTTCAGTACGGTTTCAGAGATACTTAAAGGAAGAGAAGCAGGCTCACAGCCATTACCGCCATGCCTGAAATAAGACCGAAAATCGAAAGGTGATGCTCACCGTATTCGTGAGCGGCAGGAAGGAGTTCGTCAAAAGATATGAAAACCATGATTCCGGCAATTGCGGCGAAAATTACGCCGAATACCGTATCATTCATAAACGGCATAAGTATAAGCCAACCCGCAAGCGCTCCGAGCGGCTCCGCCAGACCGGAAAGGAACGAGTAGCGCAAGGCTTTCAGTCTGGACCCGGTAGCCTGATATATAGGGACCGAAACCGAAATACCCTCGGGAATGTTATGTATTGCAATTGCGAAAATGACCGGTATCGCCAGACCCGGATCTTGAAGTGCCGAAACAAAGCTTGCCAATCCTTCGGGAAAATTGTGTATGGCAATTGCGAGTGCCGTCATTACTCCGAGCTTTTTGAGATTGAACCGGGACTTGCAGGAGCAGGAGTTTTCATCTTCGACGTGTTTGACCTCATGAGGGTTTTCGGCGGACGGGATAAGCTTATCGATAACCGCGATCAGAAGCATACCACCGAAGAATGCGGCAACTGTAACCCAGTTACCGGCAATTTCACTGAGGGAAGCGGTAAGAGAGGTTTTTGCCTCGGCAAGGATCTCGACCATTGATACATAAACCATTACTCCGGCGGAAAATCCGAGACTTACTGACAGAAAACGTTTGTTGTCACGTTTCATGAACATAATGATAAATCCGCCGATACCGGTACACAGACCTGCAACAAGAGTAAGGGCGAAAGCGACTAAAATATTCATAATCAGCACTCCGGGAAATTTTATCGAAAATAATTATATCACCAAAATGACAAATTGTCAACGCTTTGAGTTTTTTTCGACAATACTGGAAATGTAAACAAAATGTAAACTATGGTAAGTGGCTATGCCTGAACTGAAAGAATATGGTATAATCGCACTTACAGGACAATTACAGAGTAGGACTTGAAATTATGAATAGTATAGCGCGGAAGGTACGAAAATGTTGAAAAACCGTGATATAGACGCAACAAAAGGTTCGATTTTACCGCAGTTTATAAAGTATGCGGTCCCGGTGGCAATAGGCGGACTTGTACAGATGCTGTTCAATTCGGCTGATATGATCGTTCTCGGCAATTTTGACAACAGTCCGAACAGCACATCGGTGGCTTCGGTGGGTGCAACGGCAGCGATAGTCAGTCTTGTTGTGCAGTCGGCAATAGGACTTTCGGGAGGAACACAGGTAGTGCTGGCGCACGCCTTCGGCGAAAAAAACCGTGATAAGATAAGAAAGACGGTCGACACTTCGCTGTTGTTGGCGGCGGCTGTGGGTGTCATCCTGACGGCGGTTGGGGTATATTTTGCCGACAGCTTTCTGGATATAACCAAATGTCCGGCAGAATGCTACCAAGGTGCGTCGGTATATCTTAAAATTTACTTTTCCGGAATACCTGCGATACTTGTATACAATTACGGGTCGGCTATAATCAGGACAAGCGGGGATACGCAACGTCCGCTTATCTACCTTGTAGCCTGCGGACTGCTGAACGTTGTGCTCAATTTTGCGCTGTGCTTTGTAATGGAACAGAAGGTGGCGGCGGTGGCGATAGCGACGCTTGTATCGCAGATTCTGGGTGCAGTTCTGGTGGTAGCGAGACTTCTCACTGTCGACAACGATTGCAAAATGAATTTCAGACATCTCATGATCGACGGTACGATACTCAGAAAAATCCTGTTTATAGGAATACCTTCGGCGCTGAACTCTTCGCTTTACAGTATCTCAAATCTTCAGATACAATCGGCGATAAATTCGTTCGGACCTTCCGCTATGGCAGGAAATACGGCGGGTACGAATGTTGAAAGCTGGGTATCAAGCTTTGTAAATGCGGTAAATGTAACTTGCCTTACCTTTGTCGGTCAGAATATCGGAGCCAGAAACCGTGAGAGAATTAAAAAGTCATTTTTTGTTTCGCTGTTGCTGGGTTTTACAGTGGGGTTTGTGCTCGGAGAAGGGCTTTACATATTCGGACATCCGGTTCTGAAAATATTCCTTCCGCGCGACCCGGCGGCGGTGGAGATCGGTGTGCTGAGAATGAAGTACGTGCTGGCGGTTTACTTTATAGCCGGACTTAACGGCGTACTTTCAAATACCATATCGGCTTTCGGATATTCCATAATACCGATGATGAATTCAATAGTTTCCGTTCTGGTTCTGAGATTTTTCTGGATGACATTTATCTTCCCAAAATACAAAACCCTTGACAATCTGTTTTTCTGCTATACTGTTTCGTGGACAATATCCCTTGCGGTTGCATCGCTGTTGCTTACCGTGATCATGAGTAAAAGTCTGAAAAAAATGAAAAACGCAGAAAATGAAATAATTACAGTAAAACAAAATTAAACAAGAGGTCACGTGCAACTGACGGTTGCAGTAATTACAATAATTATTTCGGTTGTATTTTCAGTAAAAAATCTTGAAAATGAAATACCTCGGATGTTTGGATTTCGCTTTCCGTACTGTTTCAAATCAACAGCGCTTCAAAATACGTTGAGGACATACGATCCTTATATAAGTAGTTGTGACGAGCGGAAAATCCGGATCAGAGAAATTACTGAATAGTAGAGAAATACCGCATCGGGATAATTCTGAATCGGACAAACAATTACAGAAAAGCTGAAATTTTAACGGCAGGAAATGTTCATAAGTATAAATACCCGGTACGGAAGTGCATAACGGAAACAGAAAAATATTTCATAAATAAAAACCGGTCAGCGACGGCGTGGCTGAATCAGCGTCAGACGAGATTACAGCCGGTCAGTCGTGAAAACCGAAAAACGGAGGTCAGATTCATGGGTATTCCTTTTGAAAACAATCAGCGAATAGCGGCAAATACGCAGCCGTCAATGAGATACAGAGACGGCGAAAAATTTGAAGAGTGGGTAAAAGCGTCAAGAGAAAAACTGAAAGAGCTTTTGGGTTTTCCGTACCTGAAATGCGAGAAAAATTTCAAAGTAACGTCAGTAAAAGACTGCGGTGATCATAAGAGAACTTATTTTTCCTATTTTTCGGAACCGGGATATGAGGTTCCCGGTTGTTGCTGTGTGCCGGTAAAAATAGCAGAAAACAGTCCGGTGGTGATCTGTATACAGGGACATTCAACGGGTATGCACTGGTCGCTCGGAGAGAGAACTTACCCGCAGGACATGG
This sequence comes from uncultured Clostridia bacterium, assembly GCA_944381095.1. Taxonomy (GTDB): domain Bacteria; phylum Bacillota; class Clostridia; order Oscillospirales; family CAG-272; genus SIG673. The sequence goes on along the minus strand of CALWJW010000031.1, from coordinate 2,483 downwards.
GAAAAACGCTTAATGACCGTGATTACGCCATGCAGGCGGTGCGGGAAGGATACATAGCTATTGCAATAGAGCAACGCTGTTTCGGACAGTGCGGAGGAAAAGAGACAGGGGATACAAATTGCAGTCAGTCGTCACTTGCGGCGCTCATGCTCGGAAGGACGACAATAGGAGAGCGTGTCTGGGATGTTTCAAACCTGATAGATCTGATAAAAGCCGGAGTATTTCCGGAAGCCGAAGGCAGAAAGATTTGTCTTACCGGCAATTCCGGCGGAGGAACGGCAACATATTACGCATCTTGTATTGATACAAGGATTGATTATGCTATGCCGAGCTGTGCGGTCTGCACTTATCAGGACTCGATACTGAACGTCCCGCACTGTGTCTGTAATTATATACCGAGGATAAAACTTTATTTTGAGATGGGAGATCTCGGGGGACTGATAGCGCCGAGACCGCTTGTTGTAGTGGCCGGCGAAAAGGATGATATATTCCCGAAGGGCGGAACAGAAGAGGCGTTTTCACAGATAAAACGGCTCTATGAAGCGTGCGGTGCAGGGGACAAATGTAAGCTGGTGTTCGGACCGGAAGGACACAGATATTACGCAGCTGTGGCATGGCCGGCTTTAAGGGAGTATCTCGAAAGTAAGAAATAATCCATAAGCATAAAGGCGTACCGTCAACTGCGTCATAAGAAAATTCGGCAATGGCGGAAAGCGAAAGCTCGGGAGCGGATGCTGCATACCTTAATAATTATGTAAGTTAATGCAGAAAGTAACGGCGTAACGAACACTAATTAAGATAATTACACAAAATATCAGGAGTTATTAAGGTCCGTGAGATAAATGCGGATTTAATTTAACATTGTATAAGCTTTAATTTGATTTTGTATAATGTGATAATTATTTACCCTATGCACTCTGAAAACAATGGCAATGACCTAAACTTTTTGATTGGAAAATCCCGGAAGACATAAAAAATAAATTAACCCGGAAAAGCGATAGCTTATCAGTAAAAGCTCAAAATATTGCGCTGAAATAAAAATGACCCCGGCTGTTGACCGCAAGTTTTTCAAACAAAGCGGAAAAAGCCGGGGCTTTTGTTATAAGTTATTAAATCGTTCTTTTAATTGATCTGTAAATGCTGTTAATTTTGTTAAAACTGAGTTTTTTAATTTAAGGCACCACCGCGCAATTCACGGCTCGCGCCTTGACCGCACAACTTTTTGCATCTTTTTCGCCAAACTGCACAAATCTCCTTGTCAATAGATCCACTATTGCCTGCGTCAATTTGGTTTGTTTGACGAAAAATCTGACGGCAGATTTGCGCAGTCAGAATTGTGCGGTGTTGCCTTAAGTATTTGCAAACCGTCGTTTTTGCTTTTTACATTCAACACGCCCTGACGATCAAAGCTTCGCCTTGAAAAAACGATTTGCACCTAAACAGATCAGAGATCTTTTTTGTGTGAATTACAAAACCGTGATTTTTAGTTTTGGGCTAAGCCGCCCTGACGGTCAAAATTTTTGCGTTGTTTAAAATCAGCAATAAATTACCGGTTTTATTTTATAAAATCCCTGACCTTGAGCTTTACGCCGTACTTATCAGCAAGACTCCGGCATTTTTCAATATCGGAATCCGGTATTGTTTCCCTGACAACACTCAAAATTACGCTCGGTACATATTTTTTTGCGTCAGAAGCGAAATCAAGCAACCCCCAAAACGCAGCCTCCCCGAATTCAGAGTGGCATATATTCTGATATTCAACCGGATCGGGAGCGTTCAGACTTACCGAAACGCAGTCTATAACTCCTGCAAGGAGCGGTGTTACGTCCTTGCCGTGGATAAGGTTTGCTTGCCCGTTAGTGTTTATTCTGATTTTCTGTGACGGAAAATCTTTCTTTATGCCTTTGGCGACGAAAATTACATCGTCAAGCCTGACAGTCGGCTCTCCGTACCCACAGAAAACGACTTCGTCGTAAGAATTTCCGGAAAGAGCCTGTAAAACGGCGTCAAGTATTTCTTCCTTTGAAGGTTCCTTTTCAAGCCAAAGCTCTCCGTAAGCGCCGTCGGCAACACTGCGGACGCAGAAATCGCAGGAATTTGTACATCTGTTAGTGACGTTTACGTAAAGACCGTTTCCGACGCGGTATGTTATGGTCATAATGATCCTCCGATATGCTGTAATCTGACCCGGCGCAAGATTACAGCTGAAATATTATAAACTGATTATTGCCGAGGGCGTCGCCGTAACGACTTTACGCTGCCAAAAAAAGGCTGAGCATTACGACGGCGTCGGTATTACATCTGTGAAAGTAGTCAGATAAGAGAAGCAATATCGAAAATAAGTTTTTCAGTCTTTTCCCAACCGAGACATGGGTCGGTGATGGATTTTCCGTAAATATTTTCGCCGATCTTCTGACATCCGTCCTCTATATAGCTCTCTACCATGAAACCTTTTACAAGCTTTTTTATATCGGGATTATGAC
>CALWJW010000030.1 GCA_944381095.1 uncultured Clostridia bacterium | reverse complement strand
ATGAAAGAACTGAGGATAGGTCACGGATACGACGTACACAGACTGATTTCAGGCAGAAAACTGTTTCTGGGTGGCGTCGAAATTGATTTTACTCTCGGACTTGAAGGACACAGTGACGCAGATGTATTGATTCACGCAGCTTGCGACGCTGTCCTCGGTGCGCTCGGAAAAGGAGACATCGGAAGGCATTTTCCCGATACCGATGACTCTTATAAGGGCATTTCAAGTATATTCTTTGCCAACTCATGCCGGAATATTATGTTTGACGCCGGATATGAAATTTCAAACATGGATATAACCGTCATTGCGCAGAAGCCTAAGCTTGCCCCATACATTCCGTCAATGATACGGAAAACAGCCGAGGCATTTTCAGCTTCACCCGATGACATAAACATCAAAGCCACAACAGAAGAAAAACTTGGATTTACCGGCAGAATGGAAGGGATAGCCTGTCACTGCGTCGTCCTGCTCCGCCGCAGATCCGGACAGGCGGACTGATTATGACAGACACTGAAAAAACAGACATTCTCTCTCTTACACTGCCCGAGCTCCGTGAAAAAATCATTTCATTCGGATTTCCGGCTTACAGGGCAAAGCAGATATTCGACTGGATGTATAAGGGCAAGACCTTCCGTGATATGACTAATCTTCCCGCCGGGCTGAGGACATTTCTCGAAGAAAATACCTCTTTGAGCTTACCCGTAATCGACAAAAAACTGGTTTCAGCTGTTGACGGTACAGTAAAATATCTGCTCCGGCTCAGCGACGGCAACTACATTGAGAGCGTTCTGATGAAGTACAAATACGGCTTCACCATTTGCGTTTCCTCACAGTGCGGCTGCCGTATGGGGTGTCGTTTCTGTGCCTCGACGATCGGAGGAAAAGTCCGTGATCTCACACCGTCGGAAATTCTCGGTCAGATCATAACCGTTTCAGCTGACTGCAATAACCGGATATCACACGTCGTTATGATGGGTATCGGCGAACCTCTCGACAACTACGATAATGTTATATCATTTCTGAAACTCGTAAATCTGCCGGACGGACTGAATATCGGTTACCGCAACATTTCTCTTTCTACCTGCGGCATAGTTCCGAATATACTGCGTCTTGCCTCGGAAAAGCTTCCTATCACCCTGTCAGTTTCTCTGCACGCATCGGACGATCAGACAAGATCCGCTATCATGCCGGTAAACAACAAATATCCGATCCCGGAACTGCTTACCGCGTGCAACAGTTACCAGACTGAGACCGGCAGGAGGATTTCTTTTGAATATACTCTGATTTTCGGGAAAAACGATTCCCGTGCGGACGCCGAAAGACTTGCCGCAGTTTTGAAAAAATATATGAAAAAAACCGTCCATGTCAACCTGATACCTCTGAATCCGGTGTCAGAACGCGAATTCAAAGGTTCTTCGCGCACTTCTGCCGAGGCATTTTGCCGGATACTTGTAAATAACGGTGTGAATGCGACAGTCCGCCGCACCCTCGGACCTGACATTAACGCCTCGTGCGGTCAGCTGCGAAGGTCTGTAAAGTAATGACTTTTTGCAGTAAACGACGATTCGACGGTCTGCTGTAAAAACTGAGCCGAAAAGCCGGCGTGAAAAACACGCCGGCTTTTTCCGTATAATTTTTTGTTATGCACCGAACCGCCGGAAAAATGATACCCGTATTATGTCCCGCGCTTTATTTCCCTTTATCGGTGCTGATTTCGGCGGTGCTCCCGACACTCAGAAAGAAATTCCCGGTTTTTCATCGATCATTTTCCTGTTTTTCATTTCGGCTGCCCGGTTTCTCTGCTTTTTACATTCGCCTTTCGCAGTTTTTTGCTCCGACAGCAGAAATTCTCTGCTTCTAACAATCGGCTTTTCGTCGTTTTTTATTTTCGGTGGCAAATTTTACCTCTTTTGCATCCGCTTTTAGCTGTTTTTTCGTTTTGAAGATCGAGTTACACTGTTTTTTCAATCGCCTTTCGTCGCTTTTTATTGCCGGGGTGAATTTTACTGCTTTTTTTGCATTCGCTTTTAGCCGTTTTTTTATTTCCGGGGTAAATTTTACCGCTTTTTGCATTCGCTTTTAGCCGTTTCTCAGCAGTCGGATTTAATCGGTCAGTCGATAAACCGTACGCCGCCTATATCTTTCATTTGTTCGCCTTTGGGATATAAAACCCGGTATCCGGAGCTTTCAAGCGCACCCACAATCTCTTTTCCGGACGATAATCCGGCTGGATCTCCTGAAAATACTACGGTGCCGCCGGCAGCGTCGAAACCGGAAGCACCGCCGATAAATCCCCTGTCATAACCGTCAAGAAGTATATTCTCTTCCGGTATTTTCATAACTTTATCACCGTTTGACTTTATCGCTCCGTATATTCCCGCATCTGCCGTGACAGCCAGTTTATCGGTGCAAAGGACCGAGCAGCCGGCGTAGCCTTGCTTTACAAAATTCACTTTCTGATATACTTCAAGAATTTCGGGTGCTATCCGGTGTTTTTTTCCATAGAGTTTTCCTTGGTACACAAGACTGTCAAGCCAGATATCATCCGGGTATTTTCCGTAAAGACTGATCTGAGAATATACAAATCCGATATCTTCCGTTTTTGAAAACAAATGCTCATTTTCGCTGTAATATCTTTTGTCACAGAGCAGTTTCCGGTTTCCGAGTCTGAAAAACAGCATATCGGCATGACTCGCTGCCGGGGCGGGCAAATTTTTAAAACCAGGTAAAAGAACGCACCCGTAACCGAGATATTCAATAATGTTTTTCATTTCATCCGGTGCTTTCTCCGAGAGAAATGCGTATTTTTTCAAACTCATCTGCCTTTACCTTTTTTCTTTACTGCAAAGCCGAGTTCCCTTAGCGGTTTTATAAGCTGATAGTATTTACCGTGACAATATGCAAGTATTTTACTGTTTTCAAGCCGGAGCGCCCCGTTCTCGTCAATAAATTCCGGTTCAACATCGACTGAAACAATATCGGCAAGAAACATATCATGACTTCCTAAACTTACCGTTTCAAAAACCTTGCATTCAAGGCTGAGCGGGCTTTGGCTGATCACGGGTGCGCTGATTACATTCGCCGGTTCTTTTACCAGACCGCACATTACGAACTTGTCTTTGTTTTTCCCGGTGTAGACTCCGCACTTGTCCACAGCTTCCAGCATATCAGCCGTTGTCAAATTCACCGCAAACTCTCCGCTCTCCGAGATGATAGCGTATGAGTATCTGCTTTTTCTTAAAGAAATATAAAGCCGAGGCGGCCTTGTGCAAACTATTCCTGTCCAGCCTACCGTAAGTACATTAGCGTTTTCAAAGTTGCCGCAGGTCACAAGGACCGCCGGCGTAGGATTAAGCAGAGTAGACCCTTTCCATTGCAATTTTGACATTTTACAACCTTTATTTATTATTTATTATCAGCTTTTCCTGCCGCTTTTGCCGCAAATTTTTCGTTATTTATTACAAAACGTGTGTGTTTAGCCGTTCCGACAACTTCTTTTTCATCTCTTACCGTGATTTCAAAAAACAACTTCCTGCCTTCTGCTCCTACAAGCTCGCTTTCACAGATCACTTTCATTCCGACCGGCGTCGGAGCCTTATGTTCAAGTTCAAGAGTCACACCTACCGTACCATCGCCCTCACCCAACTCATTTTCAACGCTTTCATATGCTGTCTTTTCCATCAGTGCAGCCATTGCGGGTGTGGCGAAAACTTCGAGACCTCCGCTCCCGACACTTTTTGCCGTCATTTCTTCGGTTACCGTCACCTCTGTTTTTCCTTTGATTCCTGTTTTAAGCATTTTTCCGGTTCCTTTTCATATTATTTCAGATTATATCGGTTTTTACCCTTGCATTCTGTGTCCTTGCATAAACCAATGCAGTTACATCCTTTGCTCCGGCACTGATCAAAAGCCGGGAGCAAACTCCTATACTTGCCCCGGTAGTTACTATATCGTCGACTATAATCAGGTGTTTCCCATCAAGTCTTAACGTATCATCTTTGAGGCAGTAGCTTTTTATCGCATTTTCGAGACGCTTTTCTTTTCCGAGCTTTTTCTGCATTTTATGACTGAGATTAGTCAACAGATCTGCAAACTCCGCACCCGTGATCCGCGAAATGTTCCTTGCCAGAATTTCAGCCTGATCATGTCCGGCTTTTCTTTTTGCTTTTTTACTTCTCGGCACAAACGTTACCAAACAGTTTTTCGCAAGATAACCGCCGGATATTCTGTCAAGCAGCGCCTCTGCCATTCTTTCCGAAACAAAATCAAAGCCTGACTTTATATTATCATCCTTTAACCTTAAAATTATATTCCGGCTTACCGAATCCCTTTTCATATCATATCCGGTGACGTGAATCAGCTTTACTTTTTCAAATTCCGGATTTATCACGCAGTCGCATTTGCTGTGTGCCTTTCCGCATTTGGGGCACGGCATTTTGCTTTCAGTATCAAAGCGTTTTTCACAGCTTTCACACAGCGCCTGCGTTTTCCTCGGCAATACCTCTCCGCAGCTTACGCACCTCGGCGGATATAACAAAGTCAGAAAATTATCAAGTGTTTTCCTGAACAGCCCGGTTTTCATAAATATTTTCTCCGTTACTAAGTTTTCTATTATTTTATTAATACACTGCTGCGCAGAAATTGTAATACATATTACCGCTGAAATAGTATTATTTTTTATTAAATTTTAAAAACATCCTCATAGTCAGAAAAATACAGTGCATCGTATAGAACCAAATCCTGGTCATTCGACCATGGGTCGTAAAATTCGCCTCTTATTCCGTTAAGCCTGTAAGGATATACATATGCCGCAGAGCCTCTGCCGTCATCACCGATAAGACACATACAGTTTCTGATACACTCCTCCGCCTTTTCAATCCAACTACTGTCGCCGGAAAGTCTGCCGTATGACATATAAGCCCGTGCACTCAGACAGCTTAGATGATGCGGCAGCGTATCGCCCGGCATTTTATTTTTTCCGAACCAAACATCATCCCAAAATCTGATTGCGATTTCGTTAAGATGAAAGCTCGGCTGCATCCCGGAAAATCTTTGCAGCACTTCAATATGCTTTGTCGCTTCGTTAATGTAATCCTCCTTGTTTTCGCGCAGTACGCCCATTTCGGCAATGTAGTTTACCGCAGGCGTAACAATAGTCTGCTCGTAATTCACCTCATGCTTCGGATACGCTGTTCCGTTGCCGATTATATTATCAACATGAGTTTGGAAGTAACCCATCATCTTTTCGGTTTTTTCATCGTTGCCTGCCAGCTTGAACGCACGGATTATCTTGCCTATCGTGAGTCCGTTTGCATAGCACTTTTTGCCTCCTATGCCGTAATAGGTCTCCGTCAGTCTGATTATATCGTCAAGGTACAATTCGTCACTTGTCACAAAATACATTTCGCACAATATCTGCATTACACCGGGTGCATTGTACAGACGCAGCTGATCCCGATTTTTGCCGATTGTATTAAATACCTCGCCTGTCTCTCTGTCATAAAATTCACGGAACATGAAGCTGATATACAAATCCACGGCTCTGCGAACATCGGGGTCATCCTTCTTTTGAAGATATTTCATCAGCAGAAGCGGAATGTTCATTCTCTCACGGCAAGCGTTGTGATCGGGATTGCTGTAGTCAAAATACATGCTGTCGTAATCGTTATCATAAACGAGAAACGCCCCGTACAGCGGACTTTCCGGATCTAAGCACTGCTGATTTTCTATGATAAAGCGCACACGCTTTTCAAGGAGCTCACCGAATGGGGGTTTTACCATAAAATCCGCCCATGTGCTTACATCGCCGTCCTTTATCATAAATCGATACTCTCCCGTATGTGGAGCCTTAAATACAACTCTGAATCCGTTTTCTGTTTTCTTAAACGGTATAAGCTCATTTCCCCATTTTACTTGCGGTTCTCTGTCGGAGGAGGTTTTAACAGTAAAATCTATGCTTTCATTTTCAAAGACCGTATAATGCACAGCATCAATACCTATGTAGTTGTCATATCCGCTTATAACCGACATAAAGTCCTCTTTGCTCTTATGAAAGAAAAGCTCCCACTCAAGCTGATATTCCTCACCGCTTTTTAAAAATATGCTTTCTATATCAAGAACAAATCTTCCTCTTGTGCAGCCGTTCCAAATATCGCGGTTGCCGACCTCGTTCTGGTCATAGCAGTCAATCGCCCCCTTTGTAAGGTACAAGCCGAGATTGCATTCGCTCGCTCCCATTCTGAGCGCATTTACCCACGATATGTTATGCCCGCACCAAATATGTGTGTTGCAGCGGTGAATCATGCAGTCCTCCGCATCGGGATAACGGTCGTTAAAGGGCGTTTCAATGCCAAAATTGTCACGATTTACAGTTATTACGGTATCTGTAATATTTTTCAGCGTGTAGCTTTCGGCAAAATTTCCTTTCTGCTTAAAATACCGCTTTACCGTAACCTCCAGGCTGTTGTTTCTGTATACCGCCTCCGAACGGTCGCTCTCACAGAATAAAGATACAAGCTTCATTTTCACATCGTCGCTTTCGCCGAATTCATATATCCCCGGGTTCCAGTCTCTAACGTGTATCCGTCCCCATTGTCCGTCTTCGGCGCACCAGTTCATACAGTATGCATCCGCAGGATTTACAATTGATTTGATAAAGCCGGTGCTTTCATCAATATCAATACAAAACTTTTCATTCTTCATTACTTTCATCTTGCCCTTCCTTAAGTATCTCACTCAATCCGGTATACCTCTTTGCCTGTCTGTTGTTATCTACCATAGCGCTTACAAGTCTTGACTTGCCTACCAGTATTACCGTTTTCTGGGCTCTCGTCACCGCGGTGTAAAGCAGATTGCGCGTCAGTAGCTTTTCGGTGCAGTTGTATACCGGGATTATCACATACGGGTATTCGCTTCCCTGACTTTTATGAACTGTTATTGCGTATGCGTGTTCAAGCTCGTCAAGCATGGAAAAATCATATCTTGTCAGTCTGCCTTCAAAATCTATCAGCATGATTTCGTCATCTGCAAGTATCGATATTATGATGCCTATATCTCCGTTGAATATTCCGCATCCTTCCTCGCCGTTTTTCTGCCACTCTATGTCATAATCGTTCTTTATCTGCATTACCTTGTCGCCCTCGCGGAACACCCTCTCACGGTGTTTTTTTTCACGTCTGCCCGGCTTCGGAGGATTAAGCGCCTGCTGTAACATTATGTTGAGCGCTTCCGTTCCTGCCGCCCCCCTGTGCGACGGCGTTATCACCTGTGTCCCTGTAACTGCTTCTTCACCGAACTTTTTCGGCAATCTGCGCACACATAAATCGGTAACCGTTCTCGCTATATCCTCTTCGTTTTCTTTTTCTATGAAAAAAAAGTCACCGCTTTTGCTGTACAGCTCCGGATACTCTCCTGCGTTTATGGCATGAGCATTGGTAACTATCAGGCTTTCTCCCGCCTGTCTGAATATTTTTTCAGTATCACCGTGTTGTACCTTTCCGACAGCAGCAGCTCGGCAAACACGTTTCCGGCACCTATTGAAGGAAGTTGATTTGAATCTCCTATAATTATTATACCGCTTCCGGGCTTTACTGCTCTAAGAAGCGCTTCCATCAGCAGTGTGTCGATCATTGACGCCTCATCGACTATCACCGTATCCTCGCTTATGGGATTATCGGAGTTTCTCGCAAAATAGTGTCCTCTTTCATCTCCCGGCATCATTTCAAGCAGCCTGTGTATAGTCAGAGCCTCTTCCCCGGTCGCTTCGGTCATACGCTTCGCTGCTCTTCCCGTCGGCGCGGCAAGCACGAAACTTTTGTTTCTCCGTTTCAACAGCGAAATTATTCCCTTTATAACCGTTGTCTTTCCGGTTCCGGGTCCTCCTGTCAGCAAAAGCACTCCGCTTTCCTGAGAAAACCTTATCGCCTTCTGCTGCATTTTATCGTATGCTATCCGGCTTTCCTTTTCTATATCCGAAACTACCTCAATATAATCGCTTTCCTTGCTTTTCCTGAACACCGCCGCAAGCATATCCAGCTTGTCTTTTATGTAGCTTTCGGCTTTCATATATTTTTCAAGACAAACGCATTCTCTGCCTTCTATCATTCTGACTACTGTTTTTTTCCTGTCAGTCAGGACATCAAGCGCATCCTCACAGCTTTCTTTATCTACCGAAAGCAGATCGGCGGCAAGCGCGGTAAGCCTGTCTCTCGGAAGCACTGTGTGACCGTTTGCCGACGCGTTATAGGAAAGAACATAAATAATTCCGCTTCTTATCCGTTGCGGAGAATTTCCTTCTATGCCGAGACTCCGTGCCACCTTGTCAGCCTTTTCAAAGCCTATGCCGTTTATCTCTTCACAGAGCATATATGGGTTTTCCCTGATGATATCGATTGCACGGCCGCCCCAATGCTTGTGGATCTTCATCGCCGTTGACGGTCCGAGCATATCACGGCAGAACATCATTATTGCACGGAATTCCTTTTGCTGTCGGAAACTTTCAGCTATCTCCCTTGCCTTTGACTCAGATATCCCGTTTATTACGGCAAGCTGTTCAGGATGATTTTCTATTACATCGAATGTATTTTCCCCGAACTTGCCGACTATTTTTGCCGCTGTCGCCGGTCCTATCCCTTTTACCGTTTTTGACGAGAGATATTGAAGAATAGCCGCCGAGTCTGTCGGATACTGCTTTTCGAAATACTCAACCTCAAACTGTCTGCCGTACTGTCTGTGAAAGCCCCATTTTCCCTCAGCGCTTATTATCTCACCGACTTTTATCATCGGCATTATCCCGACAAGCGTTATCGCGACTCCCTCATATTCCTTGTTTTTTGACGTTATACGGCATACCGTATAGCCGTTATCTTCGTTGCGGAACGATATTTTTTCAACCGTACCGACTATCTGTTCTTTTACGGTATCGTTTTTTTCCGGTGTCATCGCCGCAACCCTTCCGTTTTTATTTTCTGAGCAACCTGCTTTTCAGTTCTTCCGCTATATCCGTCTTTTCCCAGAGATATTCGCTGTCTTCTCTGCCCATCTGACCGTACGCCGCAAGCTTTCTGTATATAGGACGTCGCAGATCGAACTTTTCCATAATCGCTTTCGGTCTGAGATCAACCAGTTCGGTCAGGGCATTTGCTATTTTTTCCTCATCAGCTTTACCGGTTCCGAACGTCTCGACCATAAGTGAAACAGGATGCGCCACGCCTATCGCATAGGCTATCTGTATCTCGCATTTTTCAGCAAGACCTGATTTTACGACATTTTTGGCAAGATATCTTGCTGCGTAGGCTGCCGTTCTGTCCACCTTTGTCGGGTCCTTACCGGAGAACGCTCCGCCTCCGTGTCTTGACCATCCGCCATAAGTATCGACTATTATTTTTCTTCCCGTAAGCCCGCTGTCTCCCATCGGTCCTCCGACAACAAATCTTCCCGTCGGATTTACGTATATTTTCATTTCCGGACTTCTCATTTCCTGAGGAATTACATTGTATATCACGTTTTCGGTTATTTCTTTTCTCAGCTTTTCCATATCCACATCATCGCTGTGCTGTGATGAAACTACCACCGTGTCTATCCATTTTGCCTTTCCGTCCTCATACAACACCGTCACCTGTGTCTTGCCGTCGGGTCTGAGATACGGCATAAGTCCGCTTTTTCTTACGTCAGTCAGTCTTTTTGCCAGCTTATGCGCAAGCGAAACGGGCAGCGGCATAAGTTCGGGTGTATCAGTGCAGGCGTATCCGAACATCATCCCCTGATCCCCGGCTCCATAGTCCATTCCGTCACTTTCCTGACCGCTCCTTACTTCAAGCGATCTGTCAACACCCATTGATATATCCGGAGACTGGCTATGTATCATATTGACTACCGCACAGGTATTTCCGTCAAAGCCGTATTTTGCGTCATCATATCCTATTTCTTTTACGGTATCCCTGACTATCTGCTGGTAATCTACCGTTGCCTTTGTCGTCACCTCACCCATGAGCGTGATTATTCCGGTTGTAGCAGTTGTCTCGCACGCGACTCTTGACATTTTGTCCTGTTTGAGCAGCTCGTCAAGAACTGCGTCCGAAACACAGTCGCATATCTTATCCGGATGCCCTTCCGTAACCGATTCTGAGGTAAAATACATCTTTTTGCTCATATTATTCTCCTTTTAAAAGTAATGGGACTGTAATTCCGCTGACTCTGACGCTTTTGTCTGAATAGCCATAACTCCGGAATACCAGTCCCTGTCATTATTTTTTCCGAATGCCGTCTCATCTCAGCGGAATTAGCACCTTACAATTGCAGGTTGCCGGGTTTCACAGGGCCTTTCCCTCCACCTCTCTTGATAAGACCTACTCGGTCATTATATCATATTATTTTGCTTTTTTCAATATTTTTCGCTGTATTTGTTTATCTGCGGCTGGGCTTACGTTTGCGCGTGCGCTTTGGCTACTGACATTCACCGTTATATTATTACCTTGAATCCGTAATATACTCCGGTTACTATTGCCGCCGCTATCGCAACACCGAGCATTATCGGCGGTATCGCCGTACGCAGTCTCATTTTCATAAGTCCGGCTACCATCGACGCCGTCCATGCTCCTGTACCCGGAAGCGGTATGGCAACGAATATCATAAGTCCGAGAAATTCCCATTTTTCTATTTTCTTTGAATGTTTCTCAGCTCTTGCCTCAAGCTTATCCGCTATTTTTGCCGTTATTTTTATCTTTCTCATAACAACAAGTATTTTGTTGAACAAAAGCACTATAAAAGGTACTACGAGTATGTTTCCGCAAAGACATATTATCATCGTTTCCTTGAACGAAAGCCCCCACTCAAGCCCTACCGGAATAGCTCCTCTGAGCTCAAGTATCGGCATCATTGAAATAAAAAAAACTGTTATATATTTAAGCAAAAATTTTTACCTCCGGATGTTTTTCAGACAATTTCGGCTCCGAGCACTATGAATATTATCACAAAGCATATCACCGCCACCGCCAACGCTGCCAGCGTTACAACTATGCTTTTTCCTTTGAAACTGTAACTCTCGGCGTTATCTCCTGTCTTCATTCCCGCCCGTTTCAATGTCTGTGAGACCGGTTTATAAATTATCATTACGATACAGGCATTTATCACCGATTTTATAAGATTGAACGGTAACAGAAGCTTGGGTATCAGTCCGACCACTTCGTCGACTGTAACTCCCATATAATATGGTGTTATCAGCAGGTTAGCAAGCATCATCGTCGCCGTCATGGAAAGCACACCGCATACTAGTCCGAGTATCGCTGAATACAGGCTTTTTTTAGCTCTGTATATAACAGAAGCGACTGTGGCAAAAGATACCGTTGATATAACATTCATCAGAAATCCGTACAGCATAGTGTCGCTCAGCGTTACCATTTCGATAAGCGAGACAACGACTGAGATTGCAATACCGGCCACTGGGTTTATCAGCATTGCGGCTACTGTTATTATAGCATCTTTAAGGTCAAGTGTCAAGAACGAAATTTTGATTCTGAATACCGCCACGCAGACATAGGCGAGCGCTGCAAAAAGCGATATCAGTACAAGCTTGTTTATTGTTTCTGCCTTTTTCATATTTTTCCTCCGAATTCAAAGTTAATGCAATTTTTCTTTTTTTTGCTGTTTTCGATTCGGGGAGGAGACAATTATTTGTTACACAAACAAAAATGCCGGAAAATCTGCTTCCGGTACCTTGTCGGCACCTGAGGATTCCGGCAATTTGTCTTCTCTCATCCGGACTTTACCGTCGGTACGGGAATTTCACCCGTTCGTGCCTTACGGCTTGCGGACTTTACCGCCGGTGTGGATTTTCACCAACCCTCGAAACAGTTGTTATTTGTTTAACAAATAACCCCGCCGGAACTATATCCGGCGGGGGATAAGTTTGACTTTAATGGCAGCCACGGCAACTTTTACCGTTTTCGTCCGCACTTAACATCCGGAGAAAGCGAAAATGTTTCCCTTTTCTGCCGACTACTGTTAACTTAATTTATTTGCTTTTACGGTTACCCGTTTATGTCATATCTTCACTTAAACCACAGCCCCGGTTCAATGTCTTACGGCAAATGACCTGTGCTGTATTTTGCTACCGGATATTTCTTTCTGACAGCATTAAATCTGATTTTTAAACAGTTTTTTGCTGATAATTAGTCAGAAACGGCTGTAACAACGCCGGAACCAACTGTTCTTCCGCCTTCACGAATAGCGAAACGGAGTCCTACCTCGATAGCGATAGGTGTGATGAGCTCAACGTCCATAACTACGTTATCGCCCGGTTTGCACATTTCAACGTCCTCGGGAAGTTTGATGTTTCCGGTAACGTCGGTAGTTCTGAAATAGAACTGCGGTCTGTATCCGGTAAAGAACGGCTTTTTACGTCCGCCTTCTTTTTCGGTAAGAACGTAAACCTGTCCTTTGAACTTGGTGTACGGATGAACCGATCCTACTTTACAGAGAACCTGTCCTCTTTCGATTTCGTTCTTCTGGATTCCACGGAGAAGAGCACCTATGTTGTCTCCGGCTTCTGCCTGATCAAGCAGTTTACGGAACATTTCAACACCGGTTATAGTTGTCTGTTTTCTCTCGTCGGTAAGACCGATGATTTCAACAACATCGTTTACCTTAACAGTTCCTCTCTCAACACGTCCGGTTGCAACCGTTCCACGTCCTGTGATGGAGAATACGTCCTCAACAGGCATAAGGAAGGGCTCGTCGCTCTTTCTTGCAGGAGTAGGAATATACTCGTCAACAGCTTTCATGAGCTCAAGTATCGGAGCATACTCGGGAGCGTTGATATCGGTGCTGGTGCTTTCAAGAGCATCTCTTGCAGATCCGCGGATTATCGGAATATCGTCGCCCGGGAATTCATACTGATTGAGAAGATCACGGATTTCCATTTCTACGAGGTCAAGGAGTTCCGGGTCGTCAACGAGGTCTGTTTTGTTCATGAAAACAACGATTGCAGGTACTCCGACCTGACGGGCAAGAAGTACGTGCTCACGGGTCTGCTGAAGAGGTCCGTCTGTTCCCGCAACAACAAGGATTGCGCCGTCCATCTGAGCAGCACCGGTGATCATGTTTTTAACATAGTCGGCGTGGCCGGGGCAGTCAACGTGCGCATAGTGACGGGTTTCAGTCTCGTACTCAACGTGACGGGTATTGATTGTGATTCCTCTTGCTCTCTCTTCCGGAGCGTTGTCTATCTGGTCATAAGCGAGGAATTCGTTCTTCCCGTTCATAAGGGAAAGGGTTTTGGTTATCGCTGCGGTAAGTGTGGTCTTACCGTGGTCAACGTGACCGATCGTACCAATGTTTACATGGGGTTTTGTTCTTTCAAACACTGCTTTTGCCATTGTTATTATCCTCCTGTTTTTTGGATTTTTATTTTAATTTTTTGCTCTGCTCTTTATAATTGCTTCCTGTACCGACTTCGGAACTTCTTCATAGTGGCTCGGTTCCATCGTGTAGATTCCTCTTCCCTGTGTACGGGAGCGGAGATCCGTTGCGTATCCGAACATTTCGGACAGCGGTACTGTTGCGTGAATTACCTTCATTCCGTTGTCGTCTTCCATTGACTGAATATTTCCGCGTCTCGCTATGATGTTACCCATAACGTCGCCCATATACTCCTCCGGCATTGAAACAACGACCTTCATTATCGGCTCGGTAAGAACCGGGTCTGCTTTTGCCATTGCTTCTTTGAACGCCATTGAACCGGCTATGCTGAACGCCATTTCGTTAGAGTCGACCTCGTGGTAAGATCCTCCTGTCAACGTAACTTTTACGTCAACAACGTTATATCCGGCAAGTATTCCCGACTGCATTGCGCTTCTTATACCCTTGTCTATCGCAGGTATATATTCCTTCGGAACTTCTCCGCCGACTACCTCGTCGATGAATTCGTAACCTTTTCCGCCCTCGTTGGGTTCTATTGTTATCTTGGCATGTCCGTACATACCGTGTCCGCCTGTCTGACGTACATATTTTGCGTCTGCGCTTGCTGCGCGGCGAATTCCCTCTTTGTACGATACCTGAGGCTTACCTACATTTGCGTCTACTTTGAATTCTCTTCTGAGTCGGTCGACTATGATGTCGAGGTGAAGCTCTCCCATTCCCGCTATTATTGTCTGACCTGTCTCTTCATCGGTGTAAGCCTTGAAAGTCGGGTCTTCTTTTGCGAGTTTTGAAAGGGCTATTCCCATTTTTTCCTGGTCATTCTTTGTCTTCGGCTCTATTGCCTGCCTTATAACAGGTTCCGGGAACTCCATTGATTCAAGTACGACCGGGTACGATTCAAGACAAAGTGTATCTCCCGTAGTCGTATCCTTCATTCCCGCAACGGCAGCTATATCTCCGGAATAACATCCGTCGATATTTGTTCTGTCGTTTGCGTGCATCTGGATTATTCTTCCGAGCCTTTCTTTCTTGCCTTTGGATGCGTTATACACTTCCATTCCGGTCTCTATTTTTCCGGAATATACACGGAAGTAACACAGTGATCCGACGTCTTTGTCGTTCATTATCTTGAATGCAAGTGCCGAAAACGGAGCATTGTCATCGGCATGCATTTCGAGCTCTTCTCCTGTATCGGGATTTACACCCTTGATCGGGGGAATATCGACCGGTGACGGCAGATAATCGATCACCGCGTCAAGCATCTTCTGCACGCCTTTGTTTTTATAAGACGAACCGCAGACAACCGGCACGAGTTTGTTGTCTATACATGCTTTACGGAGCGCTTTTTTCAGCTCGGGAACAGTGATCTCCTCTTCCATCAGGTATCTTTCCATAAGCTCGTCGTCTGTTTCACATATCGATTCGACCATCTGCTTACGGTATTTTTCAGCCTGCTCCTGCATATCTGCCGGAATAGGCTCCACCCTCATGTCTTTTCCGAGTTCATCGTAATAAACGTCCGCCTCCATGTTCATCAGGTCTATTATGCCCTTGAACGATGATTCGGCTCCTATCGGCAGCTGTATCGGCACCGGGTTTGTTTTAAGTCTTTTCTTCATCATGTCTATTACACGGTAGAAGTTCGCTCCCATGATGTCCATTTTATTGACATACGCCATCCTCGGGACTTTATATTTGTCAGCCTGTCTCCATACAGTTTCAGACTGAGGCTCAACGCCTCCCTTTGCACAGAAAACGGTTACCGAACCGTCAAGCACACGCAGTGAACGTTCTACTTCTACCGTGAAGTCGACGTGTCCGGGTGTGTCTATGATGTTTATACGGTTGCCTTTCCAGTAGCATGTTGTTGCCGCAGAGGTGATCGTTATACCTCTTTCTGCTTCCTGTTCCATCCAGTCCATCGTTGCGGCTCCTTCGTGAACCTCTCCGATCTTGTGGTTCTTTCCGGTATAGAACAGTATTCTTTCTGTTGTAGTTGTTTTTCCGGCATCGATGTGAGCCATGATACCGATATTTCTTGTGTTTTCTAACGAATATTCTCTTGGTTTCATTATTTGTCAATCCTCCGGAAAATTACAGCCTGACATAGCCCTTCCCGCCGTATCAATATCTGTAATGTGCAAACGCCTTATTGGCTTCTGCCATTCTGTGTGTTTCTTCTTTTTTCTTGAATGCACCGCCGGTGCTGTTCATTGCGTCTACGATCTCTCCCGCAAGCTTTTCCGCCATCGACTTCTCGCTGCGTGTTCTTGCGTAAGTTCTTATCCATCTCAGTCCCAGTGTAAGTCTTCTTTCTTCTCTTACTTCCATCGGAACCTGATAAGTCGATCCGCCTACTCGTCTCGCTTTTACTTCGAGCTTAGGCATGACGTTCTCCATCGCTTCGCTGAACGCATCAAGTGCATTTTTTCCGGTCTTGGCTTCGACCATCTCAAAAGCGTCATATACTATCTTCTGAGCTACGCCTTTTTTGCCGTCTTCCATTATGTTGTTTATAAGCTTTGTTACCAGTTTTGAACGGTAGAGCGGATCCGGCAAAACATCCCTTTTGGATATCTGACCTCTTCTTGGCACTTTTCTTCCCTCCTTCACAATTGATATGAATTCACAGGTACTCGTGAATTTCTCCCGTAAATGCAGGTCAACGAATCCGATTTACCATACTTGTTTTTATATTAAAATCGTTTCCGATCTGACTCTTGCAAAAACGCTTTTCCGGAATTACTTCTTTCCGGCTTTCGGTTTCTTCGCTCCGTACTTGGAACGTCCCTGGTTCCTCTTCGCCACTCCCTGTGCGTCAAGGGTACCGCGGATCACGTGGTAACGCACACCGGGCAGGTCTCTTACTCTTCCTCCTCTTATCAGGACTACCGAGTGCTCCTGCAAGTTGTGTCCGATTCCCGGTATATAAGTCGTTGCTTCCATTCCGTTTGAAAGTCTTACTCTCGCTATCTTACGGAGCGCTGAGTTCGGCTTTTTCGGGGTTGTCGTCGTTACTTTTGTGCAAACTCCTCTTTTCTGCGGCGCAGGCTGATCTGTCGTCTTGTCTTTTATAGTGTTTATTCCGTGCTGCAATACCGGAGCTTTCGACTTATACTCCACTTTGCTTCTTCCCTGTCTTACGAGCTGATTAAAGGTCGGCATTTTTCTCCTCCTTTCTTTGTCTTTTTTCCCGGCATTTTGCTCGTCTTTTTGCTGATTTTGCACTATGCCTGATTTAACAAATATTATACCATTTTATTATATCAAAATCAAGTCTGTCATTTATTTTAGTTCAAAAATCTATTTTTTGCACAACATGACGGTTTTTATTTATATTTTTTTGTTAATTTAGAATATAACATACATACTTTTAGCATTTATTCTTATTTTTAACGCAAAAAAAGACCGGCGCCTGAGCGTCGGTCTTTTTTATTAACGATTAAAGTTCGTCGGTTACTTTCTTTCCTCTTCCGTCAAGGTCGAAGATGTAAGTCACTTCACCGATCACAACTTTCTTATCAGTTACCATTACTCCGTGGTCATCAAAGTAGTAGTAAACCTCTACTTCTTCCTCCATAATGGTGAGTAACTCATCCCTGTAAAGGAGACCATTCTTGAAGTAACCTTTTCCTCCGGTCAGGAACTCTACCCAGATTCCTTCCGTGCTGTCTTCAATCTTCGTTGCTATTCCGTCTGCGTCGAAACTGTACACACTGGAACCTATGTAAACCGCTGCCTTATTGGAAATCTTAACCCCGTTGGAATCGAAGAAGTAATCATTTTCTCCTATTTTACAGAACGTATTTACCTGCTTGTTTCCGTCTACGACGTATGATACAGAAGCATCATCTCCGTTCGGCAACCAGCCATTGCTCTTTCCGATATACTTGCCTTCTTCATCAAAGTCATAGTACACGCTGTCAATTACGTAGAAGGATCCGGTTGCGGGCTTGTTTTCAGCATCGATGTAGTATCTTTCTTCCGCGATCGTCACCCACTCAGACATGGCTTTCTTACCGTCATTATTGACGTAGACAGTTTCGCCGTTGAATGTGATTATCTCATTTCTGCACATTCTGTTCAGAACATAGTCATCATCAAATACATAGTAAACGTCGCCTATAAGGAGGTTGCCTTTCATAAGTATACCGTCTATTGCATAGTACTTCTTGTTGGTATAACCGGTATCCTCAATAATGCCGTTCATATGCTTGCCGATTGTTCCGTCAAGATAGAGACTTGATGTTCCATCTCCGTTTTTAACAACATCGATGAGGTGTGCGCCGTCAGCTTCCACGTTGCAGATGACAACTTTCTTTCCGTGTCTGTCCCAAGCCATTATGGTCAGGTTTTCAGCCGTCGGATCGTCAGGTGTTACGAGAACGCCTTCCTTCTTATCTTCGTAAGCTTCTGTTGCAGGATCATAGAAGAAGTAAGACTTATCGTTTGCAAGCGTTACCCAACCCTTCTGAAGCGCTGCGTCTTTAACTGAGAAGATACCTTCCGCAGTATCAAGAACAGCTTCCTTGATAGCTCCGCGCTCACCGTCGATTCCGTCGACAAAGCTTACAATCTTATCAAAGGTGTTATCATCATTAAATGTATCCCTTACGAGATAGCCGTTGTCATCGAAGTATCTGTACGTTCCGTCAGCGAAGTTGACCAGCGTATCTTTTACGATTTCACCGTTTACCTTGTAGGTATACTTGTATTCTTCGGGAGTGTCGCCTTCTCTTTCGAGTCCCAGCTTGCTCCACCAGGTTTCAAGCCCGGTAAGGAACTTCTTGTAGTCGCAGTGCTCGCATTTTACGTATGCTGTTCCTTCCTCGTCATCATAGTCTTCGTAGAGACTTGTATCAGTAGGATAGCTATGCGCGGTTACTACCATTTCGTTGCATCTCTTACAGATCTGCCAGTGATTTTCATCGTCAAAGTACATTGTCTGACCCGCAACGTCATGTCCGTATGCAGGTACAAGCACGATATCAGGTGAAAATCCGCAAACCGCACAGACCTTATGTGCATTCCAGCCGTTGGTTGTACAAGTAGCTTCACGCTCTTCCATGTCGATGTAAGTATGATCCTGAATCTGATACTTGAAGTCGCATCCCGGGTTTTCGCACGCGTACCAGTGTCCGGTTTCATCAGCTGAATATTCTCCGCTTATCTTGTGCGATGTCTGAGGAATCATAACCTCTTCAACCTCATAATATCCGCAGTCGCACTTCTTGTACTCTTCATGTCCGGGTGCATAGCAAGTTGCATCGACTTTTTCGTATGTGATTATGTTATGCGCAGCTTCGTTACGTTTATATGCACATACCTCACACTCTTCCCAATGTCCGTTTTCATCGAACTTCGGAACAAAGCTGTGAGCCTCGACATCCTTCGTGGCACCGCAGGCACATTCGTACCAGTGGTTGTCACCGTCTGTCATGAGAACATATTCGCAATCTTCGGTATGGGAGAATCCGCATTCACAGGCAACTGTATGGGTTACACCGTCTATCTGAGTGTAAATACTCATAGTGTGTGCCTCAACATTGAACGCTTTTTCGCACTTAGTACATACGTTGTAATGATATCCGTAAAGCGGATCAAGAACGTTATCTGTAAACTGGAGATTATCGAGATCTACATTATGCGTACCGAGTGTACCGGCCGGAATTGTTTCGCTCTTGGTATGTCCGCATCCGGGGTTCTGGCAGGTGTAGATCTTTTCTACGTCATATCCGCAGTTTTTATCGGGATTCTGGACCACTCCCTCGTCCCAGTTATGAGCATCCGGATTTATCTCTATTGCTCTGTCGTACACAAATCCACCGCAGTCGAGACATCTGTATGTTCCTACTCCCTCAGCAACACAGGTCGGCTCTTTTATTGTCTGGAAAAGAACAAGTCTTGTCTCGTCATGAGCATTCGGGTCTATGGCAGCGTCTCTGTATTCTCTGAGTCCGCAGCCAACACATTCTCTGTACTCGCGTCCCGCCACCTTACAGGTAGAAGCAAGCTCAACTGTCCATTCTCCGAAGACATGCTCTGTCATCGGTATTGCCGCATATCCGAGCGTTCCGCAATCCTGACAATTTCCGTACCAGACACCCTCTTCATCACATGTTGCATCTTTGATTACAGTCCAATCTTTTTCATCATATACATGGTTTTCAGGGTTTATCTCAACATCGCGGAGTTCAGTTACTCCGCAAGAGCAAACTCTGCGCTCAATTCCTATATAGGTACATGTAGGTTTAAGAACGATTTCCCATTCTCCGAACTGATGCTCACCGGTTGCGGGAATGTGCTCGCTGTATGCAGCTCCGCAAAGAGTACATACATACCTGATAAGTCCCGGCTGTCCGCAGGTGGGCTGATGAATTACAGTGCCCTCGTCGTAGCTGTGCTCGGTTGCTCTGTATCTGACAGTGTAAGTAGCTGATTCAGTTACATTGATGAGACTCATGGTTGTTCCGTTAAGTT
>CALWJW010000029.1 GCA_944381095.1 uncultured Clostridia bacterium | reverse complement strand
TTTTGCCGTTTGGCATCTATAGAATCTATGCTGAAAAACTTGCCCTGAAAATGCCGAAAAGCCTTGATAAATCAAGGCTTTTCGCTTGGGCATCTTTTTTAGTGCCCTCTTATGGTGCGAGAAACGGGACTTGAACCCGTACGGTGTGAACCACACGCCCCTCAAACGTGCGCGTCTGCCAGTTCCGCCACTCTCGCATCGACCACGCTATTATACCACAAGTTACGCTTTTTGTCAATAGGTTATCAAAAAAATATTGTCTGACATTATCAAAAAAATATTGTCTGACATTTTTTAAACATGATTTTCATTACTGTTCGACTATGGACTATACCCAACATCAGGTTTGAGATAAGCTTAAAAATAATGTGTCGCAGGATTTCTGCCAAGTGTCATTTATGTTTTGCACAAATTACCCTCAGTAATTTGTAAAAATCTCTGAAAATGGTTTTTACATTTCAAAAATGATCCAATTTATTGACTTTAAAGATCATTTCTGTTAAAATTTCCATATACATACTGATTTAACGTAAAAGGAGACAGCCATCAAAATGAAAGTAAAAATCATTGCCCTTTTACTAATTGCAGCTTCACTCACATCAATGTTTGCTTCCTGCAAAAACAAAGATAATGACGAACCTAATCCAGAAGACGATCAAATGATTCCAGAAAACAATGAGGAGAACAATATGTATTATCTTGAACTCAAAGAAACAGAGACAGAAGTAGTCAAGCTGACTGACTTCCAGTCGGACGCCTTCCGCAGCATAAACCAAACGCTGGAACAAAAATGCTCATCGGCACCGGACGGTCAGCCGGGACTTTTCTGGACTGCAAACAGCGGCTATCAGGTCAAATTACCCGAGGAAACAGACCTAAGCGGCTACACCACAATTAAATTTTCTGTCTATTCAATGCAAAAAACGGATACAAAGGTGCAGATACGACTCAATAACCCTTCTTCACTGAGACCGGAAAATGCCGGTATGGATCCCTATTTCAGAATACTTATTGACATCGATTTTACCGGAAGAAAAGATTTCACGATAGATATTGAAACTCTTTCCAGCAATTACTCCCCTACTCTGTCAAGAATCTGTTCCGTCAACTTCGATTGCAGTGGCTGGGAGCTGTCTCCAAACCCTTCAAATAAGCTCTATATTTCCGATATAAGCGCTGCCAAACGTTCTTTTGAGGTGATCTCACCGCTACCGCTTGACTCAGAAGAGCTTTATTCCGGCGTACTCGCCAGATACCGTGAAATGATAATCGGATCTTCAAACGGTTCTGATTCGGATGTTTATGCCCGGAAAATCAATTATATTTCCTCAGACTGCAAGACAAAATGGGATTCTTTCAAAGCGAGTTTCGTCGCAGACGTTCCGGGAAGTCTTTTCGGTATTGACATTGAATTCGGAAACAAAGGAGACGAAGCCAAAATCCAGACTCTTTATTCTTACCTGCTCAGCATGGCGAAAGGCTATGCGGCAAACGGCAGCGTTTATTACAAAAATCAGGATCTGCTCAACGATATCAAAGCGGGACTTGAATACTGCTATCAGTACTACTACGGCCCATGTGTGGAAACAAAAGGCACTTACGGCAACTGGTGGTGCTGGGATATCGGCATACCTCTGAGCCTTACTGATCTGCTGATAATTTTGGAGCCGGACATCGGCAAGGATCTATGTGCCAGATATTTAAGTCCATTCGATTACCTTAATCCGTATCCCAGCATGACAGCCTGCAACAAGATCTGGATAACAAAATGCATTCTCGCTTCAGCTTTTATCCAGCGTGACGCAGAACGTATACTGATTTCGACAAATTATCTGAATGATGTCTTTGATTATGTTACAAAAGGGGACGGTTTCTATACCGACGGCTCTTTTATCCAGCATGACAAATTTGCCTACACCGGCGGTTACGGACTGTCAATGATAAATGAACTTACCAACGTAATGTATTTTCTGAGCGGAAGCAGATTTGAAATGAGGCAGGAAAATGTTTCAAATCAGTACAGATGGATCTTTGAAAACTTCCGACCGTGTATTTATGACGGGAATTTCATGGCTGCCATGAGAGGACGTGAGGTCGACAGAAACACAAGCGAACGTTCCGCTCATAATACCGCCGTAACCTCAATGATAAAAATGCAGGCGTATGCCCCGGAGGATGTCAGAGCTCAGCTTTTGCCGCTGATAAAGCATTATATGGTCTCCACCGGTCAGAGCTACGCAGACATGGTCCCTCTTCCGCTTATAGATTTTTGTCTTAGTCTCTTTTCCGACACTTCGATCGCACCCACAACCGGTTATTTCGTCACCAAAGTTCTCGGTAATATGGACAGGGTGGTTCAGCACGGTCCGAAGTACGGCGTTTGTATCTCTCTGAGCTCTACGCGTATCTATAAATACGAGGCCATCAACAACGAAAATATGGACGGATGGTATCACGGCGACGGCATGATCTACATTTATACCGACGGCTATGATTACAACTATCAGTTCTTCAACTATGCCGATCCTTACAGTATGCCGGGGACCACCGTAAATTCAGTCAGGCGTACGGCGCAGAATATGTCAAAACCTCTTCTCAACTCCTCTGCTTTTTCCGGCGGAGTCGAATGCGGCAGCTACGGTCTTTCGGTATTTGAGCTCGGTTATGCGGAGAATAACGGCTCTTTCGATTCTGATATAAAAGCCCGCAAATCGTATTTCCTGTTCGACAACGAAATCGTTGCAGTGGGTTCAGCTATCTCCGACTCGTCAGGTACAGAGGTAAAAACCATAGTGGAAAACAGACTGTGGGGTAAAAATGACTCATTTTCGGTCGACGGCGTTACGCTGAATCCCGGAAACACAGCTTCTGTAATAAATGCGACCACTGCTCACTTCTCCGGAATGGGCGGCTACTTCTTCCCGGGTTCTGCAAACATAAGCGTTTCAAAAGTGACCAACACAAATTCTTTCCTTTCGATCAGCCTCAGCCACGGGAAAAACCCGAAGTGGGGAGAATATCTGTACGTTTATCTTCCCGAAGCAACTCCGGAAGAAACCTCTGCCTATGCACAAAATCCGGACATCGTTGTCATTGCTCAGAATGACTATGTACACGCCGTAAGAGAAAATTCTCTCGGAATTACGGGTTACGCCTTCTACGAACGCTACGACGTTGACGGTATATCTGTTTCCGATCCGTGCGCGGTCATGATTACGGACTATGAAGGTACACTTACTCTTTCCGTGAGCGATCCTACCCACAATCTGACAAGTCTGACAGTCACCGTTACCGGAAGGAATCTTTCTTCCTGTGTTTCAAATGACTGCGGCGCAGCCGTTACGTTTTCAGGAAACGGCGACGCTGTGATCGTCTTTGACGTGTCGGGAAATGTCGGAAATACCTTCACGTTAAAGCTGAATTGATCGTTTAAGTAAAATATACCCTGGGTTATGTGCCGTATTTTGTGTATAAATCACAAAATTCACCTTTTTTTGTATTTTTGTTGCTTTTTGGTCTGCATTATGGTATTATTATGTAAACCTTGAAGAAACAATCTGTTAACGGTTTAATAAAATTTCTGCGTATCACTATTTGCAGATAAAAGGAAAGGTAAGGTGACAAGATGGACAGTAAACAGTTCATTTTAAAAAACAAACCTTTGCCGAAAGCTACCGAACCGATTATCGAAAAAATGACCGCAAGCGGTCAGCATATCCTTTTCGTCATAGTCGGCGACCTGTCTTTGAAAGGCAAATATTCAGAAACTGCTCTTATTTTCACAGAAACGGACGTTACAACTTTTGACGTCTCGGCCGGCGAAGCGAAAACAATACCGTACAGTGACATGAAAGAGGTACAGTCCAAAAGAATGTACGGTAATGCCACTCTTTCCGCAATAATGCCGAACGGAAAGCGTGAAATATTTTTCAGGTACACCTATGCCGTCGCCGCTCTATGCGACGCTGCCGCACTCTTTATCAGCCATATAAACGAAGGCGCGGAAATGAATGAAGAGATCGCCGTTATGACGGTTACCTTTGAACGTGCTCTGAGCGTCTGCCCGAAATGCGGACGTACCCTTCTGCACCCCGGCGCCGAGTGCATTATGTGCCGCTCGAAAATGAAAATAGTGAAGCAGCTGTCAAAGTACGTCAAACCTCAGATGAAGCTTATAATAGTCTGTATTATTCTTTCTCTGATTACGACCGCAATGTCTCTGATTCCTCCGACAATTACCGGATTTATAGTTGACGTTGTTTTTCCCGGAGGCAACGGTAACTCCAACATAACTATCCTAAACAAAATTGCAGATTACCTGGGCAGCGACTCAGGAAAACTACTGCTGACAATGATCTCCCTGCTGCTCGCTACATACATTTTCCAGTACGGAATAGGTATAATAAGAGCGTATCTGATGCGTACCGTCGGTGATAAGGCTGTCGCCGCTCTGCGTACTGATATCTATCTCAAAGCTCAGTATCTGCCTATGAAGTTTTATGACAAAACTTCGACCGGATCTGTTATCAACCGTATTGCCGGAGACTCGGCTACCCTTCAACAGTTCGTTTTAAGAATTACTCAGGAAGCGGTTGTTCATGCGTTTCAGCTGGTCGGCATTATCTTCATAATGCTGGCTCTCAATCCTTCGCTTACGCTATATTCACTTATTCCCGTTATCTTCATAGTTATCGCAACAAGGATCTTCTCTCTCAAAATAAGACCTTATTACCGCAGGATATGGAGACGCTGGTCATCGGTTTTCGCCACCCTCGCTGATACCATTCCGTGTATCAAGGTGGTCAAATCCTTTACCGGTGAGCGCCGTTCGGCAGATAAATTCAAAAACAAAAACGACGACTGGCTCCGGATGGACCTGAAAATCGGTAAGCTGGCAACAGCTTTCCCGCAGATAATTTCCTTTATGGTTACATGCGGCTCACTCATCATCTGGGCTATCGGAGGAAGCAAGGTCATAGCCGGAGAAAGCGGTTACTCCGCAGGTTTGGTGGTTTCTTTCATCTCCTACGCTTCCATGTTCTACAACCCGGTGACATTCTTTGCAAATCTCTCCGACTCGTTCCAGGGTGCTCTCGCTTCCACCGAAAAAATTCTCGACATCCTCGAAGCCGAACCCGAAACACAGGCGGAATCTCACGTCATGCCCGATAAGCTCGACGGAAAAATTGAATTCCTGCACGTCGGATTTTCATTTGACAGAACAAAAAAAGTGCTTGACGATATTACACTCACTATCAACCCCGGCGAAGTCGTCGGCATAGTCGGTACTACCGGCTCAGGTAAATCAACCCTGGTCAACCTGCTGATGCGTTTTTACGACGGCTACTCGGGTGAAATACTCGTTGACGGTCATAATATCAAAAACTTTGATCTTTCCGGTTACCGCGCGCAGATAGGTTATGTCCAGCAGGAACCGATGATGTTCAGCGACACCATTTTCAACAACATCGCTTACAGCAATCCCGACGCTACCGTCGAGGACGTAATACACGCCGCAGACGTCGCAAACGCTCACGGCTTTATCGCCCGTCAGCCTGACGCCTACGACACAATGCTCGGTGAAAGAGGAGTCGGAGTGTCAGGCGGTGAAAAGCAGCGGCTTTCCATTGCGAGAGCTGTTCTCAAATCTCCGTCAATACTTATTTTTGATGAGGCGACCGCAGCAGTTGACTCCGAAACCGAACACCTTATTCAGGAAGCTATCGACAGACTGATTGCCGGAAAAACAACCCTCATGATTGCACACCGTCTCTCGACCCTGCGGAAAGCCAACCGCATAATAGTCGTCGATAACGGAAAGATAATCGAAAACGGCTCGCCCGAAGAGCTTATGGCTCTCAAAGGAAAGTACTACAAGCTTGTCCAGATACAGTCTATGACTGCGGATGCCGAAAAGATGAGAGAGGAGGAGAGATTATGAGTACAAAAGAAGGTCAGCGTATCTACCTTGACAGCAGTGACACTATAACCCTGTACGAAAACAACCTCGTGAATCTTAAAACAAGTGACGGTCAGTTTTTCGAGAAGCTTGAACCGCGCAGACTTTTTCCGGTCAGCAAAGCTTCCGAATACATAACTCTGCTCGACACAGAAGGCAAGGAAATAGCCATAATACGCAATCTCAAAGATATCTCAAAGGATTCGTGTGACGTTATCGCTTACAGCCTGAACGACTATTACCTTGTTCCGCATATCACAAGAATAATCTCCACCACCGAAAAATACGGCACTCTTCATTGGTGTGTCGATACTGACAGAGGAATTAAATATTTCGACATCAGGAACAGAAACCATGACATCAAGGTATACTCAGACGGCAGAGTCAGAATCCGTGACTCGGACGATAACCGCTACGTCATAACAGATTACAGAAAACTTGACGGACACAGCAAAAAACAGCTTATGCCGGATCTGTGATCCGGATAAATACAGCCGCAGACCGGTCCTACATGATATGACCGGTCTGTGGCTTTTGTTATATATTTTTTCCCGTAAAAGACTTGCCGATATGCCGTTTTCCGCCGGAGCGCTTGGCGGTTTTATCGCCGACACTTTACTGCCTTATCTGCATACCGGCTCCATTTTTGTCTTGTAAAACGAATTGACGGTTATTTACCGAGAATTTTTTTCAGATACTGACCGGTATAGGATTTCCTGTTTTCGGCAACCTCCTCCGGAGTTCCGCACGCAACCACCGTTCCGCCTGCGTCTCCTCCCTCAGGTCCCATATCGATAATATAGTCGGCTGTCTTTATCATTTCAAGGTTATGCTCTATCACTATTACGGTGTTCTGCGCATCGACCAGCCTTTGAAGTACTTCTATCAGCTTTTCAACGTCGGCGGTATGCAGTCCTGTCGTCGGCTCGTCAAGTATATAAACCGTTCTGCCGGTTGCTCTCTTTGCCAGCTCTGTCGCCAGCTTCACTCTCTGCGCTTCGCCTCCGGACAAAGTCGTTGAACTCTGCCCTATCTTTATATATCCGAGTCCGACGTCAAACAACGTATCAAGCTTTTTCTTTATTCTCGGGTGCTCTGAGAAAAAGTCCCTGCCCTCCTCAACCGTCATTTCAAGCACTTCGGATATATTTTTGCCCTTATATTTACATTCAAGGGTATCGTGATTGTATCTTTTTCCCTTACATACGTCGCAGTTCACATAAACATCCGGCAGAAAATGCATTTCTATCTTCTTTACTCCGTCGCCCTCGCACGCCTCACATCTTCCTCCGCTTATATTGAAGGAAAATCTGCCTGCTTTATATCCCCTCATCCGGGCGTCAGGTGTTTTTGCAAAAAGCTCCCTTATATCGGTGAAAAGCCCTGTGTATGTCGCAGGATTAGACCTCGGCGTCCTG
Organism: uncultured Clostridia bacterium; assembly: GCA_944381095.1. Lineage (GTDB taxonomy): Bacteria > Bacillota > Clostridia > Oscillospirales > CAG-272 > SIG673. The sequence continues at coordinate 12,589 of CALWJW010000029.1, read as the reverse complement.
CCTATCGGGCTCTGGTCTATCGCAATCACCTTGTCAAGCTCCTCCTCTCCGGATATCGAGCGGTACGCTCCGGGATAGGTGTAGGCGCCGTTGAGCTTTCTTGCCAGCACACGGTACAGTATTGAATTGACAAGCGAAGATTTTCCCGAACCGGATACTCCCGTTACGCAGGTAAACACACCCAACGGGAAGCTTACGTCTATATTTTTCAGATTATTTTCTTTCGCTCCGTAAACCGTTAGGAATTTACCCGTTCCTTTTCTTCTTTCAGCCGGTACTTCTATCCTGCGCCTTCCCGAAAGAAAAGCTCCGGTTATTGAATCGGGATTTTTCTTTATTTCCTCCGGCGTGCCTGCCGCCACAACATATCCGCCGTGAATACCGGCTCCGGGTCCTATATCCACTATATAGTCAGACTCTTCCATCGTCTCCTCGTCATGCTCGACAACTATCAGTGTGTTTCCGAGATCACGCAGCGCTTTGAGCGTCGCTATAAGCTTGCCGTTGTCCCTCTGGTGAAGTCCTATGCTCGGCTCGTCAAGTATATATATCACCCCGGTAAGAGACGAGCCTATCTGAGTGGCAAGTCTTATTCTCTGCGCCTCTCCGCCGGAAAGCGTTCCGGATTTTCTTGTCAGCGAAAGGTATTCAAGTCCCACGTTTTTAAGAAATCCGAGTCTCGCCTTTACCTCTTTGAGTATCCCCTGCGCTATCATCTGCTCCGAACCTTCAAAAACAAGGCTTTCGGTGAATTCAAGCGCCTTCGTCACCGACATACGGCAGAAGTCGTCTATGCTCTTTTTGCCTACCGTTACGGAAAGTATCTCGGGTTTCAGTCTTTTTCCTCCGCACGCAGTACACGGCGATTCCTCATAAAATTCATCGTAGTAGTCTTCCTTCCACATCGCTTTACGCTGGTTTATCATTCCGACTACTCCGTCGAAGGTTATCTCCTGCCGTCTGACTATTCCTTCAAACTCTCTTGTTACCTTATACTTTTCATCGCCGCTTCCGTAAAGCAGGACGTGCAGCGCCTCTTCGCTGTAATCTTTTATCGGCTTGTCAAAATCAAAGCCGTACTTCTTACCCGCAGCTTCAAAAAGCGGTCCTGAATACGCCTTTTCATCCAGACTTTTAAAGCCGTTGACCGCTATCGCTCCCTGCCTTATCGAAAGATTCATATCCGGGATTATTTTTGACGGAGATATCACCGAAGTCTCACCCAGTCCCATACAGACAGGGCACGCCCCTATCGGATTGTTAAACGAAAACATTCTCGGTTCCAGCTCTCCGAAACTCACATTATGCTCTTCACAGGCGTAATTCTGGGAGAATTCGGTGTCCTCTCCTCCGACCACCGATATCGTCACGTTACCTCCGGCGTGCGCAAGCGCCGTTTCCACCGAATCCGCAAGCCTGCTTCTTATTCCGTCCTTCATCACCAGCCGGTCGACAACTATTTCCACCGTGTGTTTGTTATTCTTTTCCAGCTCTATCTTTTCCGAAAGGTCGTACAGTATTCCGTCCACACGCACCCTTGCAAAACCGCTCTTTCTTGCTTGCTCGAACACCTTTTCGTGCTGACCTTTTTTTGATTTAACCACCGGTGCAAGCACGGTGAATTTTGTACCCGCCGGCATGGCAAGTATCTTTTCAAGTATCTGATCGGTAGACTGTCTGCGTATCTCTTTTCCGCATACCGGGCAGTGCGGAATTCCCACACGTGCGTAAAGAAGTCTGAGATAATCGTATATTTCGGTTACCGTTCCGACCGTACTTCTCGGATTTTTCGACGTTGTCTTCTGGTCTATTGATATCGCCGGTGACAGTCCTTCTATTGAGTCGACGTCCGGTTTGTCAAGCTGACCGAGGAACATTCTTGCATATGACGAAAGCGACTCGACAAAACGTCTGTGACCCTCCGCATATATTGTGTCAAACGCAAGCGAGGATTTTCCCGAGCCCGAAAGCCCGGTAAATACGATAAGCTTTTCCCTCGGCAACCGCAGACTTATATCTTTCAGATTATTTTCCCTTGCTCCGACTATATCGATAAATGATGCCATTTTTATTTTCCTTAGATCTTTCCTGAACTTTATTTTGTTAAAGTATTTCCCTCTGTTTTTTTCCTTGTTGTTTTCAATTATTATTCCCTGACGTTACAGTACCGATTCGCACTCAGTCTTTTCCGTAGCTTCTGAGCGCCGCTATCCTGTCTCTGAGTTTCGCCGCCGCCTCAAATTCAAGACGCCTTGAACAGTCCTTCATACGCTCGGTAAGCTCGGCTATCAGCTTTTCCCTATCCTGTTTTTTCAGTTTCTTATCCCGGTTTTCTTCTGTCTTTACCGTCTTTCCGAGGTCGATCACCTCATGTACCGGCTTTACTATGCTCTTCGGGACTATGCCGTTCTTTTCGTTGTACTCTGTCTGTACCTTCCGTCTTCTCTCTGTCTCTGCTATCGCCGCTCTCATAGCGCCGGTAACGGTATCGGCATACATTATCACCTTGCCGTTTACGTTTCTCGCGGCTCTTCCTATCGTCTGTACAAGCGCTGTCTCCGAACGGAGCAGTCCCTCTTTGTCAGCGTCAAGAATAGCAACAAGCGATACCTCCGGTATATCCAGACCTTCTCTTAGCAGATTTATTCCGACAAGTGCGTCAAATTCACCCAGCCTCAGCCCTCTTATTATCTCCATTCTCTCCATAGTGTCGACGTTATGGTGGATATATTTGACTTTAAGTCCGTTCAGATTCAGATATTCCGTAAGATCCTCAGCCATTTTCTTTGTCAGAGTGGTAACAAGTACCCTTTCCTTCTTTTCGGCACGGCTGTATATTTCGCTCATAAGATCGTCTACCTGACCCTGCACCGGTCTTACCACAACCTCGGGGTCTATCAGTCCTGTCGGTCTTATCAGCTGTTCTACCATTCCTTCGGCGTGCTCCCGCTCATAAGGTCCGGGGGTAGCGCTTACATATATCACCTGATTTATCTTCTTTTCAAACTCGTCAAAGAAAAGAGGTCTGTTGTCGTAAGCCGACGGCAGGCGGAACCCGTATTCAATGAGATTTCTTTTTCTTGCCCTGTCTCCTCCGCTCATACCTCTTATCTGCGGAAGCATGACGTGCGATTCGTCGACTATCATCAGATAATCCTTCGGAAAATAGTCAAGCAGAGTGTAAGGTGTGCTTCCCGGCGCTCTTCCGGACAACACCCTTGAATAGTTTTCAACGCCGGAACAGTATCCTATCTCACGCATCATCTCAACGTCGTATCGTGTTCTTTCCTCTATTCTCTGCGCTTCGATCAGTTTGCCCTGTGCCTTGAATTCCGCTACCCTTTCTTCCATCTCTTCAAGTATTACCGAAAGCGCCGCATCCCTTTTTTCCGGAGATACCGCGTAATGAGTAGCCGGAAACACAACCGCATAGCTTACATCCCGGATTATCTCTCCGGTTATGTGATTTATCTCGGTTATCCTGTCTATTTCGTCTCCGAAAAATTCAACTCTTATAAGCGTTCCGTCTGATCCTGACGGATATATTTCCACAATATCCCCTCTCACCCTGAATTTGTTTCTTTCAGGCGCCAGATCGTTTCGCTCATAGCTGATCTCTATCAGTCTCCGCAAAAGCTCGTTGCGCTCCATTTGTGCGCCTACTCGCATATCCACCATCAGTCCCTTGTATTCCGCAGGATCTCCGAGGCTGTATATACATGACACCGACGCCACTATCACAACGTCTCTTCTCTCGAAAAGCGCCGACGACGCACTGTGCCTCAGCTTATCGATCTCGTCGTTTACAAGGGCGTCCTTTTCAATGTAGATATCTCTTCCGGGTATATATGCTTCCGGCTGGTAATAATCGTAGTATGATACGAAATACTCAACGGCGTTTTCGGGGAAAAACTCTCTCAGTTCCGAACATAGCTGTGCCGCCAGCGTTTTGTTATGTGCGAGCACTATCGTCGGCCGGTTCACTTTTGCTATTACATTTGCCATAGTGAACGTCTTACCCGATCCGGTAACGCCGAGCAGTATCTGCTCTTTTTTTCCCTCATTCAGCCCCTTTACAAGCCCTTCGATAGCCTGCGGCTGGTCTCCGGTCGGCTTGTAGCTGCTGATAAGCTTGAACGGCTTCTGCTCCATAACTTCCCTTTCTCTGTGATTTTTCAGTTCCTTTTCGGCTGACTCCCGAACGTCCCATCCGGTTAAGCTGTTACTTACCTATTATTTCGTTTCTTTTTGCTGATTATGCTTTGACTGTTCCGTCCGGTTACACCGCAGTAGGGGCTGCCCAAACCGGAATTTGTGACAGCCCCTTTTTATTTTCTGTAACCGTTCCGGCGTTACACCTCCGCGGTTACTGCTTTTCTCACCTTGCTTTTATTCTCCGAGCCTTGCCAGAAGCTGTTTGCGTCTTTCTTCATTTTCGGCGCCCGGTTTGCCGAGGAGCGCATACATATTCTTCTTATAACTTTCCACTCCCGGCTGATTGAACGGATTGACTCCGAGAGTGTAACCCGATATTGCGCACGCCATTTCAAAGAAATAGACCAGATATCCGAACTCGTATTCATTCTTTCCGTCCACCTCGATTACTATGTTCGGAACTCCTCCGTCACAGTGAGCGAGCGCAGTCGCCTGGAACGCCTTACGGTTTACGCTGTCAAGCGTCTGTCCGGCTATGAAACCGAGTCCGTCAAGGTTTTCGCTGTCACCCGGAACCGCTACTTTTGCTCCGGTAGACTTTATATCCACCACTGTTTCAAATATATTTCTCTTTCCTTCCTGTATCATCTGTCCCATTGAATGCAGGTCAGTTGAGAATATCACCGACGCCGGGAAAATTCCCTTGCCGTCTTTGCCCTCACTTTCGCCGTACAGCTGCTTCCACCATTCGGCAGTCATAGTGAAAAACGGATGGTAACAGGCAAGTATCTCGATTGCCTTGCCTTTTCTGTACAGACAGTTCCTTATCGCCGCGTATCTTTCGCAGTCAGTCCCGGTTTTGCCGTTATAAGCCTCTCTTGCGTCCGCAGCTCCTTTCATGAGTTTATCTATATCGCATCCTGCCACCGCGATAGGCAGAAGTCCTACTGCGGTGAGTACCGAATATCTTCCTCCGACGTCGTCCGGAACTACAAAGCACTGATAACCGTTCTGATCGGCAAGGTATTTCAGACTTCCCTTTTCCTTGTCGGTAGTGGCGAATATCCTCTCTCTTGCTCCGTCTTTACCGTATTTATTTTCGAGATATTCTCTCATCACCCTGAACGCAATCGCCGGCTCAGTGGTAGTTCCGGATTTTGATATCACGTTAACGCACACGTCCTTGCCATCACATATGCTGAGAAGCTCGTCAAGCGCCGTTCCGCTGAGTGTATTTCCGGCAAAATATATATCCGGCGTATCCTTTGCAAGTGCATTGTAGAGAGGGCTCTTTATGTATTCAATCGCCGCTCTTGCACCGAGATACGATCCGCCGATTCCTATGACTACAAAAACGTCGCAGCTCTTCTTTATTTTTTCCGCCGCTTTCTTTATTGCCTCAAACTCGGCTTTATCATAATTTACAGGAAGGTCTATCCAACCGAGAAAGTCATTTCCCGCTCCGTTTCTGTTTTTTATTGTCTGCACCGCCTCAGCGGTCTCCTTTTCAACTTTTCTGATCTCTTCTTCGCTTACAAACCCGGCAAGATATTTTTCATTCAGTTTCACTGCCATGACTGTTACCTCCGTTTTACGTTGTTTATTTGTTTATTTTCGTACCGCACTTATTCATCGACTGGTTTAATTGTACTACAACCTGACTGAAAAATCAAGTGTTTTTTCGGTTATTTCCTATTTTCCTCTATGTATCTTCTGCGGTAAAAGAGATATTGCTGTGCAAGCCCTGCGTACTCGCCGAAATCCTTTCCTCCGACGCTGTCTCCGTAATACTCTTTCATTACTCTTTTCACCCATACGTCTATCGGGAAGCTGCTGTACTTTTCAAATCCGAACAGCAGCGTACACGCCGCAACTTTGGGACCTACTCCCCTGATCTTACAGAGCTCTGAGGCTCCTTCTTCGACCGTACACCCTTTTATTCTGCCGAGATCGACCTCCCCGCTTTTCACCTTTTCCGCCGCATCGACGATATACTCCGCCCGGAAACCGGTCTTAATTGCTCTCAGTCCGTCAATCCCGATCTTCATGATAACTTCCGGAGACGGAAATTCCTTTTCGCTTCCCCCGCTTATCCGGGCGCCCTCTGCGCACAGTGCGGAAATAAGCTTTTTTATCCTCGGAATATTATTGTTCTGCGATATTATAAAAGAGATCAGCGTTTCGAAAGGACTTTGTCTGAGTATTCTTATTCCTTTTCCGGTTTCCATGGCTTCCGAAAGCTTTTTATCTTCTTTGCGGAGATTTTTCAGACTTTCACGGATCTTTCCGTAATCCTCGTCGAGTGAAAGATAGCTTTTCCACACCGTCTCAAATTCCTCTGCGGTGCACGGATAAATTTCTATCTCGCTGTCGCTTATCTGAGAAAAAGTAATCTCTTTTCCCATCGCAGTTCCTTTTGCGCTTCCGGCGTCCACATCAAATCTGAAACACTGTCCGCAGTCGAAGGTCTGGTTTACCGAAAAATATTCCAGCCCCGATATCCTGACCTTTCCGTCCTTTTCGGTTACTGTCATTTTATCCTCTTTTTCCTTCTTGGTTTTTTCTCCGCCGTCTGTATTTTTGCTCATCACTTCTGTTTATCCGGCTTCGTCCTTCTGTCTCCCGAAACAAACCTTATCGCTCTTTCGACCGAATCCTTTGAATTTCCCCAAGGCTCGTTCTCGTACCTGTAATCAAACTTTTTGCAAAAATGGCTCACGTCCGCTCTCAGCTCGTCAAAATAGCCGTTAACTACCTCTGCCACCGCTTTCTGAAAGTCCGGAAGCATTTTTTTGTTCATATGCTCGGACGCCGATTCAAGCAGCTTCCGGTAATGCGGCAGGCATATATACGGCAACGCTGACATCTTCTTGCGGAAGTCAGACTCTGTTTCGTAGAGGTACACTGTGTTTTCTACCATTTTCCCGAAGGAATGTTCTATCCTGCCGCAAACATAACAGCTCTTTTCAAGTCTGCCGAGTTTTTCCGGGATCTTTTGCGTTTTCATTCCGAAAAGCCCGCCCGGTTCGCACAGCTTTCTAACTTCGCTCAGATGACTTTCAAGTATCAGGGCAAGTCCGAGTCTGTTGTTTCTCTCAAACATCATATCAAAGTGTCTTCCGCAGAACCCCTGTTCGTTTGTTTTTATGCGGACGTCCGGCTCCATCATAGACGCTCCGAGGATTATTTCTATCTCGTCGTTTTCCAGTTTTCTGTAAAGCTTGCAGAACGGACAACCCTCTGACGGATTTGCCGTTACCGCGTCTATCGCCTCGTTTACAGGTATTGTGTAGATTTTTTCAAGCATTCCGTTATCCTTTCATTTCAGCATATAGCCGGCTCCCCTGACTCTCACTATCGTACTTTCAGACGATATTTCCGTCAGCTTTTTTCTGAGATAATTTATGTATACAGCCTGAACATTACTTTTGCTTTCTTTAACAGTTCCGAACACTCTGAGTTTTATCTCCTCATCTGAAACCGGCTCTCCGCGTTTCTGTATCAGAAGCTGCATCAGACTCATTTCTTTTCCGCTGAGCGCCACGGACTTTTTTCCTGCGTAAATCCTGCCGTTTCTCAGCGTCAGCTTGTGCTCATTTACCGCAGGCTCCTTTTCCGTTATCAGCGCCCGTAAGAGCCTCTGTTCGCTTATCGGTCTGATCAGTCCGGTCTCTCCTGTCGGAGTGATGACTGTCAAGCTGCCGTCCGAATCTTCCCGTACCGTTATCTCGGCGTCCTCTGCCCGGTTTACAGTCCTATGTCCCATACGGATTATCATATGACACAGCGCACGCCTCAGTATCTCATCTTTGACGCATACCGCCACAAGACTCATATTTTCCCCTCCCGGATTTTTCAGCTTTTGCTGATCAACCTGCAAACGCGGCAGCACCATCGATGTCAGTAACGCAGCTCTTCGGTGACTATCTGAGCCTCGCAGTTGACAGCGCCGTCACCCCTCACGCTCCTTACCCAGAACATACCGTCCTCTTCTTCCGAAACGTAAATTTTGAGTCTCTCACCGAGTCTTGCCTCGGTAAGATAACTTATTGCCAGCTTTACCACTCTTTTTCCGGTCATGTCGGGCAGAAATCCGCACAGCATGTCCGGATATTTGGTGTTGTTGAGATGTCTGTTGACGTCTACGTCGGAATACTCAACAGTGTGTTCTCCGACAAGAGAAAGCCCGGTCCCAGCCGGTATCCTTATTCTCGCCGGCAGGTCAAGCTCCAGCATCTGACCGTACTCAAACGACGGATGATAATCGCTTGCTCTCCAAAGACTGTGGCTCTGCGGATTTATCAGCGCCCAGACTGAAACCAGTTCTGCCACTATACTGCCGTTTCTCAGTATTTGAGAGCACCTCGGAAAGCTGACTCCGCCGCTTTCGCACGGCCAGGTCCTTATCTCTATTTCCTCACAGGCTCTGAGTTCACTGTAAATGCTGTAACTCAGTCTGCTCAGGACAAAGACCTTGTTTTCCTTTCTCAGCTCGTCCATTGTCGGCGGAACTGCCGTCAGCTGCGCATACGCGCACTCCTGCATAAACCTCAGAACCGCCGATGCCGACGCTATATTGTTAAAGTCAAGATCGTGCGGTGAGACTGTTCTGTGAATTGTGAATAACATTTTTTACTCCGTTTCTTTCCGGGAAAGTTTACTGTTTTGAAAACATTTTCCGATTATGCTTACATAAAGTATTGGTTTCAGGTTGCCTGACCGTTCGGCGTAAAACTGTCTACTCCAGCCGGTCCGGCATTTCAAGCCTGTCCGAAGCGTAAGCATCACGCAACAGCTCAGACGGTATATACTCATCGTATTTTTCAAACACCGGATTATCCCCGCTCTGTGCCAGACTGTGAAGATCGTAGTTTTTATCGGCGCATATTGCGTTAATTGCGTTGAGAAGCTCCGCCGGGTCTTTTGATTCCATCCGGAAGGTTATATAGTAACATCTTTCGTAATCTATTGCGCTCAGTCTGAATTTTTCTTTGAGTTTTACAAGTATCTTTCTCAGCACCCTGTGCGACTTGGTCCCGACGAACGGAAAAAGCGCATAGCTGTAACCTCCGAGGTGTACCAAAGGACATTCCAGCATCCCTGTCTTTCTCGCAAGCACTCTTGCCTCTTCTATCCTCTTTCTTGCGTGCTCTTTGAGGTAAGGGTATTCTGTATCCTCCTCAAGTATCCTTTTCATCCGCTTTAAAATTTCGGTGTGTATCTCCCCGTAGTCGCCCGGCCAGGATATCTGCATTTTACCCGCAACAGGCTTTACGAAGACAAGACGGTTTTTAAGGTCGCTTTCCTCAACCTCCCAAACTCTTCCCGCCAGCGCAAATCTGTCTCCTACCGGCGGCACCGATGTAATGGTCCCTATCTCGTCCGATTTACATCTGACTGTATAATCCTCAGAATCTTTGAAAACCGCGTAAAACTTGAAACCCGACGTCAGCTTTTCCCCTTTCAGCCCTACGATCAGCCCACCGGTCTCCGTCCTCTCTATGAAATCGTTTTCAAGCATTGACACAAGAAGCTTACGGTAATTTTCCGTTTCCACCTGTGAAAACGGGGGCAGACTCATCACACGTCCCGCAAGCGCGCCGGGAGTCAGTTCCCCGCTTGCTTTCAGAATACTTAAAGTCTGGTGGAACATCAGGCTGTACGGTTTTTTCTTTATATCCGGCGGCTCGGTAAACCTCTTTTCCGCATAAAGCTGAACGACGGCTATTCCTTGAAGAAGCTGCCACGGAATGAGCTGCGGCAGCGGAGTATCGGGAAGCGGCATTTCTTCTCTGAAAACCATTATCATTTCAGGCGGATTTCCTCTTCTCCCCGACCTCCCTATTCTTTGCAGAAGCGATGAAACCGAATTCGGCGCCTCGATTTGAAGTATCCTTTCAAGTTTTCCTATATCGATACCCAGTTCAAGCGTCACCGTGGCACAAGTCGTGTTTACCAGCTCATCGTTTTTCAGGTCGAGCTCAGCTCCCTCTCTTATGGAAGCGGAAAGATTTCCGTGGTGTATCGAAAAAACGTCCGGCTCGTTTTTCAGTGCCGCTATCTGACGCAGTGTTGCGGTCACATACTCGGTTTCCTCCCTTGAATTTGAGAAAACAAGACATTTTCTTCCTTTAACACAGTCGTATACGTACCCGTAACCGGGATCGACAGGATTCGTTTTTTCCGTCTCCCCCGCCTTTACCGGCGTGGCTCCCCACTTCCCATATAAAACTGCTCCATGCCGAGCTTCCATTTCAGCTTGGTCCGAGGTACAGACGGGCAGATTGTTGCTCTGCCGCTGCCCATTCCGAGCCATTTACATGCAGTTTCAACATCACCCACAGTCGCTGAAAGTCCTATGCGTCTGGCGTCATTTCCGGTCAGACGTCTTATTCTCGCAAGCTGACAGAGTATCTGACTGCCCCTGCTGCTGCCCATGAGTACGTGAAGTTCGTCTATTACCACATATCTGAGTCCGCAAAACAGTCTGACTATATCGTTCGGTCGGTTTATAAGCATACTTTCGAGTGATTCGGGAGTTATCTGAATTATTCCGGCGGGATTTTTTATCGCCTTCGCCTTGTGCGACTGCGCCACATCCCCGTGAAAATGATATACGGGTATCCCGCTCTCCCTGATCATATCCTCCATACGTGCGAACTGGTCGTTTATAAGGCTTTTGAGCGGAGCTATATAGAGCACTCCGAAGCTTTCCGGAGGATTTTCCCATATGTCGGTGATTATCGGAAAAAATGCGGCTTCCGTTTTTCCGGAAGCCGTAGGCGTAGTAAGCAAAAGATTATCCCGGCTGTCAAATATCACCTTTGCGCTTTCCGTTTGAATATCTCTGAGCTCACTCCACCCGTTTCTGTAAATAAAATCCCGGACGAATGGTGCAAACCTTTCAAAAGTATCGCTCATTGAGCAGTTCCTTTCACTTTATACTTCTCACAGTTTATCTTAAAATAAATACCTTTTTTACCCGTTACATTGTCTGTCTGACGGCTTACGATTTTTGTGAAATCGTTATCCGCTTTTTACTCTGTCATATGTTGAACGTTTTGACAAAGTCGGAACACCCGCTTTTCATTTCTGTCATGTATTGACATTTCGGCAAAGTCGACGCGCTCAGCGTGCATTTCCGGCTTTGCGGCACTTATTTGACCGAGTCGGAACACACGCATTTCAGTTATGTATTGAACGTTTTGACAAAGCATGGATTTTCACTGTCGTTTTTTTGCTGCCGGGCGACGTCGCAGATCTTCCGGCTCAATTTATGTAGCCGTCATTTTTTCCAAATTTTGTTCTTACAGCACCCTCCGACATTTGTCAGAAGTTCATAGCTTATAGTACCGGCGGCTTTCGCCGCTTCGGAAACCGGAGTGCGCTCCCCGAAAAATTCCACAATATCGCCTGTTTTCGGAAAAATACCGTTTTCCGCCGCATCTGTCACGTCAAGCATGCACCTGTCCATACATATTTTTCCCGCAAAGCTGACCGGATATCCGTTCAGCCGAGGTTTACCGCCGCGGTAAAGCTCACGCCGCAGTCCGGACGAATAGCCTGCCGCTGCCGTTGCCACAAGCATATCTCTTGCAGCACGGTTGCCGGTGCCGTAACCTATATTTTCGCCCTTTCTGACATACCTCAGTTCGGTGACTCTGCCGTAAAATTTCATAACCGGAATAAGACCGACAGAAGGACAACAGTCCGGAACGCACCCGTAAAGCGCTATACCCATGCGGCTAAGATCGAATCTTGAATCGGGAAGCCTCAGTGCCGCAGCTGATGCGGCAGCGTGTCTGAGCAGTTTTCTCCCTACAAGAACTTCAACGGCATCAGATTTTGTCCGGAATTCACTGAGCTCTGCCTCCGTTTCGCCGATATCCGGGCAGTCCGCCGAATGAAAATGCGTATATATCCCGCAGACTCTGTCTCTGACTTTACCGAGCTTCCCGGCAATAAGGTCGGGAGAACATCTGAAACCGCTTCGGTTCATACCGCAGTCAAGTTTAAGGTGAACGCGGGGTATCACAGACCGGTTTCCGAGAATTTCAAGATATTCAAGCGACGAAACGGTTTGAATATACCCTCTCTCCGCTTCGAACTCCGCAATTTCAGGTTCGCTTCTGCCGAGAATCAGTATCTCTTTTGAATATTTCCTTATTCTCTCAGCTTCGCTGACCGAAAAAACCGCAAATCTGTCAAACCCTGCAAGCGAAAGCGCCTCCGCGCACTGACGGTCACCGTGACCGTAGGCGTCGCATTTCAGAACGCAGTAAAAATCCCCGACGGTTTTTTTCAGCAATTCGGCGTTTTCACACAGCGAGACAAGATTTATCTCGACGCCGGGACTGTATCCCGTCTTCATGAAATCAAACCGAACGAGCTGAAGCTCAGACTGTAAGCAACTCCGTCCTTATTTCCCTCAATG
>CALWJW010000028.1 GCA_944381095.1 uncultured Clostridia bacterium | reverse complement strand
TACCCCGAAAAGGCAAGGACGGGAACGAACGACAGCCGCCCTGCCTTTCAAAGAATGATTAAGGACGCCGCAAGCGGACAGTTTCAGTACATAATCGTGTATATGTTCGACCGCTTTGCCCGCAACCGACACGACAGTATTTTGTATAAAGAAATGCTCAAACGCGATTACGGCATTAAAGTCTTATCGGCAACACAGCCCATCAGCGACGACGAAGGCGGCGAGTTCTACGAAATGTTTTTAGAGTGGAACGACGAAAAATACAGCAAGCGACTTTCCAAGCGCATTAAAAACGGGCTTGACACTTGCGTTGAAAACGGTACTTTCACGGGTTCGCGCGTGCCGTTCGGGTATAGGTTAATCGACACCGACCGCAAGGGCAAAAAAGGCACGATACATAAAGTCGCTATCGACGAGGAGCAAGCCGAAATTGTCCGTTACATTTTTACCGAGTACGCCAAAGGCGTTGATAAAAAGGTTATCGCGGACGCGCTCAACGCACAGGGCAAGCGCGTAAACGGCAAGCAATTCTCCATACGGACTTTTGAAAAGTGGTTGACCAATCCCAAGTACACGGGCGAGTATTATTTTGGCGAAAGGCTTTGCACGAAAACCTATCCCGCAATCATTGACAAACTAACTTTCGCAGAGGTGCAAAAGCGGCTTGCAAGCAACAAGATTTTAGCGGGCGCAAATTCAGCCGTCGAGCCGTATATTTTGACGGGCAAATTGTTTTGCGGACGTTGCGGCACGGCTATGGTTTCGGACGGCGGCACGAGCAAGAACGGCACAAAGCACTATTATTACGCTTGCAAGAAACGCAAGAAAGGCAACTGCGAGAAATCGCGCGAAAACAAGGACGATTTGGAACAGCGGGTAACGCAACAGGTTTACGACTTTTTGAGCGACAAAAAGAACGCCGAGAAAGCCGCGCAAGAAACAATCGCATACTATGAAAAGCGCACGGGCGACGACGGTTTGAAAAGCATTGAAACGCGCATAGCACAAGCGCAAGCACAAGTCGAGGACTTGACAAACGCTTTTATAGAGGCGAAAAGCCCGCTACTGCGCGCGGGCATTGAAAAGAAAATGCAGGACTATGAAACATTGCTTTCAGACCTGCAAACGAGCCGAGCGCAGATTTTGTTAGAACGCGGACACAAGTTTACAGCAAAAGACATTCTGTCGTTTGTTGCCGACCTACTGAAAGGCAACCCCGCCGACAAGGACTACCAAAAGAAAATAATTGACAATCTTGTGTTTATGGTGTATATTTATGACGACGAACATATAAAGACAGTCGGGTTTTTAGATTTTAAGGTTGACAAGAGTATTGAGAAAATACGGCTTGACGAAACAAACGCACTTGTGGATAGGCTGAAAGCGTGTTCAAACTCTAACACCCTTACTCCACCAGATAAGTCCGAAGCTGATAGCTTTCGGACTTTTTTGCTTTCACTAAGTAACTGCCCGCATCAAAAACAGTATGGAAGTCGTTGCCGATTTCAGACGCAAACCGGATACTGATATTTCCGGGTTGTTTAATTGCTTGCACATTTCTATTATTGATATAAGAAGCCCCGGAGTTAAAACTCCGGGGCTTCTCGCGTACCCAAGTACATTTATGCAGAAAAAAGAAAAACCGTTTCTTTGAAACCTGTTATTCAAAAGCTGTTTATTAAAATATCGGAATTTCGCTGAATGTCAGCACGGTTGCGTTCACACTTTCTCTTTTACACCCGGCGTCAAGCAAAATTTCGGGCATTGTATGTCAGCAATGAAAAAATATACAGTTTATCTGTCTTTTTTGCCGATTATTGCATCCGGGAAAACCGAGGCGCGGATCAAATCAGCCGGATCTACATCCAATGCATCCGCAATGTCAAAGAAAACCTCCATTGAAAAGCAGTTGGCTATTCCCGGAGCCTCAATTGCGCTGACAAGAGAGCGGCTGATACCGGCTTTCTCTGCCAGCTTTTCCTGTGAAAATCCGCGTAACTTCCGCAACGTCGCTATTGCGATCCCGATCTGTATGAAACGATCGCGGTTTTTAAATGATACCTGTTTGCTCATGGGTGTGACCTTTCAAGAATACTACGCTTTTATTATACTGATTTTTTTCGTTTTTTCAGTATGTAAAAGTAAGCACTTGACTATATCAGTAAGCAATAGTATAATATGAGAGCAAGTTTGTTTTTATTCATGAGCAAAATTATCCGGATTTACTTAAACTCCTCGGTTTACGGTGCACCGGATCACATTATTCATAACAAAGCGGTTATAACGGAGATATCTCCCGATTCCCACAGTCAACAGAACGCAGTTTTTAAGGATCAGCTGATATATGGAAACTTTTACTGTAAGTTTTTTCGGTCACCGTCTGCTTTCAGATTCGTTTTATACAGAAAGACGGCTGGAAAAACTTGTTTCACGGTTATTACAGAAAAAAGAATATGTGGAATTTCTTGTAGGTCGCAACGGTGACTTTGATATTTTGGTTTCATCCGTAGTTCAAAGAGCCAAGCACAAAGTCCGATGTGATAACAGCGCGCTTGTTCTTGTGCTTCCCTACGCCACAGCGGAATTTGTAAACAATGAGAACTATTTCAACGAATTCTACGATGAAGTGGAAATATGTCCGGCTTCGTCGGGGACACACTTCAAAACAGCCATTCAGTTAAGAAATATGAATATGGTTGACCGCTCCGACCTTGTTATCTTTTACGTTGAGCGGGGCTCAGGGGGCGCGTACCGTACGCTGAAATATGCACAAAAACAAAAACGGAAAGTTCTGAATCTTGCTGTCGACCCTCAGACGGAAGATCTATCGAATTTTCCCGATATCAGTAAATAATCCTGTTTTTATCCCGGTATTAAAAATATTATGCAGGTTGAAAAAATTTTTCACGTATCCTAAATTGTTCTGACCTGATCCGCGTTTTTCACAAAAAACACGTTAATCGCAAAAGGCATAATTATTGCGCCACTTCCGAAGCCTGTTTTTATCAAGGCGGCATTAAACGAAAGCCGACTGTCAGCCCTGCCGGTTTTCAATGAAATCCTAATAAACGGAAATTGAAATGTTGTCTGAATTCCGCCGAATTGCGGCTGAAAAGGCTCAGCCGTTCCGGGATTCCGGTTCCGGGGTGGGGCAATGGGACTTCCGGTGAAGGTGAAGCAGTCGCACTTCCGGTAAATCGGATAGTTTTATATCAGTCTATGCGCTTGCCGAATTGCGGCTGAAAAGGTTCAGCCGTCGGTATTCCGGTTCCGGGGTGGGGCAATGGGACTTCCGGTGAAGGTGAAGCAGTCGCACTTCCGGTAAATCGGATAGTTTTATATCAGTCTATGCGCTTGCCGAATTGCGGCTGAAAAGGTTCAGCCGTCGGTATTCCGGTTCTGCGGGTGAGGCGGCCGCACTTCCGGTAAATCGGATAGTTAATATCAGTCTGATTTGGTACATTCAGCTATCAGATTATCGGAGAGCAGTAAAGGTTAAAATTATATCATTCGTCAGACAGAGCACGCCGGTTCGTGCATTCTTCGACAGTTATCAGTAGCGGTAACTTCCGCGTTTTTTCACAAGGAAAAACACGGTAAGCGAAAAAGCCATAAATTCCGCAGCCACCACCGAAGCCCAGATGCCGTCAAGCTCCCAGATAAGCGGAAATATTATTACCGCAGCCACCTGAAATATAAGCGTACGCATAAACGAAATCACGGCTGAAATAAGTCCGTTGTTCAGTGCGGTAAAAAATGATGACCCGAATATTGCCATGCCGGAAAACAAAAACGCAAACGAATAAATTCTGAAACCTCTGAGCGTCATTTCAAAAAGTTCCCTGTCATAGCCTACAAATATTCCGGACAGCGGATAAGCAAATATAAGTCCCGCCGCAACCATTATCACCGAAGTACAGGAAA
Organism: uncultured Clostridia bacterium; assembly: GCA_944381095.1. Lineage (GTDB taxonomy): Bacteria > Bacillota > Clostridia > Oscillospirales > CAG-272 > SIG673. The sequence continues at coordinate 16,192 of CALWJW010000028.1, read as the reverse complement.
TGACTTTCAGACTTTTTACAAATATACTGTGGAGTTCGTCTGTACGCTCAGCTCCGTAGTTGTATCCTATAACCGGAGCAGTCCCTACCGAATATCCGATAAATATAGCCAAAAATATCATATTGACGTACATAAGCACTCCGTATGCGGCAACTCCGTCTTCACCGGCAAATTTCATCAGCTGTGCATTGTAAAGCATTCCGACAAGCGACATTGAAACGGTTGAGAGCAGTTCACTTGAACCGTTCGCGCATGCTTTGATTAGCGGAGACAGTTTGAAAACGGTGCGCGTAAGCCTCAGTTTTCCGGTTTCAGCGAAAAACAGAAAATAAATCAGCGGGAAAAACCCTCCGACGCATTGACTCAGCGCCGTTGCTATCGCCGCACCGGCAAGCCCCATCGGGAAAACCGCGCATAAAAGCGCGTCAAGAACCATGTTGATAACTCCCGCTGCGACAGTTACCGCAAGTCCGAGGTGAGGTTTTTCAGCCGTTACGAAAAAACTCTGAAACTCATATTGAAGTATAAAAGCCGGCAGTGCGATAAGTATTATGCGTCCGTAGATAACACAGTTATCGAGAAGTTCACCTTCTGCTCCCAGCAGCGCAGCCACCGGGCGGAGGACCGATATGCCTATTACCGAAAATACTATTCCGCCAAGCAGAGATACATAAACAAACATCGAAAACAGTTCTCTGGCTTTTTTCTCGTCACCTTCTCCGAGAGTTTTGGACACAAGAGCGCTTCCGCCCGTTCCTATCATAAAGCCGAGCGCTCCTAAAATCATTAAAAACGGCATAATGAAGTTGACCGCCGTGAAAGGTGTTTTGCCGACGAAATTGGACACGAAAAAGCCGTCCACTACCCCGTAAACCGAGGTAAAAATCATCATTATCACTGACGGCAGTGTAAATCTGAACAGCTTTCTGTATGTAAAATGATCTGATAACTGAATTGCCACGGTATCACTCTCCCATATCTTTGAGTCTGACCTTGAACTTGTCAAGAAACTTCTGCATAAGTCTGATATAATCTTCTCTCTCGCCCGCCGTAAAGTCAGAAAGCACCCTGTTTTCCGTTGCAATTATTTTTATAACCGTCTTTTCCGCAAGCGCCTTCCCGTCCGGTGTCAGTTTTACCCTTTTATTTTTGTGAGAAGCGGCTTCTATTTCAGTCAAGCCGGCTTTTTCGCATTTTCTGAGTGCTGAATTCAATGTCTGTTTTGGCAGAGAAGTAAGCTCCACCAGCTCAGAAATCTGCACATCGTCTCCGTAATTACATATGGCGTAAAGAACGTTCATTATGCTGTCTGACAGTCCGAAATTTACCGCCGCACGTCGGTACAGACTGTCAATTTCACTCACCAGACTGTTTATCCTGACAAGTTCTCTTGTCGCCTTGACTTTCATAAAATTCTTTCTTTCCTCTGAATATAATTATTATTATCTCAATTTAAGCAAAACCGCACAGTTCTGTTTTCGAATCAAAAAACAGAAGAAACAGCCGGCTTGACTTTTTTCTGTTGAAGCGGTGCAGTTGAGCCACAGTGCTGTAAATAGTACGATTTCATACAATTATACACGAGCTCAGGTAATTAAGGATGAATTACCGGTTAATATTTTCTGAATTTCAGACCGAAATAACGTTCAAAACGGCTTTGAGTTCACGTTGAGAGCAAACCGCAAAAACTGTATTGATATAGTTTATAAGGAAAACTATAAAAAATGATGATAAAAAACTGTATCTGCAACGGTTTTTTAAAAAAATAATTTTAAAGACAACGAAAATATCAGATAATGACGGATAATGATATAAAAATATAAGTACAATGACTAAGCACAACATAAATATCTGAGGCATATTGGCTATGCACGGCATAAATATCTGAGCAACAGCGACTAAGACAACATAAATCTGATCTACGCCGACGGTATACGATAAAAAAATAAGGTAAATGTAGTAATAATTAAGTTCAATGATGTTAATACAATAAAAATATGAGCCCGGCCGGAATTAACCGACCGGGCTCATGCTGTGCCCGTCTGCCGGATGACCGGCAGACCGCTTATGTTTTATTTAATTTGAACGGGATTCAGGATTTCTTTTTCCTGATAACAAACCAATATATGCAGAAGCCTCCGCCTGCAAGCACGACTACAACAGCAACTACGATTCCCACAATAGCTCCGGTTGAAAGACCGCCGCCAAGAGCATCGATGTCACGAGTCTCCTTGAACTGGCAAACGCTGCAAACTCTCTCTTCCTGACCTTTTTCTTTTTCGGTAGCTTCTTTGACAACCGTCCAATCTCCGAACGTGTGAGCAAGAGCGGGAATTTCTTCTCTCTCTACCTCAGCGTTACATACGGTACAGTACTTCGCCTGAGTTCCAGCCTGAGCGCAAGTTGCTTCTCTCTCAACTACAAACGAACCGGGTCTGTGTCCAAGAGCTGCAATTACTGTCTGCTCTTTGGTTACTTCCTGCGTACCGTCAGCATCTCTGTAAATCTTACCGCAAGTTGAACAAGTGTAATACTCGATGTTTCCGGCATTTACGCAGTCTGCATCTTTTCTGTCAGTCTTGACAAGGCTGTGTCCGAGTGCCGGAACAGTTTCCTTGCCTTCTGTTTCGCCGCATACGGTACATGCCTGATGTTCGTTCCAGCCTTCCTCAGTGCAGGTAGCGTCTTTTGCGGGTACAGTCTCCCAGCTGTGTCCGAGAGGATCACCGACTGTAAACGTCTCATCTCCGGCACATCCGCATTCACAGCTTCTGTAATACTTTTTGCCTTCGGTGCAAGTAGCATCGGAAACGAAGTACGGATCATCCTCTACCGCATGTATTGCATTATGGGGAGCAACATCGGTCATGTATCCGCAATCAAGGCACTGATGCCAGTGGTTTTCCCCGTCGTAATACCATGCTGCTGAAATACGATGTTCCTGCCAATTAAGTTTCACGTCGCAGCTTTCGCAGACTTCCCAGTGACCGTCTTCGTCAAATACGATTTCTTCCTCACCGAAAGTATGTGCGGCTTTTTCAAATGTTATTGCACAGCCGTCCTGCGTGCAGGCATACCAATGATACTCGCCGTCAGTAGACCATTCTGTTGCAGGTTTATGTACGTGTGCTGTTCCGTCTTCAACCGAACCACCTGCTATTTTTTCGGCAGGAATACCGGCGGCATCAGTTCCGCTGATGTTGAGTCCGGCAGATTCGTTATCCGTTTTGATTATTACCTTTTCGTCAGCAACACCCTCGGCATTCTTCATTGCGACCTGTGATTCAGCTGCAAACTCAAGCGATGCAGTGCCCTCTTTCGGATCAACGTTGATTCCGTACCAGCTGTTTTCGCCAACAGTCAAATCAAGCTTGCCCTTAACAGTAACATCAGAAGCGTTTATGACTATCGGAGCACCCTTCGTGCACAGTGTATGATCAACAGTTACGTTTTCAAGCACAACACCGGTTGCCTGATAGATGTTTATACCATGCTTATTTGCCGCTGTTGTGACTATCTTCGCATTCTTCACGGTTACATTGTCACCGGAAATCTGTACAAGGTGCGAATCATTCTCATAAGTGGAAGCAAAATCCTCAGAAGCTGTCAGTGTGAAGCCATTGAAGTCTATAACGATGTCAGATCTGGAAATGTCGAACATTTTATCAACAGTGATATCCTCTGTGAATTTGATAACAGTTCCGGGCTTCGTGTCGGAATAGTATGCGTAATTTTCACTGAGAAGCTCTTCCCAGACTGCGTCATTATCAACGAGGTAAGTTATTCCTTCAGTTGTGACGTTGAAGTTATCCTTGATTTCCGGATCAATTATACCGGGACCGTAACCGACCTCACCGTTTGCGTAGCGTTCACTCCACCTGTTATTGGAAAAATCCATAGTAACATCGGTTACGGTAAGATTGCCAGCCGTAACCTGGCTTGCGGAAATGAATGCATACATATATACGTTTTCAATTACAGCGTTTCCTATGGAATCTTCGGCGTTAAGCGGATTGAAATATATCGAACCGCTGAAAACCTTACCCGAAGTTGACTTCGGATGTTCGACAGCTATTATTGTAGAATTTTTAAGGCTGAAATCCTTTCCGAATATCTCAATCGCTTTGTTCGGTTCGGTTTTGGACTTAATATCTACGTTGTCTATTGAAACGCCGTCCGACCATACGGATATGAAATCCTGGCTTGACCAGACACCGTTCGGGCTTTCGACCTCAGAAGTTATAACCACTCTTTCGCCGCTTGCGTCTGTTTCTCCGATTATCGTAATGTCATTTTCGTGAATCGGAAAATACCAATTCGGCTGGGAACTGTTTCCGGGGTTTTTCCAGGTTGCGTACTTGTCAAGGTCTTCCTGTGTGAGCGTATATGTACCGGGTTTTATAACCCAGGTCTGCCCCTCTTTCTGATTTGCGATAGCATCGGAAAGCTGGTCGGTATTGGAAATTTCTACCGTGTCCCCGACAGCAAAAGCGGATATACTGAATGCTATCGCCACCACGGCTATTATCATCAGCATCGCCGCTACCGCACCGAATATACGATGTTTCATCATAAATTCCTCTCTTTATCCTTCTGTGTTTTTGTGAATTCACGTCTCAGAGCGACGGGAAACACTTACTTTCGGAGTTAATCTCCTTTTTTACTCATATTACCATACAATCCTTCAAAAGTCAATACCAAACCGGAATTTTTTTCTTATTTATTTAATGACTAGCCGACAATATTTTCTCTCCACAGAGTGTTTGACCGGTTTTTTCTCAGCGTCGCTGTAAATAATTGACAAACCGACAGCCGGGGGAACTGTCCCCGGCTGCAATTTTCAGTAAAGAAATGAATTCAGCAGCTGTAAAAACACCTGCCCGAAAGTGATCCTTTCGGCGTTTTCTGCGGCACATATCGGTATGCGGGCTAGCTCGCTGCCGTCAAGAGTGTAAATTATTTCCCCTACCTGCTGACCGTTTTCCACCGGTGCCGCAAGCGATTCCGGAAGTATTATTTCCGATTCTATTTTACCGGCATTCTGTTTTTCCACAACTGTGTCAAATTCACCGTATGAAAGCGGAATTTCAGTTCTGACAGAACCGGTAACCCTGATCGCATCAAGACTGCCGCCCGGAAAATCTTCGTAAGCGTAACCCGCAAATCCCATATCGAGAAGTTTTTTTGCGGTTTCGTTTCTGCTGTCCCTGCTCGGCGCACCCATAACAACGCAGATAAGCTGCATTCCGGAACGCTTTGCGCTGGCGCTGATACAAAATCCTGCCTTGGACGTCGAACCGGTTTTAAGACCGTTTGCTCCGCTGTAAAATCTTATAAGCCTGTTTGTGTTGGTCAGTCCGAACTCTCCGTTTCTGACACTGTCCATCCAGATCGAGGAATATTCAAGTATCTTCGGATGCTTTGTTATCAGCTCCGCGCTCATTATTGCTATGTCTCTTGCGCTTATGACGTGGTTTACCGTATCGTCGTCAAGCCCGTTGGTATTCTCAAACGATGTGTGCGTCATCCCGAGTTCTGCGGCTCTCTTGTTCATTTTTTCAACAAACGCCTCTTCGCTTCCCGCCACAAACTCCGCGAGAGCCACGCAGGCGTCGTTTGCCGAGCTCACAACCACGCATTTCAGCATATCATCGACGCTCATCTGCTCGTTTTCTTCGAGGTATACCTGAGAACCGCCCATACCGGCGGCGTTGGCGCTGACGGTCACCATGTCCGTCAGTTTTATTTGTCCTGAGTCAACCGCTTCCATGACAAGAAGCATGGTCATCACCTTCGTGACCGATGCCGGAGGAAGCGGCAGATCACTGTTTTCTTCGTAGAGAACAGTGCCGGTCTCAGCTTCCATAAGTATGACCGACTTGGCGTCATATTTGCTTTCGGCGTAACCCGCAACCGGGAAAACCGACATTATCATCACGGCTGCCAGAATCACAAGAGCAACTTTTCTCATATTTACCGAACCTCTCTTTTTCAGAATCTATCCGGTCAAATATATGAGCGCTCACCCTTTTTTATTCCTGCTGCGGACATTTTGTCTGCGCTCCGATAACTGCGGTATCCGGGTTTGCGACAAGAATGCGCTGTCGATTTTCCGGAAATGCGGTCGACAAGACCCGGAATTTTAAAAAAGAAGATAGACAAGCGCAAATATCAGTATATCGTCGCCGCCTTCAAGCAGCAGCATTATGATCAGCGCGCAGATCAGAAGTGTGTCGGCTCTCGGTCTATGTTTCGGTTTTTCCGGGCAGTTTTCCATTATCTTGAAATCTGACGACGGCTTATCAAATTTGTTTTCACTGCATTCTGACGTTTTTTTATTGCCGGGATCCACTTTAAATTCATCTGACGTTACCCGTCTTCCGGTATCGGTCTTAGTCTCGTCATTTATTCTCACAGCCCTGTAACGCTTCACCCGCTCCGCCCCATGACGTTCTGTGCTGACATTTTCATCCGGGTAGGGAAGGTCGGTAACGTCACCCCTTTCATGCGTCAGGATCTCATCCGGGTTATCATCGCACTTTAAACCGTATTTTTCAGGATCGTCGTACTTTCCTCCGTGTTCCCGATCATTTCCGGAATTTTCACCGTCTTCCGCAAGATTTCCGCACTGCGCTCCGTTTTGGGTGTCGGCGACGCCGGAAACTTCTTCTTTTTCCCCCTTTTCTGCCCTTTCTTCCTTTTCCTCTCTCTGCATTCTGTAATTTCTCGTGTACATCTCTTTCCCCCCCTTTTTATCTGCCGGAAAGAAACGCGTCAAGTTTACCGGCTTCCGCTATTCTGAGAAGTCTAATAACGGTGTCGAGTCTCTGACGCCGCTGTTCGCTGAGATAAGGCCGCACGGCATTGAGCAGCAGTATGCGGTTTTCAGTTTCTTCCCTGCTTCCGAACGCCTGATTTATTCCGGTCGGTTTTGCCCCGGGAGAATTCAGGGCTTTGAGTAATTCCGACATTACAGCCCCGCCGTCGCCGCGACTCTGAGAAACTTCTCCGGGCAGATCGGTAACCCTGCCTGACTGCCCCCTGCCTGCGTCCCCCCCGCCCTGAACGGAACCGAGCGCGCCCAGCAATGCCGACATAAGCTCACCTCCGTCACCCTGACCGGAAGTCTCCGACCGTCCTTTTCCCTGACTCTGACCCATGAGATTTCCCAGCATATTCAGAACAGTGGGATTTTCCGCAAGCTTCATCACCAAAGGCATAAGATCCGAGAATTTTGCATTATCCAAACAAACACCCCCTAAACATGTCTGAAAGCCGGTTTATTTTTTGTTTTTGCTCAGCCTGTCAAGTACGCCGCTGAGATCCGAAGCGCCGAGAGATGCGAGAAGCGAGGATATCTGTTTGTCACTGAGTGACGAAAGCATTCTTCTCAGTTTCGGGATGTCCGATGTGAGATAGTCCGCTTTCTGTCTGTCAAGCCCCGCCGCCGTACAGACTGTGTAAATAAGCTTGTAAAGTTCGTCGTCACTGAGTCCGGAAAGCTTGGATTTCAAACTGTTTTCCGTCATATATACCACCTGCCGTTGCGGCTACGGCTGAAACGAAAATACCGCCGCTTAATTGGTATTTCCCGGTTTTCCGGGACTTCCCGGGACCGTTACGTTACAAGTATATGCCGTTTTGCCAAAACGGTTACTTTTGTCCGAAAACAAGGTGATCAAAGCTTAAAACGGCAAAAAATCACGGCTTTCGCAAAAAACGTACAAAAAGCAGTCTGAAAGTGAAGACGTGAAAACCTGCCCGCAGGAAAAAACATTGCGTTTCAGACTGCCGCCCTGCCGCAAAGCAGGATGTTTTCCCGAATGAATACTCTTACGGAGCAAATGCCGGCAGAGCCGGATAAAAAAACAAAAGCTGAGATGCATACAAAAGCCGGTAACACAAAAAGCACCTGCCTACCTTTATCGGTAAGCAGGTGCTTTTTGTGTGGGTTCTGTTGCCTCGTCAACTTTTAAGCACTGTGACTCAGCCCGACCGCAATCCGGAGTCAGAGCTACTCAGATGTGCTGTTTTGCCAGAAATGCCGCCGCCGTCTGTATCAGACGGTATTCCACGTCTTCGTTTTTATTTTCCTCTTTCTTCTCGCCGGCAGCCTGAGCGGTCATGGCGGAAACTACCGTTCCGATAAGATCGCCGTCGGCTATTATCGGAAAGGCACAGGAAATAAAGTGAGTGCCGGAGGCGTCGTCGATAATGGCGAGCTTTCTGTCGCCTGCTCTGTATCTGTATCCCTGCCTGTTTTCCGATATCTTTTCAAGATCCGCCGAAAGCCGTTTTTCATAGTATTCCTTTTTAGGCAACCCCGCGCACGCGATCACGCTGTCCCTGTCAGTTATAACAACGCTCAGCGAACATATTTTGCTCAGAGTTTCGGCGTACTGTTGGGCGAACGAACTCATTTCGCCTATCGGAGAATATTTTTTGAATATCACTTCTCCCTCTCTGTCGGTGTATATTTCAAGCGGATCGCCTTCCCTTATTCTCATCGTCCTTCTTATTTCCTTGGGTATGACGACTCTGCCGAGATCGTCTATTCTCCTTACTATTCCGGTTGCTTTCATTTTATCCGTATTCTCCTTGTATCGTTTTCTTCTGGTTCCGGTAAACGAAGTCCATTGCTTTCCGCACCGTAAATGCTTCCGGCAAAACTCCTTTGCCCTGATATTATTTGTCAGTACAAGCATTTTTATGCAGAATATCCCGCATTTCCTGCAACTGTACCGCTCCTTTTCGGGTTTTCAGGGGGATGTCTGTACCCTATTTTTCAAAAAGGGTTGATTTTCAGCGGAAAATGTGGTATCATAATCAGAGATTTGCATATTACGGCACTGAATGATAAGTACAATTAACTCGGTTTTTTCGGGAGGACTTATGAATTTTTTGAAAAAACACGCTGATCTGATAACCGGAGCGGCGATAGCTCTGTTTGCGTTCCTGATAGCTTTCATATTCCAGGGATTTGCAAAATACGGACTGTCTGCTCCGTTCTGCTATGCGGGCGGTGATGAATTTTCCGGTCTGGTCACCTCCAAGCTGCTTAAAGAACAGGGCTGGTTCTGGTTCAACGACAGGCTCGGAGCACCCTTCGGCGCAGATTCTCTCGATTTCCCGGCTAACCTGCTTCTTAACTTCGACTTACTCGTTGCGAAAATCATTTCTCTGTTTACTTCCGACGCCGTCGTCGCTCTCAACCTGCGTTATCTGCTGATTTTTCCAATGTGCGGAATAAGCGCCTACTGCGTACTCCGCACACTGAAAATAAACCGTGTTCTCTCAGTTTTCGGCTCGGTTATGTTTTCGCTCACTCCCTTTATCTTCTACCGGTCAACACAGCACATTTCGCTTTCCGCCTGCTACTTTATCCCTCTTTCGGTACTGCTCTGCATATGGGCTTCCGAATCTGACCCCGACGATTACCTGAAATTCGGAAAATCTTTTTTCAAAAACAGAAGAAATGTTCTCACTCTTGTATTTACTCTCCTCATAGCAAATAACGGTATCGGTTACTATCCTTTTTTCACCTGCTTCTTCCTTTGCGTTATCGCATTATGCAACCTTGTCAGACAGCGCAACCGGAAAGCCCTGATAATCCCGGCTAAAATCATAGTTTTTACCGTCGGATTTATGGTCATCGCTCTGATACCGGCACTTGTGTACAGCATTGTGAACGGAGTAAACTCCGCAGCCGTTTCCCGTGGGATAGAAGGAGCAGAGCTGTACGGTCTGAAAATAGTTCAGCTGTTCATTCCGCTCGACGGAAAAGGTATCGGCTTTATCCAGGAAAAAATAAATCAGTACAACACCTATATGCCGCTTGTCAACGAAAATCAGTCTGCCTACCTCGGAATATTCGGTATTATAGGTTTTCTGCTCTCCCTGCTCTACCTTATAAAGAGGGATACGGGTAACGACGACAGCCGTCTGTATTTTCTTTCAAGGATGAATGTTTGTGCGGTCCTGCTGGCTACTATCGGCGGTTTTTCAAGCATCGTGGTATTCTTTTTCCGCATGATAAGAAGCTATAACAGAATCTCCGTTTTCATAATGTTTATCAGCATCACCTTCCTGTGCATAGTGCTTCAAAGCGCGTTTGAAAGCGAGACGCTGTTCAAAACTGCCAAGATCAAAAAAATCTCGGTTATTTCTTCGATAGCCGTAATGGTTCTCTGTGTTGCTGAACTTGTGCCGATGTACGGTTCAAGAGACGGATTTTTCGAGACCTATTCCGCTTCATACCAATCCGACAAGGCTTTCATACAGGGCATTGAAGACACGCTCGGTGAAAACGCCATGGTATTCCAGCTGCCGTATCATGCTACACCGGAGGCCGGCCCCGTAAACGGAATGGCAGACTACCAGCATTACGCAGGCTATATAAACTCGGACACGCTGCGTTGGAGCTACGGTGCGACAAAAGGCAGAAAAGCCGATATCTGGAACAGGTATGCTGCTTCTCTGCCGGTAAGCGAAATGCTCGAAGTGATATGCAAAGCCGGATTTACCGGTATCTATATAGACGCGCGAGCCTACACAGAAGAAGATCTTTCCGAGCTGTGCGATAAGCTGACGTCAAATATCGGAAGCGACCGTACCGTAAGCGAAAACGGCTGCCTTATGTTCTACGATCTCAGAGGATATATTGACACAAACGGTATAACGGCAGACGAATCGGTCTATCTCGACTATGACTGCACTGTTTTCATTGCCGACCAGATGGATGTATCGGGAAACGCGACAAGAGAGTATAATGCGGTCGTACTCGGCAACGACTCGAAATTATACGGTCCTTACACTGAACTCGCGGCGGGAACCTATACGGTAACTGTCTACGGAAGCGGTCTGCTTTCCGCCGAATACACCGCGATGCGCAACAGCGGAAGAGACAAGCTCGCCATTACTGAAATATCAAAAACCGATACCGAGATCACCTACACAGTAACTCTCGACAGCAAAGCGTACGGAGTGGAATTCATACTTTTCAACTATACCGATAATCAGATAGTCTTCAACAGAGTCGAAATAAAAGTCAGCGATAACACCTGAAATAACCGGAGGATGTATGAAAGTAGTTTTATTAGCGGGAGGATACGGAACACGCATATCCGAAGAATCCCAGTACAAGCCCAAGCCCATGATAGAAATAGGCGGTATGCCGATCCTGTGGCACATCATGAAGGAATACTCCTATTACGGCTTTAACGATTTTATAATATGCGCCGGATACAAGCAGCACGTTATAAAGGAATGGTTTGCGGATTACTTTCTGCATACATCCGACGTTACGTTTGATTTTACCGAGGGAAACAAAACAATAATACACAATATGCGCGCCGAGCCATGGCGGGTGACGGTGGTCGACACGGGACTCAACACCATGACCGGCGGAAGAATAAAGCGTATCCAGCCTTATATCGGCAACGAAACCTTTATGATGACCTACGGTGACGGCGTCTGCGACGTCAACATTTCCGACCTTGTTGAGTTTCACAAGTCGCACGGCAAAACCGCAACACTGACCGCCGTGATGCTTGAACAGCAGAAAGGGGTACTTGACATAGGCGGCGACAATGCCGTACATTCATTCAGAGAAAAGAATGTCAGTGACGGAGCCCCGATCAATGCCGGTTATATGGTTCTGAGTCCGGATATTTTCAATTATATCGACGGCGACGACACCGTTTTCGAAAAAAAACCGCTTGAAACCCTGGCAAAAAAGGGAGAACTGATGTCTTATATGCATAAGGGCTTCTGGCAGTGCATGGACACAAAACGTGAAATGGATATGCTCGAAAAGCTTTACTCCGCCGGAAATGCCCCTTGGAAAAAATGGAAGGACTGAAACAGTAAGCTTCGGCCACACAGGCATGGAAAAACGGCAGGACTGAAACAGTAAGCTTCGGCCACACAGGCATGGAAAAATGGCAGGACTGAAACAGTAAGCTTCGGCCACACAGGCATGGAAAAATGGAAGGACTGAAACAGTAAGCTTCGGCCACACAGGCATGGAAAAATGGAAGGACTGAAACAGTAAGCTTCGGCCACACGGCGCGGAAAAAAATGATATTAACGGAAGACCGTCGGGCAACCGTAAGGCTTACCGATGTACTCCGGTGACGGGAGATAATTATGAATCTCAGAGAATTTTACTGCGGGAAAAAAATACTTATAACCGGGCACACCGGTTTTAAGGGAACCTGGCTTTGCCGTATACTTAAAAAATTCGGCGCAGAGATAATCGGATATTCCCTGCAACCCCCGACGACCCCCTCTCTGTTTTCAATAACGGAGACGGAAAAAGATGTTACTTCGGTAATCGCAGACATAGCCGACGCGGCAAGATTGCAGCAGACATTCGAATTATACAGACCGGAGCTGGTGTTCCACCTTGCCGCTCAGCCGATAGTCAGAGAGAGTTACCGCGACCCGGTCGGCACTTACCGGACAAACGTTATGGGTACGGTGAATATCCTGGAATGCGTAAGAAAATCCGGAAGCGTACGTGCTTTTCTGAATATTACTACCGATAAGGTCTACCTTAACAAGGAATGGGAGTGGGGTTACAGGGAAACGGACGAGCTCGACGGCTACGATCCTTATTCAAATTCAAAATCCTGCTCCGAGCTTGTCACCCATTCATACAAAAACAGCTTTTTCCGTGACGGAAGTGTCGCAATTTCCACCGCAAGAGCCGGAAACGTAATAGGCGGCGGAGATTTTGCGGCTGACAGGATCATCCCGGACTGTATAAGAGCAGTTGCGGAAAAGAAAGAGATCGTAGTCAGAAACCCCTATTCCACAAGACCGTACCAACACGTACTGGAACCTTTGTTTGCATATCTCCTGATAATGCAAAAGCAGTACTGCGACGGAGCCTGCGCAGGTTATTACAACGTAGGTCCGGACGACAACTGCTGTTTTGAAACGGGGGCGCTTGTCGATCTTTTCGTAAGCAAATGGGGAGAGGGTGCAAGATGGATCAACAAATCAGACGGAGGTCCGCACGAGGCAGGCTTTCTGAAACTGGACTGTTCCAGACTGAAAAGCAAAATGGGCTGGAAACCGACCTGGACTCTCGGAACAGCTATGGATAAGATCGTTGAATGGAGCAAACCCTACCTTAACGGAGCGAACAGCGTCACGCTTAAACAAATTATGGATAAACAGACGGAGGATTTCATCGCAGACAGCGGAGAGCTTTACAGCTGACCTTAAAATACACACAGTAGCGTAGACTGCCGACAAAAATGATGTAAAGGCACATCAGGCTGCCGATTACGGCGGAAGTTATTGCGCAGAAATTACATTTGCAGCACTGAAATGCTAAGAAAAAATAAAGCAGCTGACTTATACAGCGGAAGATATTGCGCAGGTGTACAAATTTGCAACACTGCGATACCGGAAAAAATATTCAACTGTCTGATCAAACGGAAGACAATTCGCAGAAATTCAAATTTGCAGCACTGAAATACCGGGATAAATTTACCTGACGGCCCGAGTCGGAAATTCCGGACTTACAGACCGTCCCGAAAAATAGTTTTAAGAGGTGGATTATGAAAAACTGGACAACCGAAGCGGAGGCACGCAACAAAATCAAAGAGCTGGTAACCGAATATTACAATGATTTCAAGGCGCCGAAAAAACCGTTTGAAAAGGGAGACAGGATCAGCTATGCGTCCAGAGTTTTCGACGAAAAAGAGATGTGCGCTCTGACCGACGCTACTCTTGATTTCTGGCTCACCACCGGGCGTTTTGCCGAGGAATTTGAAAAGAAATTCGCAGAATGGATCGGTGTAAAGCACGCCTATCTCGTAAACAGCGGTTCATCCGCAAACCTTGTCGCTTTTATGACTCTTACTGCACCTGAGCTCGGTGAACGTCAGATAAAAAGGGGCGACGAGGTCATTACTGTTGCCTGCGGATTTCCGACTACCGTTACGCCGATTCTTCAATACGGAGCCGTTCCCGTTTTCGTTGACGTGACGGTGCCGCAGTACAATATTGACGTGAGCCGTCTTGAAAGCGCGTTAAGCGAAAAGACAAAAGCCGTGATGATCGCCCATACTCTGGGAAATCCGTTCGACCTGTCTGCGGTCAGAAAATTCTGCGACCGGCACGGGCTCTGGCTGGTCGAAGACAACTGCGACGCGCTCGGAACACAGTATACCATAGACGGAGAAACACGCTTCACCGGAGCCTGGGGCGACATTGCCACTTCAAGCTTCTATCCGCCCCATCACATGACTATGGGCGAGGGCGGTTGCGTATACACAAATAACCCGAAGCTTTCAAGGCTGATCCTTTCGTACCGCGACTGGGGACGTGACTGCATCTGTCCGTCCGGAAAAGACAATTTCTGCAAACACCGCTTCGACGGTCAGTACGGAGAGCTGCCTGCCGGTTACGACCATAAATATGTTTACAGTCATTTCGGGTTCAATCTCAAAGTTACAGACATGCAGGCGGCAATAGGTTGCGAGCAGCTTAAAAAATTCCCGTCTTTTATAGAACGCAGAAGACACAACTGGGAAAGACTCAGAAAAGCACTTGAAACGGTTTCGGACAGGCTGATATTACCTGAACCTGCCGAAAACAGCCGTCCGTCCTGGTTCGGATTCCTCATATCGGTAAAACCCGGAAGCGGACTCAGCAGAAACGACATAACCCGTTACCTTGAAAGCAAAAACATCCAGACAAGGCTTCTTTTCAGCGGTAATCTGATAAAACATCCCTGCTTTGACCAGATACGCGGTACGGACGCTTACCGTGTTTGCGGAGACCTCAATACCACAGATTTCATAATGAACAACACTTTCTGGGTAGGCGTTTATCCCGGAATGACAGATGAAATGATCGATTATATGGCAGAAGAAATAATCAATGCCGTAAGGTAACCGAAAAACAAAACCAAAATCACTTTTTGCAGATTGCCGAAACCTGTGTGCGCTGCCGAGAGCAACATTTGCTCCGGACGCAATTCTGACGTACTTAAACATCTCATTTTGCGACCACGCTCAACAAAGCTAAACGCCGGTCTGTAAAACGGTTTCGGATACGGTAATTTTCAAACAATACGGAGGTAACCTATGAAAATAAGGCTCGCCGATTATGTTGCTGACTTTCTTGTGAAAAAAGGCGTGACCGACTGTTTCAGCGTTGTCGGTGGCGGAGCTATGCACCTCAATGACGCGCTCGGTCACAAAGAAGGTCTGAAAGTCACCTATAACCACCACGAACAGGCGTGCGCGATCGCTGCGGAAGCTTACGCAAGACTGGAAAACAAAATCGCCGCAGTCTGCGTCACAACCGGTCCGGGCGGAATAAATACCCTTACAGGCGTTGCCTGCGGTTGGCTGGATTCGATACCGATGATGATCATAAGCGGTCAGGTGCGTTACGACACGACGGCAAGGTACTGTATGCGCTTTACCGACGGTCTGCCGCTGCGGGCAGTCGGAGATCAGGAATTTGACATTGTCAAATGCGTCGGACATATGACCAAATATGCCGTCATGCTGGAAGAGCCGGAAAAAATACGCTACGTACTTGAAAAGGCGTGGCACCTGGCGACAACCGGAAGACCGGGTCCGGTCTGGATAGATATCCCCGTCAATTTTCAGGGCGGGTTTATTGAAACGGACGGACTTGCCGGATACGACCCGTCAGAAGACGACAAGGCTTTGCCGCCGGAAGTTACCGAAGCCCTTGCCGATGAGATACTGTGCGAAATAAAAAAAGCAAAACGTCCGGTTTTTTACGCCGGCTACGGTATAAGACTTTCGGGAGGCTACACTCAGTTCCGGAAAGCGCTCGATGTTATCGGAATTCCGGTCGTAACCTACTGGAATGCGGTAGATCTGATCGAAAACGACCATCCGCTTTATTGCGGACGGGCAGGAAACATGGGCGACAGAGCCGGAAACTTCGCCATTCAGAACGCCGACTTGATTCTTGCGGTCGGGACGAGGATCTCGATAAGGCAAGTCGGATATAACTGGAAAACCTGGGCGCGCGCCGCAAAAGTAATAATGGTCGACATTGACAGGGCGGAGATGAAAAAACCGACTATTCACGTGGAAAAGCCCGTCTTTGCGGACGCAAAGGACTTTCTTGAAAAACTATGTCTTGTCGCCGCAAAAACCGGTTACCGCAGAGAAAAGGACTTCTGGACCGA
>CALWJW010000027.1 GCA_944381095.1 uncultured Clostridia bacterium | reverse complement strand
GTATGCGGATGCATGACGTGACCGCACCAGTCGGTAAAGAGGAATCCTTCCTCATGCCATTTCTCACCGAGCAAGGCTTTTTTACGGTCTTGCTCCTTTTTCAGTTCCTGTAGGATGTCGCAGAGTGCCTGGGGGATTGCCATCTGACGAATACTGCTAATGGTTTTTGGAAGCTTGATTTCAGGTTCCTGCTGGGCAAGCTTGACGACGCTTCTGCGAATATACATTGTCCGCTTTTCAAAGTCAACATCCTCCCATTTCAGACCGGCAATCTCGCCACGTCTGGCACCTGTGTAAATGGCAGTTGCTATGACAGCGTGGATGTGGATGGGTTCAAGCTGAGCCATTTTGAGAATCTCGGCAATCTCTTCGTTGCTAAATGCCTCGACCTCCGGTGTGACGATTTTGGAAATTTCCAAGCGACGAGTATCAGCCGGATTGGAATTAATATACTCCTGTTTCCATGCCATTGTCATAATGGACTGGAGAATGGTTAGATATCTACGGATGGTAGCAGGGGCGAGCTTCTCGCCCTTTTTATCTACACGTCCCGAAGGAGTAGCCAAGAAATTTATCAGATCTTGGACATGGAACGGTTTGATTTCATCCAAATGAAGATGTCCGAGCTTTGGAATGAGGATGCGATGGATCGCTGTCTCATATAGCAGATATGTGGTGGATGAGATATTCTCCTTTTTTGCGGTAAGATAAATCTGGCAGAAATCGGAGAACAGGGGAGTCGTTGAAGTGCTAACGGGTGTCAACACCGGTTGAGGTACAGCTTTGCTTTCTTCCTTGAAATCATCCTGCAAGATTTCCTCTTCGACTGCGTCCTCGGTTGTTTTTTGCTGGTGCTTGGATTGAAATTCGATTCGGCATTCTTCCTCAAGTGCCTTGACAAAAGCGTCGAGTTCCTTGCGAACCTTGGACTCAGAGAGATTGACTTTGGATGGATGAAACAGACGTGATTTTTGAAAGGGGCGTCCGTTGTCCAGCATTCCGTAAGACACTCTTACGAAATAGTTGTTGTTGCCGCGTTCTTTGATGTAAGCCATAACAGCCTCCTAAAAATAGAATTTTTGTCAAGCAGTACACCATTGCATTATTTTCGCGGATTTTAGTCGAGATTTTTGAGTTTGCCAACGGGCAAGTAGATGCAAAAATGTTCGGATTTCATAGAATGATTGACGAAAAACTTGCAATTTTACTTGCACCGGCTATGCACTAACTATGCACCAAACCATTTGTGGAATGGTAGAGGCGGACGGAAAGTGGCAAAACAAACAAAAAATCGAGCCTAAATCTTACGATTCGGCTCGATTTTTTGTGCATTTCGTTAAAAATGCTGGTCTGAGTGACTGGACTTGAACCAGCGGCCTCTACCACCCCAAGGTAGCGCGCTACCAACTGCGCCACACCCAGGAACCTGACACCAAAGTATTATAGCATAACGTGTAAAAAAAGTCAATAGAAAAATTTCAATAAAATAATATTTTCATAATTGAAATGCAAGCGTAAAGTTATCGGCAATTGAAAAAAAGAAAAATATCTGTTAAAGCAAACTGTAAACAGGGATCATTCAGGAATAAGCTGAGTATCGTCAATGACTGTAATAACGGAAGAAGCATATTCAAGTATTTTTTCAAGCTGGGCAGTTTGCCTCACATAACTGCTGCCGTATTTCCCTTCGAGTTCAGAAAGAGACGAAAGGCCGTACTGCTTGACATACTTTTCTGATATTACCTGATATTCGCTGTCAGAAATTTGCAGATCGTATACTCTGACAAAATAGTAAAGAAGCAGTTCATTTTTCACTAAATTTTTTGCATACAGGTCAGCATCAAGATGCAGCTCCTGCATAGAAATGAAAAACTTTTTTGCGACATATTCCTCGACTGTAACACCGGCTTTTTCGGCAAGGTCGTTGTAATATGTCAAAAACTTGACTGTGTAAGCGTTGACTTCATTTACAGGGTAAGTTATGACAGTGACAGACTGAAGAAGCTTCTCCCAGATCAGATTTTCCTTTGCTTTCAGATACATATATTCTTCGTATTCTTCAACTGTGTCAAGGTGAGAAACGGTTTTCACAAAAGCGTCATTGAGGAGAGGGAGACGTTGCTGAGTTACAGAATTGACTTTCACGTCATAAATAACCGCAGAACCGGCAAGACCGTTTACAGAAAATGTATCCGGAAGTGTGACTTTTACAGAAAATTCGTCACCTTCCTTTTTACCTGTAAGCGAATTTTCCAGCTGTGAGGGATACTTGCTGTCACCTATTTTTATCGTGCAGTCCGGGTCGCTGATATACTTAATATCATTGCCTTCGGATTTATCGGTCTCATAGGTTTCGGCAAGGTAACACGAAAAACTTATATTCATGATGTCGCCGAGGACAGAAGTACGGCCGGTAACCGGTTCACTGATAGCGGCGTTCAGACGTACTTTCATTATTTCCAAATCTCTTCTGTTCTGAATTTCGCTTTCGTTGACGGTTATACCTACCCAAGTGGATGGGAGAGTAATATATTCGTCTATCTGGTAAGGGTAGGGTTCAGTAGAACATGAAAACAGAGCAAAAGTCAGAATAAAAGTCAAAGTTAACGTCACAGCTCTTCTGAAAACCATAAAAACCTCCCATTTATCCGGAATTCGACTAATATAATACCATAAACCGGTGCAAAATAAAATAGCTAAACACGTTAATTTACACTTTGTTAAAATAAGCTGTTCAATAAAATTTTGCGCTTGAAAGTAAATTATTCAGAATAATTATTGACAAAAGGTGATAGTCTGTGTTATTATATACATAGAGGTGTGACGGTACGGAGATCAGATGAAAGGAAACGGAAAGAATGGAAATAGCAATAATTGCTGATGACACAAAAAAAGAGTTAACTTCCCAGTTTTGTATTGCTTACTGCGGAATACTTAGTAAGCACAATTTGTGTGCTACTGGTGTTACCGGGAAATACATTACGGATGCTACGGGACTCAAAATAGAGAAATTGCTTTCCGGTACTTCAGGAGGGGCAGATCAGATAGCGTCAAGGGTAGCATTTGACGAAATAGATATGCTGCTGTATTTTCGTGATGCGACTGTGGTACCTCAGCCGGGAGCGCATGACCTTGATCTGCTGAGGCTGTGTGATCTCCATAATGTGCCGGTCGCGACGAACATAGCTACGGCGGAGATTCTTGTGCGGGCGCTTGACAGGGGCGACCTTGATTTCAGGGAAATGATAAACCCGCGTTCAGAGTATAATCTCAAAAAAAAGAGAACAGGAAGATAAAATAAGGACCGCATACGAATGATGTGTTTGGTTTACGGACGTTTATATAGTTTTTCACTGAAACTGTTGCGTCTTCGGAAGATTCTTTAACGTGCCAAACTGATAAACCCGGCAGTTTTACTGCCGGGTTTTTTGGAGCAAATTCCGTTTTGAGTATCTACGGTAACATCGGTAAATTAACGTAATCAACAGATGTTTTTTGCTGATTATTCGGGCTTGTCATTATCAGCATTCTCATTATCATCATTTTCTTTTTTTGCGATTTTCCTTTTCGGAGAAGTTATTTTGTTAAGGGCGATAACAGACAAAATAATCACACCGGTAACTATAAAGATCCCGAGCATTCCTTTTCCCATAACGGAAAGGCTGGTTAAAATGTTTTCAGTATTCATGTTATACCTCCATAAATAAGCAGTTTGTCGGAAAAAACATAACTGGATCAGCCGAAGAAATTGAGTATCAGACCGCCGGCAATAACAGAAGCTATCTGACCGGAAACGTTAGCGCCTATCGAATGCATAAGCAGGAAATTCTGATTGTCTGCTTCAAGACCTAACTTGTTGACTACTCTTGCGGACATCGGGAAAGCCGAAATTCCTGCGGCGCCGATCATGGGATTGATTTTGTTTTTGAGGAAAAGGTTGAGGAATTTTGCGAAGAGAACTCCGCCGGCAGTATCGAAAATAAAGGCGATCAGCCCCAAAGCAAGTATAAGCAGAGTCTGTGTATTGAGGAAAAGGTCAGCCTGCATTTTGGCGGCAACCGTAATACCGAGAAGAAGGGTAATAAGGTTTGCAAGAACCTTCTGTGCAGTTTCCGAAAGAGAATCAAGAACTCCGCACTCACGGATAAGGTTACCGAACATCAGGAATCCTATAAGCGCAACCGCACGGGGAGCAACAAGACCGGTAATGATTGTTACTATAATGGGGAAAAGAATACGGGTTGTCTTTGTAACGTCGCCCTGGGAGTACTTCATTCTGATTCGGCGTTCTTTTTTAGTTGTGATAGCTTTTATTACAGGAGGCTGTACAATCGGAACAAGCGCCATATATGAATATGCCGCAACGATTATTGCGCCTATATAATTTGACTTGAAAAAGTTTGCGACAAATATGGAAGTAGGACCGTCTGCGGCACCGATTATGGCAATTGACGCGGCGTCTTTGAGTTCAAATCCGAAGACAGTTGCCAGAAACAGTGTGAAAAATATGCCGAACTGAGCGGCTGCCCCGAAGATCATCAGCTTAGGGTTTGAAAGCAGCGGACCGAAGTCGATCATTGCGCCTATGCCTATGAAGAGAAGCAGAGGGAAAAGTTCGTTTGCAATACCGCTGTTGAAAAGCAGATCGATAACGCCGATCTCTTCTAAACCTTCCTGAACCTGTGTTATAGCACCGGAATTGGGCAGATTGACAAGGATTGCACCGAATCCCATCGGCAAAAGCAGGGTGGGTTCCATCTGCTTTTTAATAGCAAGGAATATCAGGACTCCGCCTATTACCCACATTATCAGGAGTTTTACGTTGATTTGAAGTAGATTTTCGTAGAGGGCTTCCATTTTTTATAATCCTTTCGGTAAAAAATTTGCGGGAAATTTATTTTTTTCGTTCTGTGGCGTGAGTAACATTGAAAAAAAAATAAATGTGTCTGAAAATATTCTTTAATATGTTGTTAATCGTTGTAACGGCGGAATATTACAGATTTGATTAAAAGACTTTATCTGGTGTTACGCATTCTGTAACCCACATTGAGTTCATTTACTATATAACTTTGTTCACCGGGCTTGAGTCCCAGCTTTTTCCTTATATTTGCCATATTGACCTGTAATTTTTTAATACTGCCCGGATCGGTGGATTCGCCCCAGACAGCTTTTATAATCGAGGAATAGGTCATCATTTTGCCGGCATTCTCGGCAAGAAATGCCACGATATTGTACTCTGTCTGAGTGAATCTGATCTCCCTGTTTCCAAGGTAAACAGAGCGCGCCGGGTAATCAATTACAAGTTCGG
This sequence comes from uncultured Clostridia bacterium, assembly GCA_944381095.1. Lineage (GTDB taxonomy): Bacteria > Bacillota > Clostridia > Oscillospirales > CAG-272 > SIG673. Next base: position 15,129 of record CALWJW010000027.1, on the reverse strand, counting down.
AAATGACCAATTTGTCACCTGACTGAGTATTTCCATCGGAAGCGGTATGACCGGCTCTGAGAGCGGCTCGTATTCTTGCGAGAAGCTCACCGGTGCCGAAAGGTTTCGTGACGTAGTCATTGGCTCCGAGGTCCAGCGCGGCTATTTTGTCAGCTTCCGAATTTCTGGCTGACAGTACGATTACAGGTGTAATCGAGGTTTTTCTGACCCATTCGATAAACGTCAGGCCGTCTTTATCAGGAAGACCGAGATCGAGGATTACAAGGTCGGGATGATGTGAAGAAAAAAGCATTTCGGCTATGCCGCATCCTGTTGCGGTAACAGTCTGATAACCGCTAGTATCGAGAACAGTGGAGATCAGACTCAGAATATTTTTTTCGTCGTCAACGACGAGTATTTTGTATTTGTTATTGCTCATCAGTAATCTCAGCGATTTTAAGAGTGAATCCGAAAACCGCGCCTCCGTTTTGAGAATTACGTGCGAAAACCTGACCGCCATGAGCGGCGATAATCGCGGAACATACCGTAAGCCCTATGCCCATGTTGTTTCTGCGACCGTCCGCAGGAGTTTCGGCACCTGAGAGAACTCCGCCGAATATTGAACTGAGTTTGTCTTTGGGAATACCGCATCCGTTGTCAATGACCTCGAACACGGCGTCTTTGCCGGACACCCGGACGCGAAGAATAAGTTTTGTCATTCCTTTCGCGTGAAATACGGCATTTTCAAGCAGATTTATAATGACCTGTTCGATAAGAAGTGCGTCCATTCCGATACTGATGAATTCATCCGGAATTTCGACCGATACTTTCTGTTCCGGATAACGCTTATTGAAATTGAGAATGACTGAGTCAATAAGCTCTTCAAGAACGACATCGAATTTGTTTATGCTTACGTTTCCGGTACCTACTTTTGTAATGGAAAGAAGATTTTCAACCATCCTCATAAGCCATTCGCTGTCCTGCTTTACTTCGCTCAGCAGTTTCAGAAGTTGAGGCTCGGTAAGCGATGAGAAATTCTCGATCATTGCGGAACAAGAGCCGTAAATTGTTGTCAGCGGAGTCCGGAGATCATGAGAAACGGCACGCAGAAGATTTGCCCTGAGCTGTTCTTTTTCGTTTTCGGCTTTTTCTTTTTCTGTAACGCTCAGCTTTTTGGTTACCATGCAGGTAAGAAAAGAGATAATCAGCATAATAACAGCTGAAAGCAGAAGTTCGGGAGTAAACAGGTCGAACCTGAAATAAGGAAATGAAAAAGCAAAATTTACAAGAAGAACCGAGAGCAGGGAAGCGGAAAATCCGAATAAATAACTCTCCGTCCTGAAAGAAATCAAGAATACTCCGAAAACAAAAATCATAGGAATAAGTGTCTGGATAGAAAAAATATACTGAATCAGCATGTTGAGCGCAAATGCGAGCGACATGACAAGCAGGCTGAAAAGAGCGTCGGACAGATATTTGCTTCTTTTATTCATTCTTCTTACCCGGATTTGTGTTTTCAGTACCTCTTATCTGACTGAAATCGTTATAATGTGTTTGAAAAGTTCAGAAACAACAAATTGCAAACAAAAGAATTATACCAAAAAATGTCTTGATTGTCAATAAAAACCGGTTAAGATACGGTAAAGAAAATTCGTCGTCTAAAACTAAAATTGCTATTGCAAAACCATTGTTCAAGGTGTATAATGGGAGTACGAAAACTTGGGGAGGTAAAGATGTCAGAATTAACCAGAAAAGCAATTATTTCGACTTTTTATGATATTTTAAGCAAAAAACAGCTAAGTAAAATTACGGTAAAAGAAATAACCGAACGTTGCGGCATAAACAGGATGACTTTCTATTATCACTTCAAAGACATCTATGACCTTGCCGAGACATCTCTTGAAGAAAAATTGACCGACGTTTTCAGCAGTGAGATAAACTATGGAAACTGGCGAGAAAATTATCTGAGCATATATTTGTATGTCGAGTCGGTAAAAGGGGTGCTTAGAAATATGATACCTAACCTTGAAAAAAGGCGGATAGAGGAATATCTCAACGGAATCGGCAAAAAAATAATACTCCAAATAATATCTGAGAAAAGTACGGACAAAATATGCAGTGAGGAGGATAAAGGATTTATTGCTGACGTTTTTCGGCACTGTTTCACCGGTATGCTTTTGGAATGGGTGGAAAACGGTATGAAGGAGGATCCGAAAGTATACGTTGCAAAAATATGCAGGATTATGCAGGGCACAATCGATAACGCGATTGAAAAATGCGGAGGCAGTTAAATTATTTATCAGTGATAAAAAAATTATCATTATAACAATTTTGAGTATTGTCAGTAAAAGCGAAATAGTGTAGAATTCAAGTGAAGGGATATGAGTAATTCAGAAACAAAATCAAAATCAAAAAGGAGGAATGTGAATGTCAAAGAAAAGGTTTGCGGCAGTATTGCTGCTTTTTGCGCTTCTTCTGCCGTGTTTTGCGTTTGTTTCGTGCGGTGACGCTGATCCCGACGAAGGTTTGTACACGAGAGTAACCGTGGACTTGAATCCGAGCGTCGAATTTATGATCGACGACAGCGGGACGGTTATTTCTGCAACGGCGCTTAATGACGACGGAAGCATCCTGATAGCCGGTGAAGTGTTTGTCGGGAAAACACCGGAGGAAGCGGTAGAAGCGGTAATCGAACTGTCGGCAGAGACGGGCTATCTTATCAGAGGAAACGTTACTGCGGACGACAACACGGTTACGGTAACGGTTTCCGGTGATACATCTTACGCAAAGAAATTAACGGGAAAAGTTGAAGATAAAATAAAAGACGTGATGAAAGAATTAGACATCAAGGGTAAAATCGAAAAGGGCGAAGCGCTCAAAACAGATGCGCTGAGGGAAATTGCCTCGTCGATATCTCTCTATACGGATGCAGAACTTTCTGCTATGAATGATGAAGAGTTATACAAAGTAATCGCGGCTGGTCGGATTGAAACGGCGCTTTTGCTGACGGATGAGTTGAGAGAATTTTATTACAAGGCTAAGGAAGCAGAGATTTCTTTTGCAGGTAACAAGTCAACAGCAGATATTATCAACGCTCTGGGAGACGGTTATGCTGTTTTGTACACCACATACAAGGCGTCGCTGGATGTGTATCACGAAATTATAACGGCATTGGATCAGCTCAGGTATGAAAAACTGATTTCTCCTGATTCCGACTATCAAAAATCACTTGCCGAACTGAGAGCGGCAAAAAAAGAGCTGTTAAGACAAAAAACATATACAGCTACGCTGGAAATAAACGGCGACGAATATTTAGCTGCGACTGCGACGCTGAGGCTTCGCGAAGAGACGTATCAGAACGCATTGCAGGCGTATGAGAATATCGGACAGATAGCAAACGCAGCGTTTCAGGTGCTGATAGACAGCATGAGTGCGGCAGAGGAAACTCTCCGCAGTCTGGAGGAAAAGTTTCCGGAGGAGATAAAGTCAAAGCTGACCGAAAAAGCTGAGGAAATTGAAAGTTCGCTGAACAGCAGTAAAGACGCGTTTTTTGAAACATTTGAAGAGGCTCATTCAGCTGACATAAAGAAAGTTACCGACACACTCATTGAGGAAAAGAATGCACTTATTGCGGCAGTTAACAGTTCTGTGAACAAATGAATGAAAAAATAACAATACAAAACAGGAGGAAAAAGCAATGGGAAAGAGGAGAAAGAAGTCATTTTTAAAAGGGCTGATAGTCAGCGCGGTTGCGGTGGTTGGACTTGTGATGGTATTGGTAGGAGCGTTTTCGCTGGATTGGCTGTCATACAAATCAAGCGGTTTGCTTGACACAACTAACTCTTACATGCTTTCAAAGCTTCCGGATTCTGACTCATTTGATCTTATGAATGTTTTTGTTTATGTTACACTCGGACTTTCCGCTTTGACTGCTGTACTTGTGGTTTTGTGCGGAATACTCCGGCTCAGACTTGATTCTGTTAAGATGCTTTCGGGAGTGCTTACAATAATAGCAACCGTTCTTCTGATAATATTCACTATCAAATACACCAAAGATACCGGAAGTATCAGCGTGGACTTCATAATATCCCTAAAAGGGGAATTTGTGCTGGCTGCCGGCTCCATAGTTGCTTTTGCGGGAGGAATTATAAACGGAGCAGCCGGGTTGGTTTCCGAAAAGTGATCGTTGTACTTAAAATAAGTTCAAACCCCGGAGAAAGACCCGGGGTTTGCCTCGTTTTGCGCAGATAACAAAAATTGTAAAGATCAGAATAAACGAGGATAAAGTGTAACCTGACGGTTGAAAAAAATAACAAAAAAATTAAAACCGTTTATACGGTTACATTTCAACGGAGTAAGAAAAGTGACTATTAAAAGCTGAACTTCGGTTTTTTCGGCGAAAAATAAATTAAGATAAGCGGAAGATTATAAAAGAAACTGATAACAACAGTTGCGGAGGTAATAATGAGACAATATCTACTACCTGAAAAAGGTAAATTTTACAAAGCAAATCTACATATGCATACAACGGTTTCAGACGGTGCAAATACTCCGCAGGAGGTTAAGGAAGCGTATCAAAAAGAAGGTTATTCAATAGTGGCGTTTTCGGATCATGAGGTGATGGTTCCGCATAATGAATTGACAGACTGTAATTTTCTGGCGCTGACAGCGTTTGAAAAAAGCATTGATTGCCCGTCATCGGAAAAAAGCTATTCATTCAGGAAGACGGCGCATCTCAATCTGTTTGCAAAAGACAGAAATGCGGAAATTTGCCCGGTTATGAATGCGTCAGAAGTCTGGGGAAACGCCAGAAAATACATAAACAATAAAATGAAACAAGCTGATTACAGATCCGAATATTCGGAAAGCGGACTTAACGATATAATTCATAAGGCGAACGAATCCGGCTTTCTGGTTTGTCTGAATCATCCTGTATGGTCACTTCAAAATTATCAGGATTATATCGGACTCAAAGGACTGTGGGGAATCGAATGTTACAATACCGGCTGTGTGATAGAAGGATATCCGGATACAGCACAGCCTCTGGATGACCTGCTTCGTAACGGACAAAACGTGTTTCCGGTTTATTCGGATGACGCCCACGGAGAAAAGGACCGTTTCGGCGGATATGTAATGATAAAAGCGGAAAATTTAGAATATGATACTATAATGAACGCTCTCGAAAAAGGGGATTTTTATTCAACATCCGCTCCTGAAATACATTCATTGTACATTGAAGATGATATACTCACGGTTGAATGTTCACCTGTGGTGAGCATTACCGTCAGTACTGAGAGACGGTCGAACCTGCATATCGTCTCGGAAAAAGAAAGTTTGTTAACTCACGTTGAGTTTAATCTCGGAAAATATCTAAGCGAATCACGTTCTGCTGAGGATGAAATGCGCCGGTATTTTCGAGTCACGGTGATTGATGAAAGAGGCAGATCCGCGCTGAGCAGAGCGTATTTTACCGATGAACTGAAATAAAAGATTGACAGAAAAATTAAAGATAGGTTTATTCGGAAAAACTGAAACAAAATCAAATGAAATTATCAAATAGCATTTTTGTTTTGCCCTTTTTCAGATCGGCGGGATTATTGTAAGAATAATTCGAATATGAAAAAAACCGTCTGCCAAGACGGTTTTTTCAGTGATAATCAGTTTGTCTGCCAAACGCACTCAGCTGAAAGAGATGACTTAGTTAAGTGAATGGTCAGTAAAAAATTTTGTAGTTAAAAATCATTTAAGAAAAAGCATATTTAAATTAAAATGCAGCATTCGGAAAGAAAAGAGTCGGGCAAGGAATATTGGCTTTTTGATCAGATAAAAAACTTCCGACGTACGTCAATTGATATGCAGATCTCCTTTAAGCATAAGGTTGTAAGCTTTTAAAACGGCGGTCTGGGTTTTTCCGTCCGGAATTGAATTTTCGAGGATAAGGTTTACTGCTTCTTCAAACGGAACGCTGAAAACTTCAAGAAACTCATCCTCGTCAAGTTTTTGCTTGTGTTTTTCCAGGCCTTTGGCGACATACATGTAAATTTTTTCGCTTAGAATTGCCGGAGAGGGATAATAAGAGCCGATAAAAATCATTTCTTTTGCTGTGTATCCGGTTTCTTCAAGCAACTCACGGCGCGCCGCTTCTTCTGGGTTTTCTTCGGTCTTGTCCATTTTTCCGGCAGGGATTTCCGTAATAACGTCATCAAAAGGGTAGCGGAACTGTCTTTCAAGTATTATTTCACCGCTTTCCGTCAAAGGGACAACGCAAACTGCACCCTTGTGCCAAGCTACTTCACGGGTAGCGGTATTTCCATCTGGCAATTTTACAGAATCGAGAGTCAGGTGAACAATTGCGCCGTTGAAAATTTCTTTGCGGGAAATTTTTTCCTCACGCAGGTTTTTGATTTCTTCATTATTATTTCTTGACATTGCAACCTCCAAAACAAAGTATTAAAACTCACAAATCCGTTATAAAACTGTATACTCCGGATATTATTATACCAAAACTGTCAATCATGTCAATAATTTTGTCAAAAAATATTGCAAAAAGACTGAATATATGGTATAATCTCATCAGGGAAAGCGGGAAAACGCACCCGTAAACCGTTATTATGAGATAACAGTAATCAAGAGATGTATATTTTGTTTTTACAAAGAAAGAAAAAAGATGAAATTTTTGTCAATGAATGAATTTTCAGCCCTTTCCGATACAGACAAGAATAATTATCTCGAAGAGCTAAGATGTGAGAAAAACAATGTTTTTACTGCTGATGATTTTGAAAGGCTTGCCGCAGAAGCCGGAAAGTTGAATTACGGAAATTCTTCCGAAATAGCAAATGAATTTCACTTGCAGGCAGAGATGCAACGTGAAGCGGACAGAAAATATAATGCTGAAAAAAGGAAAAGAGGATTTGCGGTAATATTTGCCGTAATTTGTGCGACTGTCCTTGTGGTTTCAGTCGGCATAATTATTGCTATGTTTTTCAATTGAAATCATTTTGCATTATCAGCGATAGAATATCGAGATATCCATGATGACAGATTCAGATCTGCCGAGGTTTTTTCTGCAACATAATTCGCGGCGGAGCAGATGTGCTGTGGTTTATCCGGACGGAAAATCCCGGAAAAACATCAGCGAAACCTCAAATCCGGATATGATCTCCATGATACTTTAAGTCCGAAAAGGATTATTTTTTCTAAATCCGGATCAACTGAGGCGATATAACAAACATTTAAAAGCCAGAGCTTTTTTGTGGGAATCTGTCTTAGGTTACGGGAAGTCTCCGGAAGGGTAAATTAGTTGCGGCAAAGTGCGGGTTTGTTTATAACTGCAGTATAAAAAATATTTTAATGGACACTGACTGGAATTTATAACTTAAAAAATATAACTGCCTGTGTAGTTTGAGTGTCTGCCCCGAATATTTGTATTTGCTAAAATAACGAGTATTAAACAGGATAGATTTGTATGGGAAAAATAACGAGAGCAATTACCGCAGACGGTACAGCCAGGCTTTTTTTTGAAGTCAGTACCGATATAGTAGCGGAAGCGCACAGAATTCACGGTACTTCAAAAACAATGACGGCAGCGCTTGGCAGAGCGCTCACGGCAGCGTCGCTTATGGGCTGTATGCTTAAAAATAAAACTGATTCGCTGACACTGAACTTCAAAGGAGACGGACCGGCAGGCGGAATAATCTGCGTGAGTGATTACAAGGGAAATGTAAGAGGTTGTGCGGGAGATCCGCATATTGAGCTGCCTCCTAATAAATTCGGTAAACTCGATGTTGCCGGAGCAGTCGGAAAAGGTTCTTTTTACGTTGCAAAGGAAACGGGTGCTGTTGAACCTTATGTAGGTCTTTGTAATATAGTAAGCGGTGAAATAGCAGAAGACATAACCGAATATTTTTACACAAGCGAACAAACTCCGACCGTTTGTGCGCTCGGAGTACGGTGCGAAAAAAATGCCGATTGCAAGTCCGCCGGAGGTTATATTTTACAGCTTATGCCGGGTGCGGATGAATTAGCAATACGGCAAATTGAGGAAAATCTGAAACTGATACCCTCGGTTTCGGAGGTGGCGGCGCTGCCCAATGCCGACGAAATTGTTGTATCAACGCTGTTCAAAGGCTTTGAATTTGAAATTTTTGACGAATTCGACTGTTATTATAAGTGTAACTGTTCACGTGAAAAATTTGAGAATGCCCTTATCAGCCTTGGAGAAAAAGAACTGACAGAGATGATAAGTGAAAACAAGGATTTTGAAATGACCTGCCGTTTTTGCGACAGAAAACAGAGTTTTACGGTTGAAGAATTGAAAAATCTTCTGAATATCAGTAAAAACAAAGTTTGACAGAAAAAGAATACCGAAAGCAAACAGCCTCATTATTTTCAGCCATTAAAGCATATCACAGTATTCTTTTCCGGGCAATTGCATAACCCTTGACAACAGTTTGCAAAAGATTTTGCATGGCTCTTACGGTGCATTCGTTTTTCATTGTATTCTGAGAAAAATATATAATTTCCGGATTAATTTACGAGAAGCAGGGTTTCAGTAAAAATTCAGTCGACTGTTTTTTGAAGACCGGATTTTTACGGATTAAGCTGATCAGAATGTGGGGGATTTTCAGTTGGGTTCGTTTGTTTTTGTGTTGATTGTGAGTTTGATGATACCGTCAATAATGATTGTTTTCGGAATTGTGTTTACACTGTTTCCACCGAAAGAAATCAATTCTTTTTACGGCTACCGCACAACCATGTCAATGATAAATAAGGATACATGGAAGTTCGCTCATCTGTATTGCGGCAAAATCTGGATAGTCGTTGGAGCTGTTATACTGATTCTGAGTGTTCTGACCGTGTTATTTCTCAAAGGATCAGATGATAATATTACAGGAATCGCAGGTATTATAATTATTATCATACAAACCGTTATACTGATATTGTCGGTAATTCCGGTGGAAATGGCTCTGAGAAAGAATTTCGACCGTGAAGGGAAAAGAAAGTAAAGTTCGGAGTTAAAATCAGAAACTGAAAAATCATTTTGTAAGCAACCGGTTTGTTTGGTATTTGAGTGAAAATTTTGCATCACATAAATTTGCGTTGTAAAAACAAATTCCCGATTGAGCCCCGAATAGTTTTTATAAATCATAAATCCCGAAAACTACTGCAAAAATAATACAAAAATTTAAATTCCCTGAAGCTTATTTTATTGCTATCTGAGCTTATTTAAGCTGAACAGAGTAACTTTTATCAACCGTAAAACATTCTGCTGTGTCATAAATAACCATTTACACAAATAACATTTAGTATTCTCTGAGCGGAGGTGCTGAAATTGTGTAAATACAGCCCGGTAGGCATTCTCGATTCCGGAGTAGGCGGGATAAGCGTTCTTAAGCATATTCGTAAAATTCTGCCGTCGGAAAATATAATTTATTTTGCCGACAAAGAAAATGCTCCGTATGGAACAAAAAAACCGTCTGAAATAATAAAAATTACCGACCGCAACGTGGCATATCTGGAAGAATTCGGTTGCAAGGCAATTGTAATAGCCTGTAATACAGCTACATCAGCGGCGGCAGAAACTGTGAGACAGAAATACAGAATTCCGATAATCGGACTTGAGCCGGCAATCAAGCCGGCGGTCAGGAAATTTCCAGGCGGAAAAATATTGCTTCTGGCAACACCGATAACCCTCAGGCTACCGAAGCTTGAAAAACTTATTAACGAAATGCACGGAGAAGCCGATTTTACCTGCATACCTGCTCCCGGACTTGTCGGTTATGTAGAGTCGGGTAATCTCTGCTCGGAAGAAACTGTGCAGTATCTGAAAAAACTGTTTTCACCTTACAGCAGCGTAAAATTCGACGCTTGTGTGCTCGGCTGTACACATTTTCCGTTTGCCGTCAGGGCAATAAGCAGGGCGCTCGGATACAGCCCTGTATTTTTTGACGGAGGAGCAGGCGCAGCTAAAAGGCTTTGCGATATTTTGAATAAGGAAAAAATTTTTCATACCGGAAATAACCCGGGTTATATCGTGTGGAATACAAGATTTAAAAATCATCTTGAAAGGTTGCTGTATTGTAACAAATTTTAACTTGTTTTTATTTATTTACAACATTTAATTGCACTACAATAAACATGACAACAAAAATGATTACAAAAACCCAAATAATGTCTTATTTGTGTGGAAAAATTTTCCGGAAGTTTCGAGTTAACTCAAAAATATTTTAATGTTTTAAACCTGACCAATAATAATACGGTTTTTGAGCACCCGAAATAAATTTAGTACGCGGGAAAGCAAATTCCTCTGTAAACGTGAAAGTCAAACAGGATCATGTCTCAAAATTATGGATAAAATTCAAAACATACTCATTACAAATGCCGACGATGCTTACAGAAAATTTCAGTGTAAGCTGATCCCGGAAATACCGCCTGAAAGAATAATCGGAGTAAGAATGCCGGCTCTGAAAAAAATTGCAAGCGATCTGTACGGAATGGAAGAAGCTGAAAACTTTATGAGCACGCTGCCGCATTTCTATTATGACGAAAATAATCTTCATGCTTTTCTGATAATGAAGGAAAAAGATTTCGGGAAAGCTCTTTTGCTTACCGAAAAATTCTTGCCTCATATTGACAACTGGGCAACATGTGACAGCTTTAAGCCACGGGTGTTTTCAAAGTCGCCTGAAACACTGTTGCCGTACGTTTACAGATGGACGTGTTCTTCACACCCGTTTACGGTTCGGTACGGTATAAAATTTCTGATGGATTATTTTCTTGACGTTAGGTTTGACCCCAAATACCTCGACCTAATCGCAAAGATCCGTAGCGAAAATTATTATGTCAAAATGGCAGAGGCTTGGTTTTTTTCATTTGCTCTGATAAAAAAATTTGATGAAACGGTCGGATTCTTTGAAAAAGGACTGCCGGACAGATTTGTGCAAAGTAAATCGATACAGAAAGCGGTCGAAAGTTACAGGCTTGACAGCGAAAAAAAAGAATATTTAAAAGCATTAAAACAAATAGTTGTACACAAAATGTAACTGCGACGAAGATATACCGGTGAATTCTGGCGCGCCGGATGAAATTCTGTCATCGGAAACGAGGGGAACGAGCCGTTTATTTATCAGTGAAAGTTATGTGCCCGATATGTTGTCAGTGGCGTAACGGTAAATGAGATACCGTTACTGATCTCCGACACCGGAAAAATTTCATTCGCAACTTTGATAAGCTATGTCGGTTTAGATCTCAAATTCAGCATACACAGCAGAGACTTCATTTTTACCGATACAATGTGGCCATGCGTAAATTCATAAAAGATCCGACTCACTGATTTTTCATGTTCAGCGAGGCGGATCTTCTGTTATTTCTTACGGTTTTGATGTTCGGAAACTGCCGGAACTCGAAATTCAACCGGTCCGACGCGTTCTCGGCAACCGGAACCCTCAACGTTTAACTTTGTTTATCAGGTTTTTTACACGGTTATTCCGGTTTCCGGCGATTTAAAAAGTTTTCATACCCTAAATTCAGGCGTTAACGAATTCAGAAAAATTCCGTATTCAGAACGGCCGTTTGACTTCGTATGAGTAGTAGCAGTTTTTTTTCTGATCGTCACAGTTTTGCCTTGGCTGCGGTGTTTTAACACACGAATCCTGCTGACAGGAGACCTTGCAGTTTTTGTCAAAGCTCGGGTTAGTTATATAAAAATTGTTTTTGCACTGTGCCCTTTCGGTGGCAATTCCGAGGGCTTCGCTGAATCTCTGGTAATGGACTATTTCTCTTGCTCTGAGGAACTTTATAGGCTCCCTGACATCGGGATCGTCTACCAGACGCAGAATGTTATCATAGGTCGTCCTTGCTTTCTGTTCGGCGGCAAGATCCTCATTGAGGTCTGTTATGATATCACCCTTGCTTTGCAGAGCTCCGACAGAAAATGGCATACCGGAAGCACTCTGCGGGTATATACCGGCGGTATGGTCCACGAAATAAGTGTCAAAGCCGCTCTGTTTGATTTGTTCGGGGGTAAGATTCCTTGTGAGCTGGTAAAGGATAGTTGAGCAGATTTCAACGTGAGCCAGCTCTTCGGTACCTACGTCGGTAAGGATGCCGGTCACCTCTCTGTAAGGCATACCGAACCTCTGCGACAGATAACGGGTGGAAGCGGAAAGCTCTCCGTCAGATCCTCCGAGAATTGAAATTATAAATTTTGCAATGGCCGGATTGGGATTTTTTATCTTTACCGGGAATTCAAGACTTTTCTGATATATCCACATGGTTATTTATCCTCCGTTTCCCAGGGAAATGGACAGTTCACCCATTCAAAAGGGATGGAACCCGATGAATCTGCGAAAAGCGGTCCGCAATTTTCCTGATACGCCTCAACCGCGCGGCTGAAATTATCGCTGTACTGAGCGAATGCTTTCATAGCCTCGCAATCGTCCGGATGGGTGTCGAGATAAAGATTTGCCTCAACCATCGCAAACTGAGCGACCTGGACGTCACGCATAAGCGAATCTTTGTTTGAAATCATTTGCAACATCCTCCGTTTCTGCATTTATCACCCATAAAAGGCATATAAAGCTCCTCGAAAATGGTACCTCTTTCGAAACCGGTTTCGCCGTCGCAAATATTTTGCCAACGCTGTGAAATACCGTACACCATAGCGAGTGCACCGGTGTCACATTTATCGGAGGGAAAAAAATCCGTAGGATCCTGATTGCGGCAGGGGCGTTCACGGCAGTCGTTGTTTTTTCTTTCCGAAACGCATTTTCTGCAGTAAGCTGTTTTCTTGTAGTTCATTTTTTGGAATATTCCTTTCCGGCTTAAGAAAATTCTCAGCCAAATGTTACGACAGGTAAGAAAGTTTGCCGTACGCTACAATAGTATGCCGCCGCCCGCGTTTTGACAGGAATGTTGATTTGAAAACAAGACCGTAAAAAAGTAAAATCGGGAGAAAATACCTTTAAATCAAAACCGGACGTATATTAAATAAGGGTTAAAAAAAAATAAACGAAATTTTAAATTTGTTGTTTGCTGTTGAAAAATAAATATATGTATGATAAAGTATTAGAAGTATGAAAAAAACAGGAGGATGGCTTATGGCACTCACAAAGGAGCAGATAGCCGAAAAAACGGAAGAACTTAAAAAGTTCATATCCGAAAACAAGGATATGCCCGGACCGCTTATGCCTATAATGCAGTTTGCGCAGGAAAAGTTCGGATATCTGTCGCTTGAAACTCAGATTCTTATAGCCGATTCACTCGGTATACCGGTAACGGAGGTGTACGGCGTGGCGACATTCTACGCGCAGTTTTCGCTCAACCCGAAGGGAGATAACGTAATAAGCGTTTGTCAGGGAACGGCATGCTACGTCAAAGGCGGGGCAAAGGTTCTTGCAAAGGTGGAGGAACAGCTCGGAATTACCTCAAACCAGACTACACCCGACGGAAAGTTCACGATACAGGACACGCGCTGTCTCGGATGTTGCGGACTTGCGCCGGTAATGACGATAAACGAAGACGTATACGGAAAACTGACTCCGGAAATGATCCCGGACATATTAGCGAAGTATTAAGGAGGAAGAGCAAGTGACTGTTGAAGAATTAAAACGGATAAAAGAACAGACTCTCCCGCAGATAAATATGCGTCACACGCATACGGTAGAGAATGAGACCAAATATAAGCACCAGGTGCTGGTATGCGGTGGAACCGGTTGTACGTCATCCGGCTCAGGCAAGCTTATCGATGAATTCAAGGCGCAAGTGGCGGCACATGGAATTGAAGATGAAGTGCAGATAGTACGTACCGGATGTTTCGGACTCTGTGAGCTCGGTCCGATAGTTATAGTGTACCCCGAGGGAGTGTTTTACGCACAGTGCAAAATTGAAAATGTAAAGCGTATAATAGAAGAGCACATAATAGGCGGTCAGATAATCGACGACCTTGTATATCACGAAAAGACGACCGGAGAAGTGAAAGAGAAACTTTCCGATATGCAGTTTTACAAGAAGCAGAGCCGTATAGCCCTGAGAAACTGCGGAGTGGTCGACCCTGAAAAGATAGAAGATTACATAGCGTTCGACGGCTATCAGGCGCTTGCCAAGTGTCTGTTTGAATATACACCTGAGCAGATAATTGACATAATGTTGGCTTCGGGACTCCGCGGAAGAGGAGGAGCCGGATTCCCGACAGGACTGAAATGGAAGTTCGCATGCGGCAACAGAGGCAAGGTAAAAAAATACGTCTGCTGTAACGGTGACGAGGGAGACCCCGGAGCGTTTATGGACAGATCTGTTCTTGAAGGCGACCCGCATTCGGTGATCGAGGCGATGGCGATAGCGGCATACGTAATAGGAGCCGATCAGGGTTACATATATGTCCGTGCGGAATATCCGATAGCGGTCAAGAGACTGTCAATAGCAATAAACCAGGCAAGAGAAGCGGGACTTCTCGGAAACAATATTTTCGGAACGGATTTCTGTTTCAATCTTGAAATAAGACTCGGAGCGGGAGCGTTCGTCTGCGGAGAAGAAACGGCACTCATGACCTCCATAGAAGGTAACAGAGGAGAGCCGCGTCCGCGTCCGCCTTTCCCGGCTGTAAAAGGAGTTTTCGGAAAGCCGACGATCCTCAACAACGTGGAAACTTACGCAAACATCCCTCAGATAATACTCAAAGGCGCAGATTGGTTTGCCGGAATGGGAACGGAAAAATCAAAAGGAACCAAGGTTTTCGCACTCGGCGGAAAGATAGTCAACACCGGACTTGTTGAAGTTCCGATGGGAACGACTGTCAGGGAGATAATATTCGATATCGGCGGCGGTATACCCGGCGGAAAACGCTTCAAGGCGGCGCAGACGGGAGGACCTTCGGGAGGATGTATTCCGGAAGCAAACCTTGATACACCGGTCGACTATGATTCTCTTATGGCGATAGGCTCCATGATGGGTTCCGGCGGACTGATAGTAATGGACGAAGACAACTGTATGGTCGACATAGCGAAATTCTTCCTTGAATTTACGGTGGACGAGTCCTGCGGAAAGTGTACGCCCTGCCGTGAGGGAACTAAGAGAATGCTTGAAATACTCACCAAGATAACCGACGGAAAGGGTGAGGACGGTGATATCGAAAAGCTCGAAGAGCTGGCTAAT
>CALWJW010000026.1 GCA_944381095.1 uncultured Clostridia bacterium | reverse complement strand
CGGTGTAATGTCGTAACCCGAAGTCAATATACTTTTTATATATTCACATGCCAATATGTCATTACTCCTTCTGACTGCCGTTTCACCGTATAGATCGGCGTAGGCTTTTTCTTTTATCCGAAGCACCGATTCACCCCTTTGCTCAGCACGGTATCCGGGAATCATTTGTTCATATTCTTTACTTAACCGGTTCCGGGCTATTTCCGTCAGCTTTTCAATACTTCCGCACTCGCTTCCGAAAGCAAGAACCTCCGCACCGAGACTTGCGGCGATATAAGTTCCGGCTCTCGCAAACTGCTCCGCCGCAGAACAGCTGTACGGAAACGGTAACTCAAAAACGGCGTCAAATCCCCCCGTCACCGCCGTCTTTGCCCTTGCGTATTTGTCAAATACCGAAAAATCTCCTCTTTGCACCGTGTTACCGCTCATCACGGCAATTACCGTACTCCCGGGATACCTTTTCTTTATCTCACCAAGCAGGATACCGTGACCTTTGTGATAAGGGTTGAATTCCGCAATAACCGCCACTGTTTTCATAAATTTACCCCTTAAAATTTCAAAAAACTATTGCTTTTTCCGCACAAGTATTATATAATAATTTTATTATATACGAAACACGACTTTTCGTCAAGTCACCAAAAAAGAAAGGAAAGTAAAAAATGAACGTTTTGGTTGTAAACGCAGGAAGTTCCTCACTCAAATATCAGCTTCTCGATACTGAAACAGAAAAAGTTCTTGCAAAAGGCATTTGCGAGAGGATAGGTATCGACGGCAGAATCGACCACAAACTTCCCGACGGAAGAAGATTCAAAAAAGATATAGCTATGCCTAACCACTCAGTTGCGATGCGCATTCTTGTTGATACACTGACAGACAAGGAAACGGGTTGTATTTCCTCGATGAGCGAAATTTCAGCCGTAGGTCACCGTGTCGTTCACGGCGGTGAATTTTTCTGCGAAAGCGTACTTGTCGACGCTTCTGTCATAGAAAAACTCGAAAAGTGCCGCGAACTCGCACCGCTCCACACCGGACCGGCGCTTATGGGTATTGAGGGATGTACCGAAGTTATAAAAGGTGTACCTCAGGTTCTGGTTTTTGATACAGCTTTTCATCAAACCATGCCGGACTACGCCTATATGTACCCGCTCCCCTATTCGATTTACCAGAAATACAAGATCCGCCGCTACGGTTTTCACGGCACCTCCCACCGTTATGTTTCTGCGGAAATGATGAAAATTCTCGGCAGAACCGAAGGAACGAAGATAATAACCTGTCACCTCGGAAACGGCTCGTCAATCGCCGCCGTAAAGGACGGTAAGAGCATAGACACCTCAATGGGATTTACTCCTCTTGACGGCCTCGAAATGGGCACAAGATGCGGCGCCATCGACCCCGCAATCGTTTGTTTCCTCATGGAAAAGGAAGGCATGAACGCCGCGCAGATGAGCAACTTCCTCAACAAGCAGTGCGGTCTTCTCGGAGTTTCCGAAGTTTCCTCAGACAGCCGCGATATCGAAGACGCAATTGCAAAGGGCAACGAAAAAGCAAAGCTTGCCGACAAGATCATGTGCTATCAGATCAAAAAATACATCGGTGCTTACGCCGCCGCAATGGGCGGTCTTGACGCCGTCGTCTTCACCGCAGGACTCGGAGAAAACAATCCCGCTCTTCGTTCCAGCGTATGCCGCAATATGGAATTCCTCGGAATAAAACTGGATGAAGAAGTCAACAAAGTGACCCTCAGACAGTCATCCAACGTCAGAATAAGCTCGGAAGATTCAAAAGTGGCTGTTTACGTCATACCCACAAACGAAGAACTCGTGATAGCCAGAGATACTGCCGCTATCGTTTCAAGATGATCTTTTCCGCTTTATTGCTATGAGAAAAATAAAACTGCGTTTGACCGTTTTCAGAAAACGGCTGGCTGAGTTTTCAAAAAAATTCAGTCCGAAAAATTTTTTATTCCTGATTCTGGCAGGTATAGTCAACGGTTTCGGAGTTACTTTTTTCCTTTCGCCGGTAAGTCTTTACGACAGCGGCATTTCGGGAACCTCCATGCTTCTTGCTCAAAAGACCCCGGAATTTCTGACACTTTCTTTTTTCCTTATCATACTGAACGTTCCTCTTTTTATCTACGGGCTAAGAAAACAAGGTGCCGTGTTTACCGTATATTCCATCTTCGTGGTTACCGTTTATTCCATAACCGCCTGGCTTATAAGCGATGTTTTTCCTGTTGACGTAAGCGTAACATCTCCTCTGGCGGGTGAGGATCTGCTACTTTGCGCTTTGTTCGGCGGAGTTATCTCCGGTCTTGGAAGCGGTCTTGCGATAAGATTCGGGGGCGCTATGGACGGAATTGAAGTTATGGCGGTAATATTTTCAAAAAAGCTCGGCATCAGTGTGGGCACCTTCGTTATGAGCTACAACGTGATTCTATATATTGTCTGCGGAATCCTGTCAGTCAGCTGGATACTGCCTCTTTATTCAATCATTGCCTACTCAGTCGGACTGAAAACCGTCGACTTTATCGTCGAAGGTCTCGACAGAGCAAAGTCCGCCATGATAATCACGGTAAAACCAGATCAAATCTGCTCCGCGGTCTCGGCAGAATTTAAATGCGGTATCACAACAATGCAGGCAAAGGGCTACTATGCCGGCTCCAACAGAACAGTTGTATATGTTGTTATAAACCGCTTTCAGCTCGGTAAACTCAAAGCCCTTGTTCATCAGAATGATCCCGCGGCTTACATTACCGTTTCAGACGTCGCAGATGTGATTTCAGCCAACAAAAACCAAAAATGATTTTCCGGGAAATTCGGCTGTGCTTACAGCCGGTTTTCCGCAAATTGTCCGGAATTCATTTCGGTTCTGCCGCAAGTACGCAAATTTGATGTTGACTTTGAATAAATTTTGTGGTAAAATCAGTCAGTAACATCTGACAGAATCAAAAAAAATTCAACGAAAAGGAGATCTGATTATGATACCAGCAATCCCGGCTATCGCCGATCCCGGAAAATACGCAGATTTAAACCTTCCCGAAGAGAAGCTGCGCTATGCCCTGTCAGAGGCAGTCAAAAAAATTGATTTCGCCTTACCGGAATTTACCGACAGATTCCCTTCGCACGCAAGCGTGAACAACGTATACACGAAAGACACCAACACAGGCGGCTGGAACACCGGCTTCTGGACCGGAATTCTCTGGCACGCTTACCAGATGACAGGTAATGAAAAATATAAAAATGTCGCCCTTTCACAGATAGAGTCCTTTCATCACAGGATAGTCAACAAGATAGGTGTTAACCATCACGATATGGGATTTGTATACATTCCTTCCTGCGTTGCCGCCTGGAAAATATGCGGTGATAAAAAAGCAAGGGAGGCGGCTATACTTGCCGCCGATAATCTTATTTCAAGATACCACGAAAAAGGAAAGTTCATTCAGGCATGGGGAAATATCGACGATCCGAACGATTTCAGACTTATAGTCGACTGTCTGCTCAATATCCCGCTTCTCTACTGGGCAAGCAAGGAGACAGGCGATCCGAAATACGAAACGATAGCCTATAACCATTTCAACACGACCATTGACGTTTGTTGCCGTGCCGATGCAAGTACTTACCACACCTACTACTTTGACCCCGAAACCGGCAAGCCTAAAAAAGGCGTGACTGCCCAGGGTGCGTCTGACGAATCTGCTTGGGCAAGAGGTCAGACGTGGGGAATATACGGTCCGCTGCTTACGTACATCTATAAGAAAAATGAAAAGGCAATGGAGGTTTTCAAGGCAACAACTAATTACTATCTCAACCATTTGCCGAAAGACTACATAGCGTTCTGGGATCTGAGCTTCACTGACGGAGACGACGAACCGCGTGACTCGTCCTCTGACGCTATCGCCATGTGCGGAATGCTTGAGGGCATAAAGTGCATGGACAAAAACGACTCTCTCCGCCGCATCTACGTAAACGCCTGCAAGAGAATAATGAACTCTCTTATCGACAACTATCTCACAAAGGATATTCCCGAGTCAAACGGACTCCTTCTCCATGCCACATACTCCAAACCTCACAAAAACGGCGTGGACGAAATGAACATCTGGGGTGATTATTTCTATATGGAAGCTCTCCACAGAATGCTCAGTCCCGACTGGGAACTTTACTGGTGACCGCTTGATAAAAAGCACCCGGCAGACCGAAACCTGCCGGGTGCTTTTACGTTTGTTTCCGTTATTTAGCTATGTTTTTACTCTATTATGAATTCCTTATCAGCGGACACGAAGCTTTGTCTGAGATGGATCCTGTACAGCACCTTCTGATGCCACTTTTTCTCAATTCCTATATCTCCCACTTCAAATTCCTCTATCTCAGGTTTCAGATCACCGTCAAACAGAAGTGTCCTTCCCATCGCGAGAGATATTCTGCCGTCACCGATAAGCGTAGGCTTTTCACAGCTCATAAAGTGGAAATCGACCTCTTTCGGTTCGCTCAGCCGTATACTGTCCTTTATATGTACTTTGCCATCCTTTAACACGGTTTCCCTTACATAACTTTCAAGTCCGCTTCCTGCCGGATAAGCGTTGCTTATCTCCATTCTTACTCCTCCGGTCTCGCTGTCGTAAACTTCATCGCACGATGCGTACTGAGCTCCGTTCTTTTCCTGAATTTCTCCGATATCCGCTACATTATGATAAGCAGACTGCATAAACCAAAGCTTATACCTTTCGGCAGAGAACGTCTGCTTTGTATATTCGCCGGCACCCGTATCGATAATTACGGGGTTTCCGTCGTAATAGACCACGACGTTTCCTACATCGTTATGGTTGTGGGACTCGTTGTTGTTTCCTCCCTTCATTGCCACAAACATACCTTTCCCGGGATTGTTGCTCTCTCTCGCCGCCATAACTTTAAGATCCGGGAACCAGATCTTTGTTTCGGCGTAATCCGTAAACTCTTCCGGAGTTTTTCTGATGAGATTTCTGTATCCCCTGTAACAGTGTCCGTATGAAATGCCGCCGTCTGCCACGCTTGCCATTTTGTCTCCGAACGCTTTGAGCGATTCGGAACCGCACTTCTCTCCCATTCTTCTTATCATTATGCCGTCATGATGACAAATGGGTGAACAGTCAGCGAAATTTATAAACCTTCTCTCGTAAATATTGAACTTCACTATATATTCCATCATCGCTTTTACAAGCGGATCGCCGTATATGTCTATCTTTCCGGCGGTCATGTCATACAGAAGTTCAAGGCTGTCAAAGTATGCTGCTCCCGCCGCTCCCCAGTAGCCCGGTCCTTCGTCGCAGCCGCCGTCGGATTTATAGCCGTCTGTGAAGTTGTCAAGATGCGAAAGCGCCTTTTCCACCACTTTTTTTCTTGTGTAAAGATCCGGCTCGGTAAGCGCTACCGTCATAAGCACATTAGATGTTATCCACGGGCACCAGTTATTTACCGAGTTTCCTCTTTCTCCGCTCCAACCGAACACGCAGTTAAGGTAAGGCTTTGTTGTCCGGTCTTTCAGCATATAAAGAAGTTTTTCGTTTATCAGCGGCGCAATCGCGTCAAATTTATCCCTGCACAGCATATAAACAAGCGACAGCGACGCAGACGTACATGCCGAGAAAAGGTCTATTCCGTGAAGCCTTTCCTCATTGAATACCGGCGGAAGTCCCCATTCGGAGTGAGTCGGGTTTCTGCTCAGATGAGCCGGAATTATCCAGCTGGATTCTTCCATTATCGCCCACACCACGTCGAGCAGATTACCTGTGAACCGCCCTTTGTTCTCATAAGCCTCCGCAAGCGCCAGTTCAAGCGCCATAGTACGTCTCTTGAAGTAAATGTCCTGATAATGCGAACGGTTACCGTTAACCTTGTATTCAAGATAAACGGTTGCCGGCAGTACCGGGAGCTGATATTCAAGATGCGCTTCGGCTTTCTTTACTATTTTGTCAAGCTTTTCGTCGCAGAATCTGATGTCATTTTCATCGGCGCACAGTCTGAAATTTTCAAGTCCGACCACGTCCCTTGCATTGATTTTTCTTTCTCTGAACAATTTCGGCATTTCGTTACCTCCGTTTTTTGCACGTTCTTCCGGCACCGGAACCGCGCTCCTTATATTTGATTGAACTGTCTTAATTATACTGCCTGCTGTTTTGCCCGTCAATAGCTGTGAGGTAAAGTTGTACATAAACACAAATATTTTTGTCGTTTTAACGAATAAGCTCCTGATTTTCAGATCATTTTGATCGTGTATCTGCATTCTATCGTGTGTCTTTTTGATTTTGCAAACTCATAATAAAGATGATACTGAGCCGGCATTTTAACATGGTATTCTTCCGGCTCACCTTCATTGAGGTCAACGTCGTATCTGTCCGTTGTACTGCATTTAATCGGTTGTTCGGAGGTCATTTTTATATGTAATTTTACGCCGTTTTCGATTTCCGCCTCATTTCCCGTAATACTGAACGGCTTAACGGAATGCAGCGGATATATCACAGATACCGGCTCTTCGCTTGCAACCTCATCAGTTATCACGAGTTCATTTTCCGTCATTCTGAATTTTCTCAGCCATTTAACTTCAACCGGATACGCATCTCCCGCCTCTGTCTCGGCGTAAAAAACATTGCCGTCACGGAAGCAGGCGTTAATTTTTCCTACGGTCTTATGACTTCTTTCATACTGTCCTTTACCGTTGAAAAGCAAAGCGTTATGGGCTTTGGTTGTACACAGCCATCCGAAGTGGTGCTTTGAGCCGTACTGTCTGCCGAAATAGCCGGAAGGCGAAATAAGCGCTTTACCGGCATAAAAGAGTGCAAACGAGCACTGATCGGCGTGACGGTGGCTGTCAGAACCGAATCTTGACGCCCTTATCTGTAAGGCAAAATCTTTTCCCATGTTTTTCAGATCGGTGTGATTACTGATAAAACCGGTATCGGCAAACAATTCCATATCATTTACCGGCACGGCTTCCGGTTTTTCTTTGCCGGACGGCAGCTTCATGAAAATATCGAGCAGATGCAACCTGTAATAATCAGGCGCTGCATATTTACGGCTAAGCTCCCGGGCGTATTCGTCTCCGAACATTTCTGCGTACACACGGTAAGGGTTCTGACAGAAAAATCCCGGCCACTCTTCATCTGTGCTTTTACACCAATACCCGTCTCCGAACGGGTGCAGCTCATATTCCGGATTTGCAAAATGTACAATATATTTAATAAGATTACGGTAAAAAGGCTTGCCAAAAAAGCTTTTCCCCGTGAATCTTTCCGCCATACAGAAAAACGGCAGGTACCACCTTGTGTACGAAGTGCAGTAAAACGCACCCTCAGCCCATCCGCCGTCGCTTCCTCCGTAATAGGGGAATATGCCGCTGTAAATTTCCGTCGCATAACCGAGCCAGCGCATAAGGGTTTCCTTATCCGCTACCTTTCCGTATCTGAGAATCATTGCACATTCGGCGAGATACGCCGGGAGCCGTCCGGCATGTGAGTCCCCGGGATTATGGCAGTAATCAAGGCGCCTGAGCCGGTATTCGCATTGCAAGCCGTAACAGTATACAGTCCACTCTGCCAGATCCTTTTCCGCTTCACTGAAAAGCGGGAAAATAAGATCGTACACTGTGGGTAAAGTCCTCGCATTACTCAGTCCCACCTCATCACCGTATTTCCCGACTATCGAAGCCGGGCCGTTGGGTGTCATTGAACAGATCCGCATAAAAAGACTTTTGCTGTGCTGTCCCGCTCTCTTGTCTCCGGTAAGCGCGTATAAAAGAGCCGTCGCAACCATGTTCCTGTCACAGAAGTCCCTGTATTTTCCGAAATATTCCCGGTACGGCAACGCTTTTCCGTCAAGATGAAACTTCGGATATTCAAACATCCCGTTCTCGTACGCAAGTCCGGCGTTTCGTTTCAGGGTTTCAAGTTCACTTTTTTTCTCATTCAGAATCGCCGGTATATCCTCTTTGAAAAAGAGAGTCCTCGGGTGAACATCCGGAACCGAATCAAAAAGTTCTTCAGCTGACGGAGGATCAAAAATCATTGCCTGCAGCGAGACTCTGAACCTTACCCAGCCTTTTTCACGCCCACCGGAAACCACATTCCATTCATATTCACCTGCTTCGAAAATTTTATCCGGCAGACAATAATTTTTATCGGTAGTCACTTCAAAGTACTGTGCACCGTCCTTTGTGACGCAGACCGTGTAGCTGCTCAGTTCTTCGTCAGGCAACCATATAAAACAGGGCGGGTTACTGAAAACCGTTTGATTTTCCCCCGGAAAAGGGAAAACTTCTCTCGCCGAATTTCTTTCGCTCCTCAGTCTGTTCCCGTTTATTATCCCGATCGGCTCCTGATTTGAGCAGGTGTCGCTTACTGACGCCATTTTATTTCTCCTTTTCATTTTCCCATATGTATTTGCCGGTTTCCGGGTCTATTCTTCCAATCTTTTTCGCAGGTACTCCCGCAAGTATTGAATATTCGGGGAAGCTTTTGGTCACCACCGCCCCGGCACATACAAGCGTACATTTCCCTATTTTTACTCCGGGAGTGACCGTTACGTTACTTGCCAGCCAGCTTCCTTCACCTATTACGACGCTCTCGTCTCCGTCCTTTTCAGTCCTTGCCGAAAACCACCCGGTTGCAGGATCAAATTTATGGTTGCCGGCAACCACCGAGCAATGAGGTCCGATAAGTGTGTTATCGCCCACCGTTACGTCGCCGTTAAGATAGCTGTAAAGACCTATAAATACATTTTTTCCTACCTGTTCTGCCGGGATCCTGATGTTTGCTCCGGGCGCCACCTGGATACGCCTTCCTCCGAGTCCGAGAATTTCTGCTCTTTTTTCGTTATCTGCCTGATTGTTTGTAAGATGGCTGTACTCTGTCAGAAGCCTGAACAACTCACTGTCGGTTTTACTCATTTCCATTTTTCAATCTCCGTTTCAGATTAGTTACGTCTGAATTATAACACCCGTTATCTTACTTGTCAACAAAAACATGATCTGACAAGTCCGGCGCGTTTGCTCTGCTATTGACAAAAAAACGTTTTTAAGGTATTATGTAACTGCTTTGATTACGATATTTCGAATATTTCAAGCCGGCAAAAATTCTGAAAACAACATGACCTGAGGTATTATTATGAACGGAAGCGAAAGATTTTCGGCAATTCTCAGCGGCAGAAAGCCTGACAGATTACCCGTCATCGAATGGGCTCCGTGGTGGAACCTGACCGTTCGGAGATGGGAAAATGAAGGTCTCAAAACAAAACCAAGGACTTACCGGGATGTTTACGGAATCCAACGTGAACTCGGACTTGACGGTTGTGTACAGACATTTTATAACGTCCGGACAAAACTTACTCCCAAAGCCGTCAGCCGGGGACAAGGTATTATCAAAAACGAGGATGATTACCGTAAGATAAAACAAACGATGTATCCCGAACCGGAAGATTTGTTTCCGAGGGAGCATTACCTTTGGCTTGAATCGGTCCATGCCGACGGTGACAGCATTGCTTTTTTCAGTGTTGAAGGCTTCTTCTGGTTTGCAAGGGAACTGCTCGGGATAGAGCCCCACTTTTACAGCTTCTACGACTGCCCGGAACTGCTTGACGCCATGTGCTCCGATTACGCCGAATGGCTGGAAAAAGTGTTGCCTTTCATATGCAACAGATTTTCCTTTGACTTTATGAGCTTTGCGGAGGATATGAGCTACAATAACGGACCAATGCTTGGAAAAGAGCTTTTCGATCGGTTTCTCGCCCCTTATTACAAACGCATTATACCTGTACTGAAAAAATACGGTGTTCCGGTATTCATTGACAGCGACGGAGATATTACAAAAGCCGTCGACTGGTATTCAGAAGCAGGTGCCGACGGTATGTTTCCGCTCGAAAGACAGGCGGGCGTTGACGTCAGCGTCTACATTGCAAAGCACCCGGAAATGGCATTTCTCGGACATTTTGACAAGATGTGCATGAAATACGGGGAAAACGCCATGCGTGCGGAATTCGAACGGCTGATGCCTTCCTGGCAAAACGGAAAACTGATACCTTCCGTCGATCACCAGACACCGCCGGATGTCAGTCTTGACAACTACAAGATTTTTGCACGTCTTTTCAAAGAATATTCTCTGAAAGTCTGACAAGGAACTTTGGCACCGTTGGTGTCGTTTTGCTGCCGAGCGCAGCTTTCCGGATTTATCCGAATAAATAATGCCGATCAAACCTGACACCGAAACCTATCGGGATTTTTTCCGAGTATTATTATCGGGTGATACCGAAAAAATTACAAGGAGTTTACTATGGCACTTATACGTCTTTCCGAAATCGGAAAAATATACTCAGGAAACGAAACTCTTGCAGTCGGACTGAGGAAGGTAAGTCTTGAATTCGACACCGGCGAATTTGTGGCGGTAACAGGTCAGTCAGGCAGCGGAAAAACAACTCTTCTGAACATCATAGGCGGTATCGACAGCTATGAGGAAGGCGAGCTGTACATAAACGATTCACCGACGTCTCACTACACGCAGAAGGACTGGGAAAAATACCGTGAGGAATATGTTTCATTCATTTTTCAGGAATATAACGTTCTTGAAAGCTTCACCGTTCTTGAAAACGTAGAGCTCTCTCTCCCCGCTTCTTACTGCGGAAAATCCAGACGGAAAAGGGCACTTGATCTTATCTCAAAGGTCGGGCTTGAAGACAAGATTCACTGTAAGTGCGCAAAACTGTCTGGCGGTCAGAAGCAGCGCACCGTAATTGCACGTGCACTTGCAAAAGATTCCCCTGTAATTCTTGCCGACGAACCTACCGGTAACCTTGACAGCGGCAGTGCCGCCGGAATCGTCACTCTTCTGAAAGAGATCTCCGCCGACAAGCTTGTCATAATGGTTACCCATGATTTTGAAAGCGTAAGGGACACGGTTACACGCGAGGTGCGTATTTTTGACGGTTCGGTCGAATTTGACAGAAGGATCAGACCCGCAAGCTCCGCACCCGAAAACCAGGATACCGACCTTAAAACTGCATCAACCGGACATTTTTTACGTGCTTCCGCAAGTCTCGGCTGGGCGCTTTACCGTTCAAAACCGATATTCACGGTTTTTCTAGCCCTGATGATGATTTTCCCCGTACTCGGACTTTTCGGTCTTTCGCTTTTCGTCTCACAGACACTTAGCTCTTTATCTGATTCGACTTTATTCACGTATATCCCGGGAAGACTTGTCGTTTCCACGGCTGACGGCTCACCGTTTTCAGAGGAAGAGCTGTCGCTTATAGCTTCTGAAAGCGGCGCCGACAGCTATATTTTTAACGATCAGATACTTGATTACACCTTTACCTACTCACACATCGATTCACGCAGAGACTACTATATCAGATTCAGCATGACTGTTTCTCTTGAGCCTCCGAATGATGTCGACGTCGGAAGACTTCCGGAAAACGATAAGGAAGTGCTTCTCTCCGTACCTATTTCCCTACGTGAGGAATTCGGAGCCGACTCGGTAAACGACGTTGATCTCAACAAATACGCCGGTCTCTCGGATATGAAGGTATGCGGAATTGATTACTATTACGACAACACCCGAAAACCTAAGATCCATATGACAGAAGAAGGTCTGAAAAATTTTACGTCCTACAAAATGTGCGAAATGACTTTCGACTATATAACTTTGGACGTCTTATCATCGTCAGTCACAGGAAAAAATTACAACGCTTACGAAATTAAATATTCGGATTTACTTGCAAAAGATGAAATCTATTATGTACACATCCCGCAGGGCGAGGTCGTATCCGTTGCTTTTGAAAACGGCAGCGACGCACTGCTGCGTTATAACTTCATTTCAAAAGAACCGGAAGGTGTGTCAAAGACAGATTTCTCCGCCCTATGGGTCAGCACGGAATTTCTCCCGGAGCTGACTTCTGATATTCTGAAAAACGGGCTTACTCAGTCTTCACTGTTCTTCGGATCCGATTCGGAAGCCGAAAGAGCAATTCCGAAGCTTCGTGAATACGGATTTTTATGTTTTATGTCAGACACCGAAAGAACAAGTACAGACAATTTGCTGACCAACGCCTTGGAAATCGTCGGAATGGCTGTGCTTGCATTCTTCCTTGTGCTGTTTCTTGCGCTCTTTGTCATTCTGTGCACATCAAGAGCGGTCATATCGACAAAAGGCGATATTGCAGTACTGCGCTCCGCAGGAATACGGTCAGATATTCTTAAAGCGGCTTTTGTTTTCAGAATGCTGCTCTCAGTGGTTCCCGCCTATATCTTACTGGCAGTGACCGCTGCGGTCATCTATCTTAATCCGACCACAAACGGACTTTTTGTTTTCCTGCACGCAGGTGAATATCTGCTGATTTTCTTCGGAATGCTGGCGGTCGTTCTTATCGTTACGGTACATTTTGTCAAACGCATTTTCAAAGTCAGCGTAAGAAAGGCTCTGAAAGAAGGTGAAGCCATATGATAAGCATAAAGAACGCCGATAAATATTTCAACAGAAGAAAATCCTCCGAAATACATGTCATCAATGATATGTCTTTAAGTCTCCCCGAAAAAGGCTTTATAGCGATAACCGGGCGTTCCGGATGCGGAAAAACAACTCTCCTTAACGCCGTCGGAGGTCTTGACCGTCTCGGAAGCGGAACCATTGAGGTTTGCGGAAACAATATTGCCGCTGACACAGACGACGTAAGAAACAAGCTTATAGGTTATGTTCTTCAAAACTACTGCCTTATACCTTCACTGACCGTCGGAGAAAACGTTTTGTCTTCTCTGCGTATTGCCGGATTTACCGATAAAGCCGAATCCCGGAAAAGAGTTATCGCCGCCCTGAAAAACGTCGGTATGGAAAAATTCATTAACCGTTATCCTGACGCACTTTCCGGCGGACAGCAACAGCGTGTTGCCATTGCCAGAGCGATAGTCAAAAATCCCGCGGTCATTCTTGCCGACGAGCCTACCGGAAATCTGGACCACGCAAATACACTCGCCGTCATGGATATTCTGAAAGAAATATCCGCAAGCCGGCTTGTCGTAATGGTAACTCACGAGGTGGAGCTTGCCGAAATTTACTGTGACAGAATAATTACTTTATCAGACGGCAGAATAGTTTCCGATTCCGAAACCCCGGGTACTTCCGTGTCTGATTACAAAAAGGATGACGGAAATACGGTTTACCTCGGCGACCTTGAATGCTCATCTTACGAAATCGGAAATATTACACTGCATTACTACGGAGAAACAACCGAAAAGAAAGCTGAGATCAGAATAATAAATCACAACGGTGCTTTTTTCCTTCAAAGTAACGGTATTCCTTTGAAGATCGCAGGCGAAAAAAACAGTCTGAAAATAAACGAAGGCAAAAAAATCCGTGAAAAAGCCACATTGCCGTCTGGCGGCTCCTCGGCTATGTCGGAGCTCCCGCCTCTCCCGGAATCCCGGAAAACAGGACGTCTTTTTGATCTGAAAACCGCCTTGCTCTCGGCTTTCAAATATACTTTTTCACCGAAAAAACGCCGGATAAAAATGCTTTTTGCCATTATGTTCTGCCTTTCGTTTGTCATTACCGCAACATCGGCAGTTTCGGCAAAAACTCTTTACTATTTCGGTAAAACAGAGCAAAGTTACAGCGATCGGATAATATTTCTGAATTTCAGCGAGAAAGAAGAAAAACCTTTGAACTCCGAGCTTTCGGGACTTGTCGGAAAAAACGGCATAGAATCAATATTCCCTGTGTGGTATTTCAGCGAAACCGATCAGACTCACTCAGGAAAATCGTCGCTTTCGTTCAGCTACGGAGGCTTTAATATATACCGGAATTCATCCTTGTCTTTCGGCTCCTCAGGATTTTATCTGCCGATAACCGCTATGGAAAGCCACTTGCTTCTTGCCGGCACCGATAAGATCACTTCCGATACCGAAACTGTCATCACAAAGGGAGTAGCCGACGCCATACTCTCCTATTCGTATCAGTACGGGATCGACTCTTACGATGATCTTATCGGTCTTAAAGAAAATCACGGCGATCCAATCGATGAGAATTACTACGACTTCGTCCGTAACAATTCACTTGAAATTGTCGGAATAATAAGCGAAAACAGTCCGTGTTACTACGTTTCGGATATTCAGTACGCTTACAGATATATTTCGCAGCAGTATTCCATGAAAGTATATCCGTACTCGCTTCTGTCAGATCCCGGATTTGACTCTCCGGAGCCGGGCAGTGCAGTAGTGAACATCTCCTCTTCTCTTATAGGTGATAAAGTAAACACGGAAGATCTGGCTTCCGACAGTATCACCATATCAGGATTAAAATTCAACATCAGCCAAAAAGCATTTTTTTACCGGGACAGTGTAAAGGAATGTATGGCGGCCTACGGCTTTGACGAAGATAAAAGCGATGACGAATGGATACTGTTCCTCAGCAGCATGATGCCCAACGCAAATCAGGAGTATATGCGGAGTTATCTGCCTCTCGCAAAAATGATCTACCGCCTTCAATTTGCCGGAACGTTCAGAAAAAGTCTGGAAGAAGCTTCGTTCGGACTGCATACTGACGACTCTTATTACGTTCTTGATAACGGTGAGTTCAGCTACGACAAGTACACCCGTATGGTGGTAAGCTCGGCAGGTCTTGACGACATAAAGCCTGTATACAGCGAAGACCCTGAAACAGTCTATGCGCTTGCCATGCTGTTCTACGATGAGCATCAGAGATGGCCTGCAATAAACGGTTACATAAATAATGACGGCAATCTCGTGAAGTCCGACAAATTATGGTATGAATTCAAAAATGATTTTTTAAACCGGAAACTCGCGTGTGAAAAATATCTTCCGGAAAGCGATCCTTCAATCGGATATCTGGAATATTTCAGCAAAACCGGTGCCGAACTTAATGTCGGAAGCAGTTTCCTGCCGATCGCAGTTTTATCGGATCAGGATTATATGTCGCTTCTATACAATTACGGTAAAAATGATATGTTATTCGGAGGCTTTGACTCCGGCAGTTCGGCGCTCGGAATACTCTCAGCTGACCTTTCCCGGACTGAAAATTTTCTCAAAGAAAATTATAAAGGCGCGTATGTCTACACACCGGAATATATCAAAAATCAGATTACAGAAAATCTGTATGAAGAGCTGATTTCCCAGGTAATACCGACGCTGGTCATTCTGGCTGTTCTCGGGATCTGTATGTACTTCATAATGCGCACCGGGCTGTTGACCAGAGTTCGTGAAATAGCTGTATTCAGAGTTATCGGAGTAAAGAAAAGCAACTTACGCTTTCTGTTTTTCGCCGAAAGCCTCGTCATTTTTTTCATTACGGTTTTCCCGGGTTATCTGATTACCTCCATTGTCCTGAACTCCGCTTCCTCACCTGTGACCAGATCGGTTTTCTACTACCCGTTTTATATTGCTTTCGCGTGCTTTGCATACCTTTTCCTCTGTATAATTCTGTTCGGTGTACTTCCGGTTTCAAGGTTGCTGAGAAAAACACCGAGTCAGCTGCTGACAAGGTACGATATTTAGCGGAAAACTCAACCAGAACGTTACCTATTCGGCTTCCGACTGCTCTTAATTTGCGTCGTTTACAATATAAGATCTGTCGCTGTCAGGAATTGAATTTCAAGAGAATTAAGCGAATAAATCGGTAAAGAATGTAAATTACAAGAGAATCAGTGAAAAGAACGGTACGGAAAGTCGGTTCCAAGAGAGTCAAGTGAAAAGAACGGTGCAGAAAGTTGATTTTAAGAGAGTCAAGTGAAAAGAACGGTGCAGAATGTAAATTTCAAGGAGAATCATATGAAAAGAATCGTAATTGTAGGCTCTCCGGGAGCCGGAAAAAGCACGTTTGCCAAAGCTCTGGCAAAAAAGACCGGATTACCGCTTTTTCACCTTGACCTTATCTGGCATAAGCCGGACAAAACTAACATTTCGCGTGAAGAATTTGACTCGGCACTGAACAGGATAGTCTCAGGCGAAAGCTGGATCATCGACGGAAATTACCAGCGTACCCTTGAAATACGCTTTCAATGCTGCGATACTGTTTTTCTGCTTGATTTTCCCACTGACGTCTGCCTGTCAGGAATAACATCGCGTATCGGAAAACCGAGAGATGATCTGCCGTGGATGGAAACTGAGCTTGACGCGGAATTTAAGGAGTTTGTTCTCTCGTTCGGAGAAAAAAACTTACCGGAAATATACCGTCTGATCGAAAAGTACAGAGAATTTAAAAATATCCATGTTTTCCGGTCAAGAAAGGAAGCGGATTCTTATCTGAGCAGTCTGTAATTCAGTGACTGCAATCCGACAAAAAACGCTGAAAAATGAACTTTGTTCAGGCTATACAGATCCCGTTGCGTTTCGCAACGGGATCTTCCGTATAATAAAAAACGACAATAAGGCGTATTTAAAACTTCGCTTTCTTTTTTGCCTGACAAAAAAGGTAACATTTATGTTAAAACTGTTTACACGCACAAGAAAATATGCTAAAATACCTTCACGCACATTCGGATATTTACAGATGTCCGTTTGCCGAATTTTTACGACGGTGGAAAAAATGAGACTCGACAAATTTCTGTCACAAACAAAAACTCTTTCACGCTCGGAAGCTACAAAAGCCGCCAAAGCCGGACTTATCACCGTCAACGGCATGACCGTCAGAGACTGCTCGACGCATATTGCGCCTGAAACCGATGTGATCGGATATCAGGGCGCAGTCATCAAATACCGTAAATTCATATGGATAATGATGAATAAACCCTCAGGCGTTCTCAGCGCCTCTGACGACAAAAAGGCAAAAACAGTTATCGATCTTCTGCCACCTCCGCTTTGCTCAATGGGTCTCTTCCCTTGCGGAAGACTCGACAAGGACACAGTCGGACTGTTGCTTATCACAAACGACGGGGAACTTTCTCATAAACTACTGACGCCTAAAAATCACGCAAAAAAAACATACCGCTATGTTCTGTCTGTTCCGTACGACACGTCAAAGAGGATAGAGGACGGCATTCCGATGGACGGAAAAATAACAAAGCCGGCTGTTATTGTCAGCGACTCTCCGGTTTCAGGAACGATCACACTTACGGAAGGCAAATACCACCAGATCAAGCGTATGTTTGAATATGCCGGCAGCAAAGTTACTTTTCTGCAAAGAACAGACTTTGCCGGACTTCATCTCGATAATACGCTGAAAGACGGAGAATGGCGCTATCTGACCGAAGAGGAAACGGAAATCCTGAAAAAAGCCGTCAATAGCTGATAAGACTTCGCACTTGTTCAATTTGTTCAAATTTAAGGAGTTTTTCCGTAAAATCAGATGGTTTGCTGATTATCACATCTGCTGTCTGCTGTTTGCGGTAAAAAACATACAGTCAGGCTTAACCCCTTTGCAATAACTCAAAGCAATAAAATCCAACATATAAACGAAAGGACCACCGCATGGACATCATTCAGAAACTGTCGGACGAATTCAGTCTCGACAAAGACAAACTTGAAAAAACAATTCAGCTCATAGACGAAGGTAATACAATACCGTTTATCGCAAGATACCGCAAGGAAGTTACCGGTTCAATGAGCGATACCGTACTGCGCGACCTGTACGACAGACTGAATTATCTGAGAAACCTTGACAAACGGCGTGAGGAGATCAGATCTTCAATCAGTGAGCAGGGAAAGCTGACCGACGAAATAAGTGCCGCCATAGATAACGCTCAGATTCTGACTGAACTTGAAGACATTTACCGCCCCTTCAAGCCTCACAGAAAAACAAGGGCGTCAGTCGCAAGAGAAAAAGGACTTGAAAAGCTCGCTGAAATCATTTTTTCGCAGCAGAGCAGTTACCAGCCTTCAATCGAGGAACAGGCTGTCGATTTTATTTCCGAAGAAAAGGAAGTCCTTACCGTTGAAGACGCCATTGCCGGCGCCAAAGACATCATAGCAGAAGATATATCGGATAATGCGGATTACAGAAAGGAAATCAGAGCGCTTACTTTTGCAAACGGCGTAATGGTGTCAGAGAAAGCCAAAGACGAGGACTCGCCTTACGCAATGTATTACGAATTTTCCGAAAAGGTAAACACCCTGCCGGGACACCGCATTCTTGCGCTCAACAGAGGAGAAAACGAAGAATTTCTCAAAGTCAGGATAGACGTAGCAGAAGATCTGATCCTCAATTATATCTTCGGAAAAGTTGTAACCAACCCGAAAAGTCCGGCGTACAAATATGTTTCCGCTGCCGCGGTCGACAGCTACGAACGGCTTATTGCTCCTTCGATAGAACGTGAGATCCGAACAATGCTGTTCGACCAGGCTTGTGAAGGTGCAATAAAGGTTTTTTCAAAAAACCTAAAACAGCTGTTGCTTCAACCTCCGGTAAAAGGAAAGGTCGCACTCGGACTTGACCCGGGTTTCCGCACCGGTTGCAAGCTCGCTGTCGTTGATCCCACAGGAAAAGTACTCGATACCGCCGTTATATATCCTACAATAAAATCCGATCGCAGATACGACGAAGCCAAGGTCATTGTTAAAAAGCTTCTTACGAAATACGGAGTCGAGATAATAGCAATCGGAAACGGCACTGCTTCAAGGGAAAGCGAGCAGTTTATTGCCGAGCTGCTGAGAGAATCCGGCTCAGAAGCAAAATACAACATCGTAAGCGAAGCAGGCGCTTCGGTATACTCCGCGTCAAAAAGAGGCGCGGAAGAATTCCCGGATTTCGATGTAACCCAGAGAAGCGCGGTCTCTATCGCCAGACGCCTTCAGGATCCGCTTGCCGAACTCGTTAAAATAGAACCAAAGGCAATAGGCGTAGGTCAGTATCAGCACGATATGAAACCCGCACGCCTTGACGAAGCTCTTACGGGAGTTGTCGAAGACTGCGTTAACTCCGTCGGGGTGGACGTTAATACTGCGTCCGACGCTCTGCTTTCTTATGTTGCGGGAATAAACGCAGCCGCCGCTAAAAACATTGTAAAATACCGTGAGGAAAACGGCGAATTTTCATCACGCTCACAGCTGAAAAAAGTACCCAGAATCGGAGATAAAGCTTACCAGCAATGCGCAGGCTTCCTCAGAATTCCGGGAGCAAAGGAAATACTCGATAACACAGGCGTTCATCCGGAATCCTATGAACCGGCAAGAAAACTTCTCGGAATATTCGGCTACACCGAAAAAGACATCGGTACGGGTAAGCTGTCGGAGCTTCGCAAATCGATAAAGGAATACGGCGCTAAAAAGCTCTGCGAAACACTCGGTATCGGGAAACCTACACTTGACGACATTCTCGACGAACTCGAAAAACCGGGCAGAGATATCCGCGACGAACTTGACGCTCCGCTGTTCCGTACCGACGTGCTGAGCATGGAGGATCTTAAACCGGATATGATCCTGACCGGAACCGTCCGCAATGTTATCGATTTCGGAGCGTTTGTGGACATCGGCGTCCATCAGGACGGTCTCGTCCATATTTCCCAGATCTCCGACAGATATATTAAGCATCCAAGCGAGGTACTTTCAGTCGGAGATGTTGTAAAAGTGAAGGTAATTTCTGTTGATCTCGCAAAAAAACGCATTGCTCTGACGATGAAGTTCAAAGAGCAGAACTGACTTTTTTCCGTTAAAAATTTCAACCCGTCCCCCAAAACGGTTGCTTTATCTTCCGAGGGGACAAAACACCGCTTTTTAATATAAGTCTTTTAAGCTGAATTTCCGATTCGAAATAACCGGACGTTCTAATATATTAGAATAGGTAACTATGCGTAGATACCCGACAAAGGGCTCTGCCTTTGTTTATTATGCACTATGCACAATTTAAAAAAATAAACTTTGGGTAAATAACCACTTTATTTTTCGGGGATTATTTGCTATAATGGTTACAAGAAAAATCGCGCTTGAAAAGTCATTGCGTCAAGCGCTTACACAGGAGGTTTTATTAAACATGGCAAGTCTTTCTTTCAAGCATATCTACAAGAAATATCCGGGTGGCGTTACCGCTGTTTCGGACTTCTGTCTCGAAGTCAAAGACAAAGAATTCATTATTCTCGTCGGTCCTTCCGGATGCGGTAAGTCAACTACCCTCCGTATGATTGCCGGACTTGAAGAAATAACAGAAGGAGAACTCCATATCGGCGACACACTCGTAAACGATATCGCTCCAAAAGACAGAGATATTGCGATGGTTTTCCAGAACTACGCTCTTTATCCGCACATGACCGTTTTTGATAACATGGCTTTCGGTCTTAAACTCCGCAAAACCCCGAAGGAAGAGATCAAGAGACGTGTTGAAGAAGCCGCGCGTATACTTGATATCACCCACCTTCTTGAAAGACGTCCGAAAGCTCTTTCGGGTGGTCAGAAACAGCGTGTTGCGCTGGGACGTGCGATAGTCCGCGAACCGAAAGTCTTCCTTCTTGACGAACCGCTTTCAAACCTCGACGCTAAACTCCGTGCTCAGATGAGAACAGAGCTTACCAAGATCCATCAGAAGCTCGGAACGACGTTTGTATACGTTACCCATGACCAGGTCGAGGCTATGACCATGGCGACACGTATAGTCGTTATGAAAGACGGACTTATTCAGCAGGTTGCCACACCGCAGAATCTTTACGATCTGCCCGTCAACGTTTTCGTCGCCGGATTTATCGGAACACCTCAGATGAACTTCATTCGCGCAAATATTGAAAAGAAAGGCGAAGACCTCTTCTTTGTATTCGGTCAGAACAGACTGAAACTTCCTCAGGAAAAAGCTGAAAATCCCGCTCTCAAAGATTACATCGGCAAGGATGTTATCCTCGGAGTAAGACCTGAATGTCTGCATGATGAAGAACACTATATCGAAAGTATGCCTGACGCCGTCATTTCCGCAAATGTTGAAGTTACTGAGCTTATGGGTGCGGAAATTTACCTCTACCTCGTAACGACCGGTGTTGACGAAGAGGATCAGAACCTCATAGCACGTGTTTCGCCTCGTTCCGAAGTCAGAGCCGGAGACTCCGTGAAAATAGCTGTCGACCTTTCAAGGGTACATGTTTTCGACAAGGACACCGAGCGTTGCATAGCTCACTGATTTGGCTCGGTTTGTCATTACAGCTTTTAAGATTTAACAGAAACAGCCTGCCACTGCTATGGCAGGCTGTTTTTATCTTTTTTATCTTCATTCCGAAAGATTTCACACAGGTAACCGCTGTTAAATCGATGCATCTGTAAGAAACTGATTTGTATCGCCTTTTGTTTATCCATGCTAATTTAAATATTTTTATTTTCAATCGTTAAAGCACTATTTTTTCTTTAAGATTTATCCCGTTATCAAGATTTATCCGGTATTTTTACGGTTAAGCAGTTTACGTACAAAATTAATTTGTTCAGAACGACAGAAAAAAGACTCATCAGTGGATGAGTCTTTTTCGATATGGCGTTCCCGAGGTGACTTGAACACCCGACCTACCGCTTAGGAGGCGGTCGCTCTATCCAACTGAGCTACGGAAACATATTTGCAATGATTCGTCCGGCGTATTCGATATCTGATTTCAACCCGAAAATCAGCCGCTCGGCTCCCATCTTTTGTATTATATCATATAAACTGAGATTTTTCAAGTACCATTTTTCAATTTGCGGGATTTTTTTATTTGCTACTGTATATGCAAATCTGCCGTTATGTTTATAAAAAAACGGAAGTTTTAATTTTTTTGAATTTGACAAAAAATGTTGGTTTGTCAATGATAAGTTACACCAAAGCGCAAAAAATTAAGGAGAGTATCTTTAGGCGAGATCCAGT
>CALWJW010000025.1 GCA_944381095.1 uncultured Clostridia bacterium | reverse complement strand
TTGGCGAGCCGGTAAACCCGGCACGGGTAGGAAGCTGCCGGATTAAGGTAGCAAAGCAGCTTTTGAAAACCGGAAAATCCGGTGTGGGTAAGAATCTGCCGCATAAAGAAAACCATCGAGCGGGAAATTCCGGGCAGAGACGTCGGCGCAGAAATTTATAATTTACAAATGGAGAAAGGGTGCGATTAAGTGGAGTCTGACGTAAAGAAAGCCATAATCTGTTCAGCCTGCCTTGTTGGGGAAAAATGCCGGTACGACGGCAGTTCAAACGAAAATGAAAAGGTGCTTGCACTGGGCGACAAATACAGGATAATACCCGTCTGTCCTGAAACCTCGGGAGGGCTCGGTACACCGAGGACTCCGTCAGAGATAAAATGCGGAAGGGTTTATACCAAGGACGGAAAGGACGTAACGGAATATTTTGTTTCCGGAGCAAAGACGGCGCTGAAAGCCGCAGAGGAAAACAAAGCCGTATTTGCCGTTCTGAAAGCGAGAAGCCCGTCCTGCGGCTCCGGATTTGTGTATGACGGGAGTTTCAGCGGTAAGCTGACTGCGGGTGACGGTATATTTGCCGGAATGCTGAAAAAAGCGGGGATAGCGGTGTTCAGCGAGGAAACTCTCTGGACAGCCGAGGATTTTGCGGTCGACCCGAAAGCCTTTGAAGGATGAGTTTTCATTCGGGTAACCGTCAGCAGAACGGCGGCAGATAAACGCCGGTCAGCTGCCGTAAAGCGGTGAGGCGTTAAAATTTTAAAGATGTGCAAAAACCTGACGTTTAAACCCGGAAAGCGAAAACTGACACTTTATTTTTGTTATGAAAATTTCCGATATCGGAAATTTCCGATATCGGAAATCTCAGATGCCCGGTTAAGACCGGAAACGTAAGCCTCGGCGGAGTAGCTGACGTTCCGCAAACCCGCAGTAGAGTAACTTGCGTTCCTCAAACCCGCAACACCGGAAAAAGGTAAAAACCGATAAGTATCATACGAGCAGCATTACTCACAGTCTGAATACGGTCGGCAGTACGACCCCGCTCTTAACGGGGTCGTTTTTATTTTTCATACGTTTTTTGAACGGAAGTGTAACAAAATAAGACTTGACGAAACATGAAAAAAGGAGTAAAATAAACCGTAAGGTAAAACGAGAGGGAGGGTGACGCATATGGAAAACGGAAGAGTGCGACTTATAGAGATAGCCGAACGCGACATAAACAGCGGTCGTATGATGGAAAAATTCCCGGATACAGTGATCTATGCAGATACCCTCATTTCAGTTCCGGTAAACTATTACGCAGAGGTTAAAGTCGGAGACGGGAACACAGTAACGGTAAAGTCCTGCCAGAAAAAGAAGCTGATAAAGCTTCTCGGAGGGGATAAGGTAGGCAAAAAGGTTTCGGTGCTGTATGTCAACAGGAAAAAACTGACTACAATGTCATGGGGAATCGGAAGTCTGCCGATAAAATATGACTTTCTCGGAGGAGCTACGATAAACGTCGGTGCCAACGGAAACTTCCTTGCGGAAATAGTCGATGCGGGCGAGCTGTATACCGCAATGCAGAGTGAAAACGAAACGGTCGACATAACGGAAGTCATAAGCATAATAACTGCCGCGTTCCGCTCCTGCGCTTCAAAGATCCTTGTCGAGATGTTCAACGAAGCCATTGAACCGATCTTTCAGACCGATTTTCTGGTCAGCGAGCTTTACAGAAGACTGAATGAACGGATCTGCAACAAAAAACTGAAAATATTGCCGGGAGTGGTTTTCAAATGGGCAACTGTGGCGGGTATCAGGGTAAGAGAAGAAGATAAAAACGCTCTGCTTGCCAGGTATTCCGGAAAAAATCAGTCCGGAGCAAGGCGGTAACGGATGCCCGCGGAGCATTTTGGGGATCGGCGGATAAAAATTCAGTTGCAGTGAATATGAATACAAAAAAACAAGCAATGTGATGTCTTAATTTAACAAATCGACTCAGCGAAAATAAAATATCGCGTAATAATATTGAAATGTGCGCGGCAGTGTGATATAATTAACTCTGTTGTAGAATTTTAAAAGATAACGAAAATCAGGAAGTGTTACGGGAAGGGCAGAATACAGATGAAATTATCGGGAGCAAGAATTCTTATCGAAACTCTCATAGAACAGGGAACCGAAGTCATCTTCGGTTATCCGGGAGGAACGGTACTGAATATTTATGATGAACTCTATCTGAACTCAGACAGGATCAAACATATAATCACTGCGCATGAGCAGGGAGCGGCGCATGCCGCCGACGGGTACGCAAGAGCGTCCGGAAAGGTGGGAGTGGTGCTGGCAACCTCGGGACCCGGTGCTACAAACCTGGTGACAGGTATAGCGAATGCCTACCTCGACAGCGTGCCGATAGTCGCGATAACCGGAAACGTGGCGGGAAATATGTTCGGAAAGGACAGCTTTCAGGAAGTTGACATAATGGGCGTGACGCTTCCGATAACCAAGCACAACTATGTGGTGCGCAGAGCCGAAGACCTTGCCGGTACGGTAAGGGAGGCTTTCAGAATAGCGATGTCGGGAAGACCCGGTCCGGTACTGGTGGATATTCCGAAGGATGTACAGCTTTCCTACGCTGAATACGAGGTGGGTGAAAAGGTAAAACCGTACGCCGCAGTCAGAGCTTCGGACGACGAGATAAAGAAAGCCGCAGCGATGATAAGGGAGAGCAAAAGACCGTACATATTCTGCGGGGGCGGAGCAGTTACCGCAGGATGCGGAAAAGAGATAGCGGAGATAGCCGAAAAGACCGACGGATACATAGGTCTTTCGATGATGGGGCTTTCAGCTGTCCATGCCGATAACCCGAGAAACCTCGGAATGATGGGAATGCACGGTCATTACGCGGCAAACAGAGCGCTGAAAGAATGCGATCTTATCGTGGCGCTCGGAGTGCGGTTCAGCGACAGAGCTACCGGAAACAAGGACAAGTTTTCCGCCGGAAAGAATATTATTCACATTGATGTCGATACGGCGGAGCTCAATAAAAACATACCGGCTACGCTCTGCATACACAGCGAACTCGGATACGCTGTAAAGAGATTGCTTGCGGAGCTCGGAGACTGCGGAAAACATCCGGAATGGCAGGACAGCATAGCAAGGTTCAGAAAGTTCGAGGGAGAGCATAAGCCCCCGTTCCTCAGTGACCGACTTACACCCTACGATGTGATAGATGCAGTCTGCAAACGTACGACAGACAATATGCCGGTCGCAACCGATGTCGGTCAGAATCAGCTCTGGACCGCTCAGAGATACCGCGTGAGAAAGCCGAGGCGTTTCCTTACAAGCGGCGGACTCGGCGCAATGGGCTTCGGAATGGGAGCGGCGATCGGCGCCTGCGTGGCAACCGGTGAAAGAACTGTGCTGTTCACCGGAGACGGCGGCTTCGGAATGAATCTTAACGAAACGATGACGGCGGTCTCTCAGAACCTGCCGCTGGTCGTGATAATAATGAACAATACCGTTCTCGGTAATGTCAGACAGTGGCAAACGATGTTTTTCAACAAGCATTACTCGGCGACAACGCTGAACAGGGCGGTCGATTTTCCGGCGCTTGCGAAAGCGTTCGGAGCGGTCGGCATGAGAGCGGAAAACAGGGAAGAGCTTGAAGAGGCGCTGGACATAGCTTTCGCCGCCGACGGACCGGTCATAATCGACTGCGCAATAGACAAGGACGAGAGAGTACTGCCGATGATACCGCCGGGCGGAGCTTTCGAAGAGCTTAAGCTTGACTGACGAAGGGAGAGGGACATGAAGAAGTTTATAATAGGACTTTTGGTAACCAATGAGTCAGGAGCGCTTACACGAATATCGGGAATGTTTTCAAGAAGATGCTTCAACATCGATTCGCTGACGGTCGGAGTGACCGAAGACCCCGGTATTTCGAGAATGACAATAGTCATGACGGGCGATGAATACTCAAGGGATCAGATAGTGAAACAGCTGTCAAAGATACACAGCGTCAAGGAAATCAAGGAAATGGACCCGGAAAACTCGGTCAGCCGTGAGCTTGTGATAATAAAGGTCAGAGCTGACAGCAAGACGAGAAGCGAGATAATAGACGCTGTAACGGTTTTCAGAAACAAGATAATAGACTATGCAAAGGATGCGCTGAGTATCGAAGCGACGGGAGAGTATACCAAGCTTGAAGCATTCATAGAGCTGATGAGTACCTACGGTATAATCGAAATATGCCGTACAGGTCTGATATCGATAGACAGAGCGTCGCAGACTCTGAAAGACTCCGGCAGGATCAGCGAACACTGAAAGCAGCTGAAATAAGAGAAATGAAAACAGCCGGAGGGCAAATACCCGATCGAATTCTGAAATTAAAAGACAGGGCGTCACAGGCTTTGAAAAACCCGGAAAGATCAGCGAGCACAAAAAAACCGGGATAAAATTTGCAGTAGACCGTAGATATACGGCTGAAAATATGAAATTCAAAGAAAACGAGGAATAAAAAAATGGCAGTAATGTACTATGAAAAAGATTGCGACCTTTCACTTCTTGACGGAAAAACAGTCTGCGTAGTCGGATACGGTTCGCAGGGACACGCTCACGCAAAAAACCTCAGGGACAGCGGAGTAAAGGTCATCATCGGACTCTATGAGGGTTCAAAGAGTGCGGTAAGAGCAAAAGCGGACGGCTTCGAGGTATATAATACCGAGGACGCAGTTCAGAAAGCCGACATCGTGATGATACTTGTCAACGACGAAAAACAGGCGGCGCTCTACAAGAAGAGCATCGGTCCTTACATGCGTGCCGGTATGACTCTCTGCTTTGCGCACGGTTTCAATATACATTTCAAACAGATAGTACCTCCGGCTGACGTCAACGTTATAATGATAGCTCCGAAAGGACCGGGACACACTGTCCGTTCGCAGTACGAAAAAGGTCAGGGAGTACCGTGTCTGGTAGCCGTTGAGCAGAACGCTACCGGAAACGCCCATGAGCTTGCCCTTGCATATGCCCTCGGAATAGGCGGAGCGAGAGCCGGTGTGCTTGACACAACTTTCCGTGAAGAGACAGAAACAGACCTCTTCGGTGAGCAGGCTGTTCTCTGCGGCCGAGTCACCGCCCTTATGAAGGCAGGCTTTGATACACTTGTCGAAGCCGGATACAAGCCCGAGAACGCATACTTTGAATGTATTCACGAGATGAAGCTGATAGTTGACCTCATATTCGAAAAGGGATTCGCCGGAATGCGCTACTCAATTTCCGACACGGCGGAATACGGCGATTATACGGTAGGACCGCGTATCATAACCGAGCAGACTAAGGCGGAAATGAAGAAGGTACTTACCGAGATACAGAACGGCACCTTTGCCCGTAACTGGATACTTGAAAATCAGGCTAACCGTCCTTTCTTCAATGCGACAAAGAAGATTCAGTCGGAGATCCTGCTTGAAAAAGTCGGCGCCGAGCTCCGTTCAAAGATGAACTGGGGCGACAAGGAAGAGATAATCAAGGAGAAATAATTCCCGGATTTTCAAAGAGGGTGCCCTAAAATTACAAACAGAATCCGGAAGAGAGTACCCGCAAATGAGCTTTCTTCCGGATTTTTGAGATAACGGCGGATTTTGCCTTCAACCGTCGTCTGTGTTTTTACTGCGGATTGTCGGACGTTACGGGTCTGGTATTCGGACTAATCAGGGCAAACTGAACGGGAAATTCCGCTTGCGAAAGGAATAAGTGAAGTGAACAGCGATAAAATGAAACAAGGGGTGGAGAGAGCCCCGCAGCGCTCACTGCTGAAAGCAATGGGGCTGACAGATAAACAGATAAGAAAGCCGATAATCGGAATAGTGAATTCGTACAGCGAAGTCATTCCCGGACATATGCACTTGCAGACAATAGCCAGGTGTGTAAAGGACGGAGTGCTGGCTTGCGGCGGAACGCCGCTTGAATTCAACGTCATAGGAGTCTGCGACGGAATAGCTATGGGACACGAGGGCATGAAATATTCGCTCGTTACCAGGGAGATAATAGCCGACAGCGTAGAATGTATGGCAAAGGCACACTGCTTCGACGGACTTGTTTTCATACCGAACTGCGATAAGATAGTACCCGGAATGCTGCTTGCGGCGGTAAGACTCAATATTCCGGCGATTTTCTGCTCGGGAGGACCTATGCTTTCTCTCTGTTCCGATCAGGGCAGGGCGATGGACCTCAATTCTGTTTTTGAGGCAGTCGGCGGTGTCAAAAACAACACGGTGAGCGAGGAAAGGCTTCAATACATAGAAGACAACGCCTGTCCCGGATGCGGATCCTGTTCCGGAATGTTTACCGCAAACTCGATGAACTGCCTTTGCGAAGCTATCGGAATGGCGCTGAAAGGCAACGGAAGTATACCGGCAGTCTACGCGCACCGTCAGAGACTTGCCAAAGCGGCGGGCGAACAGATAATGGAGCTGGTCGAAAAAGATATTCGTCCGCTCGATATAGTTACCGAAAGCTCAATGGAAAATGCGTTTACAGTGGATATGGCACTCGGATGCTCGTCAAATTCGCTTCTTCATCTGCTTGCCGTAGCCAGCGAGGCGGGAATAAAATTTGACCTTGCCAAGGTAAACAGAATAAGCGAAAGAACGCCTAACCTCTGTCACCTTGCCCCTGCCGGACATCACCATATGCAGGATCTTTGGGCAGCGGGAGGCGTCTACGCAGTGATGAATGAGCTCGGCGAGGCAGGTATGTTGCACACCGACTGCATGACGGTAACCGGAAAGACGGTGGGAGAAAATATAAGCGGCTGCAAGGTTCTGAATCATGACGTGATAAGACCGATCGACAAACCGTACAGTGAGACCGGAGGACTTGCGGTACTGTTCGGAACGCTGGCGCCGAACGGCGCGGCGGTAAAACGCAGCGCAGTCGCACCCGAAATGCTTAAACATACAGGACCGGCAAGAGTGTTTGACGGCGAGGAGGCGGCTATCAAGGCGATCTTCGCTTCCGAGATAAAGAGCGGAGACGTGGTTGTCATACGGTACGAGGGACCGGCGGGCGGACCCGGAATGAGGGAAATGCTCGCGTGTACTTCGGCGATAGCCGGAATGGGTCTTGACAAAGAAGTAGCGCTTATAACCGACGGCAGATTTTCCGGAGCGACCAGGGGAGCGTCGATAGGACACTGTTCGCCTGAGGCGACAAGCGACGGACCGATAGCGTATGTAAGAGAAGGCGATCTCATCGAAATAGATATTCCGAATTACAAGCTTAATCTTCTTGTCAGCGAAGAGGAAATGGCAAAAAGACGTCAGGAGGATAAGCCGAAGCGTAACGGTGAGCTGAAAGGCTACCTCAAAAAGTATGCGAAAATGGTGAGCGGAGCCGACAAGGGAGCTATACTCAGCGTTGACTGAGCCGCGGCGCGACCGGTTTTGCCACGGAAGTAAACCGAAACAATATTAACGTGCCGCGCCGGAAAGCGGGACGGAGATATTCCGATCAAATTGCACCGCTGACTGCGGTAGGAGGGATAAAAATGCTAAATATCAGATATCAGCTTACGGAAAATCTGAAAAAGAAGCCGGAGAAAGGTCAGCCCCTCGGCTTCGGAAAAATAGTGACCGACCATATGTTTATGATGAATTATACCGAGGGACTCGGCTGGCATGATCCGAGGATAGTGCCATATCAGCACATTTCTCTCGCGCCTACTGCAATGGTGTTCCATTACGGACAGACGATGTTTGAAGGGCTGAAAGCATATCTTGACGAAGAAGGCAGAGTAAGACTTTTCCGTCCTGATATGAACGCCAAACGGGCGATAAATTCAAACAGGAGACTTTGCATACCCGAAATACCGGAGGAGGATTTTGTGCAGGCAGTAAAGGCGCTTGTAAAGACGGAAAAGGACT
Source organism: uncultured Clostridia bacterium (assembly GCA_944381095.1). Taxonomy (GTDB): domain Bacteria; phylum Bacillota; class Clostridia; order Oscillospirales; family CAG-272; genus SIG673. Next base: position 13,973 of record CALWJW010000025.1, on the reverse strand, counting down.
GGATACCGACAGAGCCCGGCACCTCCCTGTATATAAGACCGTTTGTAATAGCGACAGATGAGTTTCTCGGAGTCGCACCGTCCAAAACCTACCTTTTCATGATAATACTTTCACCCTCAGGCGCGTATTACGCAAGCGGACTCGAACCGGTCGGTATCTGGATAGAAGACGACTATGTCCGTGCGGTAAGAGGCGGTATGGGCTTTGCCAAGACCGGCGGAAACTACGCAGCTTCGCTTGCCGGACAGGTCAAGGCTCACAACGACGGCTATTCGCAGGTCCTCTGGCTTGACGGCGTTGAGAGAAAGTACATCGAGGAAGTCGGGGCAATGAATATCTTTTTCGTAATAGACGGAAAGGTTGTGACTCCTATGCTGAACGGAAGCATACTGCCCGGAATTACGAGGGATTCCGTTATAACTCTCTGCAAGAGCTGGGGACTTGACGTTGAGGAAAGAAGGATCTCTGCGGATGAGCTGATTGAAGCTCAGAAAGCCGGAAGGCTCGACGAGTGCTTCGGAACCGGAACGGCGGCGGTGATATCACCGGTCGGAAAACTCAGATACAAGGACGATGTTATGGAGATCTCAGGCGGAAAGATCGGAAGGCTGAGTCAGAAGCTTTACGATACAGTTACCGGAATACAGACAGGAAAGCTTGAAGATCCTTTCGGATGGAGCGTAATAGTAGAGTGAATTATCTGATCGTTGTTGATATGCAGGAGGATTTTGTCCGTCTGGCGCTCGGCACCGCGGATGCTGAGGCTGTCCTGCCGAAGGTGACCGAAAGGGTAGAAAAGGCGATTGCCGACGGAGAAACGGTCATCTTTACCCGCGATACCCATTATGACAATTACCTTGAAACGGCAGAGGGGAAAAAGCTGCCGGTGCCGCACTGCATAAAAGGTTCTGAGGGCTGGCAGATAGTCAGAGAGCTGCGGGAAGTTGCCGGGAAATGCAAGATAATAGACAAGGTTACCTTCGGGTCACCGGAGCTTGCCGGTTATCTTACACTGCAAAACGAAAAAGAGAGCATAGGAAAGATAGAGCTTGTCGGTGTCTGTACCGATATCTGCGTTATATCCAATGCTCTCATCATCAAGGCGGCGCTCCCGGAAACCGTGGTAGAAGTTAACGCTACATGCTGTGCGGGAGCGACCGGAGAAGGACACGAAAATGCCCTTGCGGCGATGAAAGTCTGTCAGATAGATATAATCAGGTAACAAAGATCGGCTTTTGCTTGGATCATTTGAAGTATCTGACGGTTTTACATGGCGGTTTTGTCCTTGCTGCGCGGGGACTGATTTCCGGTTCTCAGATGCAGATAAAGAGCGGGACGATAACGTAAAATAAAAAACCTTTCTTTCCGTTGTTCAGCACGGACAGGAAGGTTTTTTTATAAACACCGGAGTATGTCAGCGGATGACATTACTTACTTTTTCAATTTTGTCGTAAAGATTTTCTATCAGGTTTTTGAGTTGATCGGGTATGATATTTTCAGCTTTGTCCTCCGCAAATGTATATACATCGTTTATGGGTGAGCCGGCAAATATGTCTGAACCGCTGATCCCGATAATTTCGGGAAGATTCATTATAATGTACACGCCGGTAACCGCAATGATTATCTTGATTGCTTTATTTAAGATTTTCAGCATGTGAATTACCTCCTTTACGTTTTTCCACTGAACACGGTTGTGCGGACCAGTGAATAAATCTTTTGCCGGATACACTGTCACGGAATACCGCGTATTCCCAGAAAAAGGCTGTTGATCGCCTGGGATATATATGATGAATGGTTTGATACAGCGTCCGCGCAGTTGCTTGAAGACACAAGAAAAGGGCGGCTTTCGTCAAGCTGACGCTTCATTTCAGCTCCGAATTTTTCAAATCCGGCACTCCGCAGAGTTTCGGCTACAAGTGAGGAAGATGACACAACGGTAGGAACTCCGATCGATATTACAGGAACTCCGAGCAGCTGTTCGCTGATTCCTTTCTGTGAGGAATCAGTTCCCGAACCCGGAATTATTCCCTTTGAGGCTATTTGTATTACCGAAGAAAGTCTTTCTGTCCGGTAAGCCCTGAGGGAATCAATGACTATCACCAGACCCGGCTTTAAAAATGAAACGCAGGCTTTGGTTATCTCCGCGGCGCTGATACCGGTCTGACCGGCCACACCGGGTGATAAAACCGATATCTCTCTCCCGCCGAGCGTTTTGAAGAGCGACGGATTGAACATTCTTATCAGCCGTGTAGCAATTATTTTGTTTGCGCACAAAGGGCCGAGAGAATCAGCTGTAACAGCTCCGTTTCCGAGACAAACTACTGTTACGGGTTCGATGGAATCAGTAAAACCCTCCGGAATAACTTTCGATATTGTTTCCGAAATAAGCTTTACCGCGAGAGATTTTTTCCGTTCCGGGTATATTTTCAGACCGCTTACGCCGAGTGTATATATCGGTGCAATATCGGCGTCGGTAACAGAAACCTCAAACCCGTAACGGCGGAAAACGGTAGTACTGACATTATTTCTTTCCAAAGCAAGGTCGGTGTATGTGCAGTCGCAGGTCATATTACCTCCGTGAAAACAAGTATGCCCGGCAAAGGCACGATAGTAGTATTCCGTCATCACAGCATAATATACCCGACAGGAGGTTAAAAGTGTTTTTGCCTAGTTAAAAAGTTACAAAAAAGCCGGTCGGGGATTGTGCAAGTGTCCGAATTGTGAGAAAAAGAGCCGTTGAAACAAAAATACCATTGAAAAACGGTAAAAATAGTGGTATAATACTTTGTACGAATATAATTCCCGAAAATACCAGGAGGAGTTCTCAATGAAAAAAATCATAAGGATAGCGTGCCTCGCGCTGTGTCTGGTAATGCTGCTGCCTGCTGCTGTCGGATGTGCGCAGAAGGACAGTGCGTACGGAGCGCATATAAACATGTATCTTGCCTCTGAGGTCTATAACTTCGACCCGGCATATGCATACATGGACATAAGCTCTACCAAGCTTCTCGGAATGCTGTTTGAAGGTCTGATGAAGATAGACGAGGACGGCGACCTTGAAAAAGCAATGCTTAAAAGCTATAAGTACGTGGAAGACGATCATATTCCGGAAGATCCGAATGACGATACATATACGATGACAATAGAGCTGAAAGACTCGATGTGGTCGGACGGACGTGCGGTCCATGCCGACCAGTACCTGTACGCGTGGAAGAGACTCCTCGACCCCGAATTCGACGGTGAGGGAGCCGAGCTGCTCTACGACATCAAGGGCGCGTGGGAGAGAAAGAATGAAATGGCCAGTCCTGACGATATAGGACTTACCGCCGACCAGAAGATACTGACCATCGAGTTCAACCACTCCATAGATCCTGAAGAATTTTTGAGAAAAACAGCCAGTCTGTGCCTTGTGCCGCTACGTGAAGATGCGGTGGAGCATTACTATAACTGGTCCAGCGCCAATACGACGATAGTGACGAACGGTCCTTTCACTATCCTTTCATACTATCCCGGTGACAGTATGCAGCTGGCAAGGAACTCCTATTACAACCGCAATATAGAGGACGAAGACAAGTATGTAAGCCCGACAAAATACGTAAAACCTTACCTCATAAATATAGATTTCCAGCTTAATGCCGAGGAAATGATGCAACAGTACGAAAACGGCGAGCTTTTCTACATCAGTGAGCTTCCGGCATCGAAGGAGATAAGGGAGCAGTACAAGGAAAGAGCAAGGATCAGCGACAGCCTGTGTACACATACCTATTATTTTAACACCAATAAAGCTCCTTTTGATAACGCGGTGGTAAGACAGGTGCTCGGAAAGGTGATTGACAGAAACGCGATAGTCAATGAATTGGTGTTTGCAAAACCGGCTACGGGACTGGTACCTGCCGGAATCACGGATCTGACAGATAAGGATGATTTCGCCGCGAATAATCAGAACAAGCTGGATTCGGCCGCAATGTCGGTATCCGAAGCCAAATCAAAACTCAGCGCTGCCGGAATCGATCCGGCAAGCTACGGAACGCTTTACCTCACAGTAAAAACGGACAGCGTTTCTGAGCTGAACGACAGGACCGGAAATCTGGAGCTCAACGAAGAAGCTTTTGACACTGAAACGGTCGATTATCTGGTTGCCAAAACGGTCGTTGAGACCTGGAACAAGCTTGGATTTGACTTCGAAATCAAGTGCGTAGGGACCAAGCAGTACAAAGAAAGCACGTCAGCGATCACACAGTACAGAGATATGCAGGTCGAGGCGCTCTACGGAATTTACGGTGAAATAAAAGAGTACGTAAGTGACTCGAAATATAATTCCATAACTGCCGAAAGAGCGTCGTTCGACGTGATAGCCTTGGACTACCAGGCGCTGTCGGCGGATGCATTCTCTATTCTTTCCGTGTTCAACCCCTATTATTCGGGATCTATTCTTGTCGGACCTGATGAGCAGGAGGTCCCGTACGGACACATTACCGGATACAACAACGAGACGTTGAATACCCTTATAAACGAGGCGCACGACGCATACGTGGCGGGAGACAAGACAACGCTTTCTGCAAAGCTTCATGAGGTTGAGAAGATACTGCTTGAAGAAATGCCGGTCATACCGATATTCGTTTATCAGCATGCCAGTGTTATGAGAAGTGAGCTTTCCGGGGTCAAGTATGACTACTTCGGCGGACTCAACTTCAACAAAGTAAAATTGAAGAACTGGCAGGATTATCTCGTAAAAGAGGAAGAGGAATGAGCCGTGATGGTGATATTTCAGCGGCAATGCAACTGAAAAATTCAGAAGGAGATTCCGCAGGGGCAGATGCCTCTGCGGAATTTTTAACAAAGAAACGAACGCTGGGCAAGAAAAAACAAAAAGGGGGAAAGTTCAATGCAGACCAGACTCAAAGATAAAAACGATATCAAAATTTTTATACTGTATCTGCTGAAAAATGTGGGATACGCACTTGACTTTTCTAACATCAATGACATTGTCGTACAAGACGGAGTTGTGAACTACTTTGATTTTGCGGAATGTTTTGCGGAACTGATAGACGCCGGCAATATACGTGAAGATGCGGCTTCGGAAGCAGGAGAAGCGACTTACAGTCTGACAGAGCAGGGAAAACAGGTGTGTGATAATTTGCAGAGTGAGCTTCTGCCTATGATAAGAGAGAAAAGTCTGAAAAGTGCACTAAGGCTGCTGTCGTTCAAAAAAAGAGGTTCAATATCAAAGTGCAGCATTAGCAAACTTCCGGACGGCAAATTCATTTTCAGTTGCAAAGTCGTGGAGGAACACAAAGATATACTCGACCTGAATCTGGTGGTCGACAATAAAAAGATGCTGGACAAAATGATGTATAATTTTGACGAGCGTCCGGAAACAGTATATAAGGGGTTGATTTCGGTGCTGACCGGTGAAATAAACTACCTCCTGTGATTTCCGGAAAGAGTGAAAATATACGAAATTTTACTAAGTATTTGTTGAAATTGTTTGTCGAAAAATCAATAAAAAGCAATAAAAATGAAATATGTACGGTCAGTATTAACAAAATAGCTGTGCTTGATTTGTTAATGTTAACGGTTGTTTTGTTGTTTTTTTAAATTTTTTTGAAATATAATATTGACAAACCCGGTGATAGAGTATATAATAGACACTACCGAAAGGCGGGAACGATGGCTGAGGAAATTCTGGATAAATTTCAGGCGGGAGACGAGGGCGCTTTTGAATTACTGCTGGGTGAATACCGACCTCTGGTTGAAAGTCAGGTAAAATCAGCCGTGAGAAAAAGCCCTGAGCTTTCAGCTGAGTATGACGAACTTATGCAGGAAGCGGGAATGGCTCTGTACGCCGCGGCAAAAAAGTACCGGAAAAGCGCAGAGGTCACTTTCGGACTGTATGCCAAGATCTGCGTCCGCAACCGCATAGTTTCGTTTGTACGTAAGATCAACGCCGCCAAGAGAAAGAGCAGAGCACTTTCGGACAGAATATCGAAAGCGAACGGAAAAAAACATAAGAGGCGCTTTGCCTCAGACTTCGGTGTGACAAGCGGAGCGAAGGATGCATCGAATTGCAACGATCCGTCGGGAGCCACGAGTGCGGAACAGGGAAGCGATCCGTCGGGAGCCACGAGTGCGGAACAAAGAAGCGATCCGTCGGGAGCCACGAGTGAGGGAGTGGTGGGGAAGAATTCTATCACTGCCGGTAAAGCGATGGAAATTCTTGATCGTGAAGCGACAAGGCTTGAAAAACAGGCACTTATGCTTTATCTGGGCGGATTGACATACCGCCAGATTTCGGTGGCATTGGAAACGTCCGAAAAATCGGTTGACAATGCGATTTTCAGGGCAAAGAGAAAACTCCGTAAGCATTTCGGAATGTTCTGAAATAAAAAATTGCCGCTGACAGTTTTCCGGCGGCAGGCGGCAGAGGTGTCAAGCAGTGTAAGACGGCAGAGGTGTCAAGCGGCGGCAGGCGGCAGAGGTGTCAGCAGTGTAAGACGGCAGAGGTGTCAAGCGGCGGCAGGCGGCAGAGGTGTCAGCAGTGTAAGACGGCAGAGGTGTCAAGCGGCGGCGGCAGTGTCAAGCAGTGGCAGGCGGCGGCAGGTAGCGGCACCGAGTATCGGCTTGCGGTGAGCGGTATCAGATAAAAATGCCCGAATAGCTTAAAAAAAGCGGACAGCATTAGTCCTATGCTGTCAAATGGCGGTTTAAGTCCGTCTGAGGGAACAATTTATATATTTCAAAGCGAGGTAAAAACCATGTACGAGGACAGAACATTAGTATGCAAGGATTGCGGTGAGGAATTCGTTTTTACGGCAGGTGAACAGGAGTTCTATGCGGAAAAAGGCTTCCAGAACGAACCCCAGAGATGCAAAGCGTGCCGTGCAAAGAGAAAGAACGCGGCAAAACCCCAGAGAGAATATTTCACCGCCCCCTGTGCGCAGTGCGGAAAAGAAGCAAGAGTTCCTTTCCAGCCCACAGGAGACAGACCTGTACTTTGCAGCGAATGCTTTGCTGCTTCAAAGAATCAGTAAGGCGAATAGTCTCGGGAATTGTACATTCATATAAAATTTTTTAGCCGGACTGTACAAAACCACAGCCGCGTGCCGTTGGCACGCGGCTTTTCCTTTCAAAAAATTCTGACGGAGTTACTTTTTGAATGTTCTTCGGCGCTGCTTTTCCGGAATATCTATAAAAATTTCTCATTAAAAATGTTTTTCTGATTTCCTGTTGAAATATCTGTCGGGGTGCTCCTTTTAAAGCGTTTATCGGAGCTTCATCGGGAAGCGGTTTTCTTATTAGACCGCTGTCAGCCCGGTTATTCCGGAAGCGAAAAAGATGTCGCCGAAAAAATTTCAGGTTTTTAAAAAAAAGACTATACAAATCAGAAATTGTATGCTATAATGTTTTTGTGTCACAGCAAAATGCAAAACCAAGCTGTGCGCAATTTTTGTCTTTTAAGGCAACACTATGACAATAACAGTGTGAAATATACGAAAACATCATATGAAACTGACGGTCAGCGTAGTTTTGTAAACGGCAGGGCGAGATCAGTACGCCGTGTCCGCTCGGTAATAAAAAAGCAACTGCTCACCGTACTTTTTTTCAGCCGTACTGACGGCATGGAGACAAACAAAGATGAAAGATATAAACTCACAGCCGGAAAGTAATATCGTTGTCGGAAGAAACGCCGTGGCCGAACTTCTGAAAAGCGGCAGAACGGTCGACAAGATCCTTATAAAAGACGGTACATGGGAAGGTTCGATAAAGGAGATCGCCGCTTTGGCAAGACAAATGCACGTGCCGCTGGTCACTTGCGGAAAAAGCAAACTTGACTATGTTGCGCAGGGAGCATCGCATCAGGGAGTTATAGCGGTAGTACCCGAGATAGAGTACAGCAGTATTGAAGAAATCCTTGACTACGCTTCCGACTCAGGTGAAAAACCGTTTGTCTGCATAGCCGACGGAATAAACGATCCGCACAATCTCGGAGCACTGATAAGATGCGCTGAGGCGGCAGGTTGTCACGGTCTGATAATCCCGAAGCGTCGGAGCGTCACGCTTAACGCTACCGTGGTGAAATCATCAGCCGGCGCGGCAATGCACCTCAGGGTCGCCAGAGTGACAAATCTTGCATCGGCAATAGATTTTCTGAAAAAAAAGGGGATTTGGATATATGCCGCAGAAGCTGACGGACAAAATTACAGTGAATGCCGGATAATAACTCCGGCGGCGTTCGTCTTCGGTTCCGAGGGAGACGGAGTTTCAAGGCTTGTGAAAGAAAAATGCGATTTCGTGCTTTCAATCCCGATGAAAGGTAAGGTGAATTCGCTCAATGTGTCTTCCGCAGCGGCAGTCATACTTTTTTACGCCGGCGGATACTTCGGATAAAAAATATTGAGGATGGTGAAAGAGAAAAAAATGGAAGAAAAAGACCTTGCAAAAGAAATGCTCGATAAAATCGAAAAATATAAACGCGGTGCCGCGGGGAGTGCGGCAGAAGACGAAGCGGAGATCAAAAACCGCGGTGAAAAATTGCCGGAAGAGGTTGAAAGCGGTCAGCTGAAATTCGGCGGCGTATATGGTGAAGACTCAAATGACAGTGACGGGGAAAATGCCCGGGATGACGTTCCGGACGGAATATATTTCGCGCCGACTGACGATAACGCAGGTGACACTTCGTCAACGCAGGAGGCATCGTACAGTTACGGCAGCCAAGGAAAAAACCGGTATGAACCGGAAGTTTATACCGAAGCGTCGCTTAAAGAAAAATGGCTGGCAGAAGGCGTTCAGCTGACTTTCCTTGATATGAATGAGCAGACTGAGGATGAAGAGGCAGACGGAGAACGGCAGGCGATAAGCGGAAGCGACGAGGACTACGACACTCAGCTGAAACAGGACCTTCGTGACTCAGCGCAGGAGCTTCCGGAAAGCACCGTGGCAGAGCCGCAGGATGAAGAAATACCTGACGGAATACCGGACGACGGCGATTATTCCGACGATGTTTGGGATGAAAACGACCGGGTTATCTGGAACGCCAAAAAGCGCTATATGGACTACTGCGGTCAGCTGACGGTTCCTCCGCTGAAAATGACAAAAGAACCGGCGGACGGGGTAAAAAAGGAAAAAAACAAGGAAACAGAAAATTCGGGATACCGCTGTGAAATGAGCGAGAGGCTTCCCGCTTTTACCGACGGAATTAACGGAGGTAAGAACTCGGAGGGCTACATAAATCGCGAAAAAGAATACTGCGCTCAGCGGGAGAACGAGCGGCTTGGAAAGCTTCTCAATTCACTGCGCTCACGATTCAGGAAAACGATAGTTGCTTTTGTCGCCATGTGTTCGGTCCTGCTACTCGAAAATATCAGCTTTTTTGTCGGCAGAGCTTCGGAAGGCGGAATAAGCGGAGCAAGCAGATACTTTATTCTCGGAGCTCAGCTTGTACTGCTGGTAGCCGGAATTCTTACGGTTACTGACGCAATCGCCGACTCGCTGAAATGTATTTCAAAGGGGATATATATCCCGGAACTGCTTACCACAGGTACCGTAGCTGTTTCATTTATATACCACATCGTGTTGCTTGCGTCCGGGAATGCTGCGGAGTCGGCAGTCCTTTTCGGGACATCGGCTGCGGTTTCGGTGTTCCTGACCGCACTTTACAGATACAGTTTGCTGAAAAGAGAATATACCGTTTTTTCGGTTGCGTCGTCTTACGGTGATTACTTAACCGAAGTAAGAATGACGGCAATGAGGAGCAGTCCCGAAGGCAAAGCGTTTGAAGGTTATATCTCACCCGATGCGACTCTTTACGGTCTGAACAAAGTAAACAGGATAGACGGAGTTTACTCGAAGCGTGTCGTGCGCGACGAATGCGGCGGACTGATCAGAAAGCTGGTATTATGTATCGTATGCGCCTCAGTAGTGACAGGTGTTGTATTCGGACTTCTCAGACAGGATGTGCTGAACGGCGTGCTGAGCGCAATGACTTTTGCGTTTTTCTCGGCGCCGCTGAGCGTGTTTGTCGCAATGTACAGGCCGAGACTGAAAGCTGCCGAAAATTCCGCAAAAGCGGGCGCCGCTCCTGTTGATTTCGACGACGACGGCGACGACTTTGACGAAAGTATCATAATGATAAACGACGGAGAACTTTTCCCTCCCGAAAAACTGGTTACAGAAGGATTTGAAATGCAAAGGTCGGAGGAGCTTGAAAAGCACCTTTCGAGGGTTTTGGCTCTTTTCAATACGATCGGCGGTACGCTGTCGTCGCTTTTCAAAAATATGGAAGGCGGTCTTGAAAAAATACGCGACGTAAAGATTACGGATATTGACGAACACGGTATATCTGCGAACGTCGACGGAAAATTCGTAAGGGCAGGTTCGGAAGAGTATCTGGCGCAGTTCGGGATAAAGGTCAGAAGATATGACAGGCTGATACAGAGAAACACCAGAGTAATGTACATAGCGGATGAGGAGAAGTTCTTTGCCAGAGCAATACTGACATTCAGAGCTGACGAGGAAACCGTGAAAAAGATTTCCGAGCTCAGAAATACCGAAACGGTATTTTCACTGAAAACCTGTAACCCGTGTATAGACAAAGAGCTTTTGTTTTTCTCTACCGGACTTGAACCGGAGCTTATAAGGTTGATTAAATACAAGCCGGGCGATGACGTAAAGCCTCTTGAAACAGACAGAGAGGGAATGCTGGTGTCAAAAAACGGCGCCGCCGGACTGCTGACTGCGATGCTCGAATATAAGAGGCAGAAACGTCTGATAGCGGGCGGTGCCAGATTCGCGGGGATAGCGTGCGGCATCGGAGCCGTGGCGGCTTTGGTAACGGTAGCGTCCGGGGTTGATTTCGGTTTTGTTTCCATGCTTTCGGCGGGACTGCACGGAATACTTTCGGTTACGGCATTTCTGCTTTGCGGAAGGCGTACCATAAACACAAAAAGCAAAATGAAAAAAGAATAAGAAGACTGCCGGAATGTCCCGAAAAACAAACGGTTGACCGGAGGTTTGATTCAGAAGATATAAGCTTAAAGCTTGGTGTCCGGGGCTGATCGTATGTGACGGAATAAGTTTTTTCAGACGGAAACTCTTATACGGCATACAGGAAAAGCTTCCGGACGTCCCGAACGGTAAAGTAACTGGGCTTGACGACTTAACGCAGGCGGTAAATAAGGATCACCTGAATCGGAAATTTTCAAAATATCTGACGCTCATGCGGTCGGGGTGACAGAAAAAGTATGATACTACGGAAAAAAGGAAAAACGAAATAAGAGCAGCGGCGGTGAACGGAAGGGCAGAACGCCCGGCTCCGGACAGCCGCTCTTTTTCGCAGGTATGCAGATGGAACTTGAAAAAATACTGAAAAAAGTGTCAAAGCCGGGCAGATATACCGGCGGTGAATACGGACAGGTGTTGAAGGATAAAACACAAGTGTCGGCAAGAGTGGCATTCTGTTTTCCGGATTCATACGAAATAGGGATGTCAAACCTCGGCATGAGAGTGCTTTACAATTCCCTTAACCTTATGCCCGACGTCTGGTGCGAAAGGACTTTTTCTCCGCTCCCGGACATGGAAAGCGAAATGCGGGCGGCAGGCGTACCGCTTTACACGCTTGAAACCTTTGACAGTGTAAAAGACTTTGATTTTATGGCGATAACTCTTCAATACGAGCTTTGCTATACCAACGCTCTGAATCTGATAGAGCTTGCCGGAATGCCGTTGCGTGCGGCAGACAGAGACGAAAGCTTTCCCATCGTGGTAGGCGGAGGACCCTGCACTTACAACGCAGAACCGCTGTGCGAATTTTTTGACGTTTTTTCGATAGGAGAGGGCGAGCAGGCATTATGTGAAATGGTGCGGCTGTATATCGACATGAAAAAAAGCGGCAGTTACAGTAAAAAAGAGTACCTGAGAAAACTGTCGCATATAAGCGGCTTCTATGTTCCGTCGCTGTATGAGGTGAGCTATGCCGCGGACGGTACGGTGACCGGTTACAGTCCTCTGTATCCGGATGTACCTGCAAAGGTAACAAAGAGGATAATAGGTGATATGGACAAAGCTCCGTATCCCGATAAATTCGTGATGCCTTATATAGAGACGGTGCACGACCGTATAACCGAGGAGGTATACCGCGGATGCATAAGAGGCTGCCGTTTCTGCCAGGCGGGAATGGTTTACAGACCTGTGCGTGAAAAATCCCCGGAAACCGTCAACGCACAGATAAAATGCCTTTACGAAAACACCGGCTACGAGGAAGCCTCGCTGCTTTCGCTTTCGATAAGCGACTATTCAAAGCTGTCTGAGCTTACAAGTATGCTACTTTCCTGGACGGACGAAAAGAAAGTAAGCCTTTCTCTTCCGTCGCTCCGGGCAGATACTTTTTCAAAAGAGCTTATGGACAGGATATCAAGCGTAAGACAAAGCGGACTTACCTTTGCACCTGAGGCGGGAACGCCGCGGCTTCGTGACGTAATAAACAAAAACGTCACCGAGGAAGAAATCCTTTCGGCGTGCAGATTGGCGTTCGAAGGCGGAAAAAACAGCGTTAAACTTTATTTTATGCTGGGACTTCCGACCGAAACCGAAGAGGACCTCGCCGGCATAGCACAGCTGGCAAGGAAGGTTGCAGACGAGTATTACAGGTGTGAAAAAAGGGCAAAGGGCAGAAACGTACAGGTGACGGTCAGCTGCGCCTGCTTTATTCCGAAGCCGTTTACTCCTTTCCAGTGGGACGCACAGGACAGCACAGAGACGCTGACCGCAAAGCAGGATTATGTACGGTCGCTGATAACCGATAAGAGAATCAGGTTCAATTATCATGACGCAAGGGCGTCAAGAGTCGAGGCGGCGCTCGCAAGGGGAGACAGAAGAATGTCTGAGGTGCTTGTCGAAGCGAGAAAGCTCGGAATGTCGTTTGACTCATGGGATGAACATTTCAGTTACGAAAAATGGGAAAAGGCGTTTGAAAACGCAGGGCTGGACATGGGCTTTTACGCCAACAGGGAAATTTCCGCAGAGGCTGTCCTGCCGTGGGACGTGATAGATATAGGAGTGACAAAGCAGTTCCTGAGGAGAGAATACGAAAAGTCAAGAAGATCGGAGCCGACGCCGAACTGCCGTGAAAAATGTTCGGGATGCGGCGCGAACAGACTGGGAGGTGTAACGAGATGGTGCCCGAAAACATCAGAATAAAGTTTCACAAAAAAGGGAGACTGATATACATTTCTCATCTTGACCTGTGCAGGACGGTCTGTCCGGCAATGATAAGAGCGAAAATACCGGTCTGGTATACAGAGGGGTATAATCCTCATCCGAAAATGGTTTTTGCTCAGCCGCTACCGCTCTTTGTGGAAAGCCGGTGCGAACTGCTCGATATCAGAATAACTGAGCACATCGGGTGCGACGAGATAGAAAAACGTCTGAGGCAGGCGCTTACGCCCGACCTTTACGTAGAGGAGGTTTACACCGGCGGAGCAAAGTTTCAGGAGATAGAATATGCGGTATACAGTGTGATTTGCGACAGGGAGTTTGCCGACGCGGCGGTCACAGTTTCGGACAGCGGATCGTTGCCGGCAGAAAAGAAAGTAAAGACCGGGACAGTTACGGCGGATATTCTTCCTCAGGTCAGAAGTCTGCGCAGGACCGGAGATAATGAAATAGAATGTGTTCTTTCGGCATCGGCTTCTTCTTATCTGAATCCGGTCATCTTCTGTAAGGCGGTAGCTGACAAATACCGTCTCGGTGACGTCGGATCTGCTTTGAACATTGTCCGCACCGGTTGGCTTAAAAAAGATCTGACTGTATTCAGATGAAAATACGGGCTTCGTTTCTGCATGACCATCGTAATACTAACGCAGCTCTGCCGGTCTGACGGAAATCTCAGACTGTCACACCGTCCGGACAAGTTAAGGCACCACCGCGCAATTCACGGCTCGCGCCTTGACCGCACAACTTTTTGCATCTTTTTCGCC